>NZ_CP015118.1:4874739-5179411 GCF_002116905.1 Piscinibacter gummiphilus
CACGTCATCGCGATCACTTCCGGTTCACCTCTCGTCTCGAAGACGCCGATCTTGCGCCTTCCCACCGGAGTATCGCCGCTGGATCATCACGCGCCAGCCGCCGGGAGCGAGAAGCGGAAGCGCGCCCCGGCCCCGTCCCCGTCCAGCAATTCGATGCGGGCGCCATGCAGTTCGAGGATGCGGTGCACGATGCGCAGGCCCAGCCCGCCATCACGGCGTGCGCCGCCCACCGTGAACGGCTTCTGGAACAGGCCCTCGCGCAGCTCCGGCGGAATGCCCGGCCCGGTGTCGGCCACCGTCACGTCCACCGCCACGTCCCGTCGCGCGAGCGCGACTTCGATGGACCCGCCCTCCGGCGTGTACCGCAACGCGTTGTCGAGCAGGTTGCCCAGCACCCGCTCGATCAGCCCCAGGTCGCCATCCACGGCCGGCAGCTGCGGCGGGAACGTCGCCTTCAGCGCGACCTGCCGGGCCTCGGCCGCGAGTTCGAACTTCTGGAAGACGTCCTGCACGAGGTCGGTCATCGAGAACGCCTCGCGCTCGGGCGTGACGAAGCCGTACTCCAGCCGCGCCAGTTCGAAGAGGCTCTGCGCGAGCGCCCCCACCTTGCGGCTCTGTTCCAGCGCGATGCCGAGGTAGCGGCGGCGCTCCGGCGGCGCGAGGGTGTCGTCCTTCAGCAGCAGGGTCTCGAGGTAGCCGTGCAGCGAGGACAGCGGCGTGCGCAGGTCGTGCGACACGTTGGCGATCAGCTCGCGGCGCTCCTGGTCCTGGCGCGAGAGCGCCTGCCACTGCTCGTCGATGCGCGCCACCATCTGGCGGTACGCGCCGTCGAGCACCGCGATCTCGTCGCCGCCATGACCCTCCGCCAGGGGCGGCACGGTCCGCGGCGCGCCGCCCACGTCGAAGTGGCGCACCGCGTCGGTCAGCCGGCGCAGCGGCCGCGTGATCAGCGTGAACGCGACCAGGCCCGCGGCGAGGCACAGCACCGCCACCATCCCGATGGACCACAGCGCCGTCTTCAGCACCGCGTTGGCGGAGCCGCGCGCCGCGTACTGGTCGTGGTCCTCGCCCAGCAGCACCACGTAGATGTAGCCGACCTCGCGTCCGTCGACGCGCAGCGGCGCCACGCTGAACACCTTGCGGCCGTCCGCGCTGCGCGGGTCGTCACCCAGGATGGGCAGTGCCGCGCCGTCGATCATCCGCCGCACGGGTGCGAGGTCGACCCGGTCGCGCCGCAGCCGGCCTTCCGGCGCGGCGTGGCCCGCGATGCGGCCGTCGGGCTCCAGCAGGTACACCTCCACGCTCGGGTTGACCATCATCAGCTGGTTGAACAGGGTGCGCACGGCGCCCGGCATCAGCCCGTGGGCGTCGGTGAGCTGCACGTCGCGGGCGATGCTCTCGGCGACGTCGCGCGACAGGCCCTGCACCACCTCCAGCTCGTGCATGCGGTTCGCCCGCAGCTGCAGCCACGCCGACGTGCCGCTGCACAGCAGCAGCAGCCCGGCGAACACCAGCGAGAGCCGCTGCGTCAGCGTCAGCCTCGCCATCATGCGGCCCCCTCCGGCTCCGCGAACTTGTAGCCGCGGCCCCAGACCGTGAGGATGCGTGCGGGCTGGGCCGGGTCCGGCTCGATCTTCGCGCGCAGGCGGTTGATGTGCGTGTTGACGGTGTGCTCGTACCCCTCGTGCTGGTAGCCCCACACCGCGTTGAGCAGGTCCATGCGCGAGAACACCTTGCCCGGCTGGCGGGCGAAGAAGTACAGCAGGTCGAATTCGCGCGGGGTGAGGTCGACACGGCGACCGTCCAGCTTCACCTCGCGGGCGATCGGGTCGACGGACAGGCCCGCGACCGAGAGGCTGCCGGTGTCCAGTTGCGCGTTCCGGGCCAGGGCATCGACCCGCCGCAGCAGCGCCTTCACGCGCGCCACCAGTTCCAGCACCGAGAACGGCTTCGCGAGGTAGTCGTCCGCCCCGAGCTCCAGGCCCAGGATGCGGTGCACCTCGCTCGACCGGGCGCTGATGATGATGATGGGCGTGTAGCGGGTCATCGCGCGGGCGCGTCGGCAGATCTCCAGGCCGTCGACGCCGGGCAGCATCAGGTCCAGCACCAGCGCGTCCCATCCGCCGCGCTCGAGTTCGCGCAGGCCGTCGTCGCCCCGCGCGCAGTGGACGACCTCCAGGCCCTCGTCACGCAGGTGCAGGGACAGCAGGTCGGCGATGTGGGCGTCGTCTTCGACCAGCAGGACGCGGCGCGGGGAGGTCATCGAGGGGAACCAGGGGGACAGGGAGTTTCCATTGTGCGCAATCCCGGCCGGCCGAGTTGTCACGATTCCTTGAACTTTGCGTGAGGACTTCGGGAACGCCGCTGCCTAAGCTTCGTTCATCGCACCACCGCACCCCGAGGATTCCATGCCAACCCGACGCCACCTCCTGCTGGCCAGCACCGCCGCCGGCCTGTTCGCCCGCCACGCCGCGGCCGCCCAACCGGCCGAGGTCTTCGAAGTCACGTTCACCGACGCGCAATGGCGCGAACGGCTGACGCCGCAGCAGTACGCCGTGCTCCGCCAGCAAGGCACCGAGCGGCCCGGCTCGAGCCCGCTCGAACGCGAGCACCGCGCCGGCACGTTCACCTGCGCGGGCTGCGCCCTGCCGCTGTTCTCGTCCACCACCAAGTTCGAGAGCGGCACCGGCTGGCCCAGCTTCTGGAAGCCGCTGGACGGCGCCGTGGCCACCCACCAGGACCGCGCCTACGGCATGGTGCGCACCGAGGTGCACTGCCGCCGCTGCGGCGGCCACCTGGGCCACGTGTTCGACGACGGCCCCAAGCCCACCGGCCTGCGCTACTGCATGAACGGCGTGTCGCTGAACTTCGCGCCCAAGGCCTCCTGACTCCCTTCGCCACGGGAACCTCCCCATGCTGCTCATCGTCCTCGCCTACCTCGGCGGGGTGCTGACCATCCTCAGCCCCTGCATCCTCCCGGTGCTGCCGTTCGTGTTCTCGCGCGCCCGCCAGCCCTTCACGCGCAGCGGGCTGCCGCTGCTCGCCGGCATGGCGCTGACCTTCGCCGCCGTCGCATCGCTCGCCGCCGTCGGCGGCGGCTGGGTCGTCGCCGCCAACCAGTACGGCCGGTGGGTGGCCCTGGCACTGGTGGCCGTGTTCTCGCTGACGCTGCTGTGGCCCGGCCTGGCCGAGCGCCTCACCCGGCCGCTCGTGGCCCTGGGCGGCCGGCTGTCGGAGACCTCGGGCGGCGGCGACACGCCCCGCCCCGGCGCCTCGCTGCTGCTGGGGGTCGCCACCGGCCTGCTGTGGGCGCCGTGCGCCGGCCCCATCCTCGGGCTGATCCTGACCGGCGCCGCGCTGCAGGGCGCGAGCATCGGCACCACGCTGCTGCTGTTCGCCTACGCCGCGGGCGCGGCCACGTCGATGGCGGCAGCCCTGCTGCTCGGCGGCAAGGTGTTCGCCGCGCTCAAGCGATCGCTCGGCGTGGGCGAATGGGTGCGACGTGGCCTCGGCGCGGCGATGCTCGCCGGCGTGGCCGCCATCGCGACCGGGCTCGACACCGGCGTGCTGGCGCAGCTGTCCACGGCCTCCACGGGCGCCCTCGAACAGGCGCTGGTGGACCGCCTCGGCGCGCCCCGCCCGGACGGCGGCGCGATGGCGATGCGCGGCGAGCCCGCGATGATGATGCAGGGCGGCCCCGCCATGATGGCCGCCGGCGCCGCGATGCGCGGCCCCGAGGCCGGCGCCCTGCCCGACGAGGGCGAGGTGCCGCCGCTCGACGGTGCCACGCAGTGGCTCAACTCGCCCCCGCTGACCACGGCCGGCCTGCGCGGCAAGGTGGTGCTGGTGGACTTCTGGACCTACTCGTGCATCAACTGCCTGCGCACGCTGCCGTACGTCAAGGCGTGGGCCGGGAAGTACCGCGACCAGGGCCTCGTGGTGGTCGGCGTGCACGCCCCCGAGTTCGCCTTCGAGCGCGACCTCGCCAACGTGAAGAAGGCCGTGTCGGACCTGGGCATCACGTACCCCGTCGCCATCGACAACCAGTACGCCATCTGGCGCGCCTTCCGCAACCAGTACTGGCCGGCCCACTACCTGATCGACGCCCAGGGCCGCGTGCGCCACCACCACTTCGGCGAAGGCGACGAGGCCGGGACGGAGCGCGTGATCCAGCAGCTGCTGCGCGAAGCCGGTGCGGCGCAGGTCTCCGCCGGGCTCACGGAGGTGGACGCGAAAGGCGTGCAGCAGGCCGCGGACATGGCCGCCGTGCGCTCCCCCGAGACCTACCTCGGCTACGAGCGTGCGGAGAACTTCGTGTCCACCCCGAACGCGCGCCATGACGAAGCGGCCGCCTACGCCACGCCCGCGCGCCTCGCGCTCAACGACTGGGGCCTGGCCGGCCACTGGAAGGTCGGCCCCGAGAGCGCGACACTCGCGGCGACGTCCGGCCGCATCGTCTACCGCTTCCAGGCCCGCGACCTGCACCTCGTGCTGGGCCCGGGCCCCGACGGCAAGCCCGTGCGCTTCAAGGTGCGTGTCGACGGCCAGGACCCCGGCGACGCACGCGGCGTCGACGTGGCCCCCGACGGCAGCGGCACCGTGACCTCGCAGCGCCTCTACCAGCTGGTGCGCCAGCCCGGCGACGTGCGCGAGCGCACCTTCAGCATCGAGTTCCTCGACCCCGGCGTGTCGGCCTATGCCTTCACGTTCGGCTGACCCCCATCCCCTCCGGAGACCCTCCATCATGACCACTTCGTCATCCCCCGCCGTTCGCCGCCGCGGCATGCTGTTCCTCGCCGCAGGCGCCGCCGTGCTCGCCGCAGGCCTCGCGTGGCAGGGCCCGGCCCTCCACGCCGCCGAGGCGGCCGTGCAACTCCCCGCACCGCTGCAGGACGTGCCGGCCGACGGCCCCCGCCTGCAGAAAGCGGTGTTCGCCGGCGGCTGCTTCTGGGGCGTGCAGGGTGTCTTCCAGCACGTGAAGGGCGTGCAGCGCGCGGTCTCCGGGTACAGCGGCGGCTCGGCGGCCACCGCGTCGTACGACGCGGTGAGCAGCGGCCGCACGTCCCACGCCGAAGCGGTGGAGGTCACCTTCGATCCCACCCAGGTCAGCTACGGCGCGCTGCTGCAGATCTTCTTCTCGGTGGCCCACGACCCCACGCAGCTCAACCGCCAGGGCCCGGACCGCGGCACCCAGTACCGCTCCGCGATCTTCACGCAGGACCCGGCGCAGGTGAAGGTGGCCCAGGCCTACATCGCCCAGCTGGACGCGGCCCGGGCATTCGGCGCCCCGATCGTCACGCGCGTGGAACCGGGCCCGGCGTTCTACCCGGCCGAGGTCTACCACCAGGACTACCTGACCGAAAACCCGCGCGCGCCGTACATCGTCGTCCACGACCTGCCCAAGCTGGACAACCTGAAGAAGATGTTCCCGCAGCGCTGGCGCCAGGAGCCGGTGCTGGTGAAGCGGACCTGAAGTCCGGACGGCCGCAGGGCCGTTCGGCGCCGCCGTTGCAAGGGCCGGCCGCACGTCGTCCAATGGACGCCGAGGCCGGCATCGCACCGGCTGCCAGGAGACTGTCGTGAAACCTCGACGCGCGTGGCCCGTTTTCGTGTGTTGCCTGCTGGCCGCCGCCGGCGCCCGGTCCGCCGAGGTGTACCGGTGGACCGACGCCAACGGCCGGGTGTTCTACGGCGACCGCGCGCCCGAGGGGCGCCGCACCTCGGCGAAGGTCATCCCCATCGACCCGCCGCCGCCGGTGCGCGTGAACACCGCGGAGCCCATGGAATCGCCCCGGCCCGCCGTGACGGCGAACACGCGGCCGGCCCCACCCATGCAGACCGCCCCGGCCGTGATCGGCCCTTCACAGTCGCTGGCGCCGCTCGAGGACAAGGCCACGCGGTGCGCGGCCGCGTGGCGCCGGTTCGACGAAAGCAGTGCCTGCTTCGCGGCGTTCCGCGTGGACGGCGGCCGGGTGCTGGCGCAGGCGTACCAGCGGTGCGAGTCCGTGGCGATGCCCACCGACTGCGGGGTTCACCCCGGCCAGTAGGCCCCGCCGTACCCGCGGTGCGGGTTGCCGTACACCTGCCGCCCCGCGGCTTCGTGCGCGGCCATGAAGGCTTCGACGGCCTCGGGCGTGCCGCCCTTGAACATCTCCTTGACCTGCCCGTCGGGCAGCCACGCGCGGTAGCGCACCGGCACGCCGGCATAGGCCGCGCCCTCGGCGAGGTCCATGGGCACGCGTGTCGGGTCGAGGAAACGCGCCTCGCCGGAGGCGTGGTCGAAGCGCTGCTTCACGTGCCGTGCGGCGTCGAGGATGCCGGTCATCACCTCGGTCAGCGACCGCTTCGCGATGAACGCCTTCCACGACGCGCGCAGGAACAGCAGCTCGTCGGGATCGACGCCGGGGCATTCGCCCTGGTAGGCCGCGGTGAGGCAGTGGTCGCTCGCCGCGAGCAGCCGCTGCGTGGGCGTGGGCTCGCGGGCGAGCAGGGCCAGCACCTGGCCGAGCGACGAGCCGCGCAGGTAGTCGGCCGGCGGCGCGGTGAAGCCCGGGTCGCCGGGGTGATGGTGGTCGACGCGCACGAGCGGCTCGCGGCCGGCGATGCGGCACTCGACCCACACGGTGGGCGCGGTGGGTCGCAGCACCGCGGCGCGCACGATGCCGTCGGCCCCGGCACGCGCGACCCCGTCGGCCTCGTACGCCGTCTGAGGCGTGCACCGCAGCCCGTTCGACGCGGCATGGAAGACGGCGTGGCCCGCCGCGGTGGCCACCCGCTCGATCTCGCGCATCTCGGGGTCCTGCGCGCCCAGCACGAACACGGCGTCGCGGTCGATCATGAATCCTCCTGCAGGCGGCGCCACAGCGTCGTGCGGCTGATGCCCAGGCGCTCGCACGCGAGCGTTCGGTCGCCGCCGCACGCGGCCAGCACCTCGTGCACGTGGCGCAGGTCGGCGGCACGGCGCTGGTCCGACAGCGAGGGCGCTGGAGCGGACTCGAACCATTCCGGCACCAGCGCCCGCAGCGCCTCGCGCCCACCCGACAGCTCCGACCCGTGCACCACGAGCCGCTCGACGATGTTCTCCAGCTCGCGCACGTTGCCCGGCCAGCCGTACGCCCCGCCGAGCGCCAGCAGGTCGGGCCACACGGCCTCCAGCGGCGCGGGCGACAGGCCCACGCGCGACGAGACCTTGTCGAGCAGGTGGGCGAACAGCAGCGGCAGGTCCTGCAGCCGCTCGCGCAGCGGCGGCAGCGACAGGCCGAGGATGTTCAGCCGGTAGTACAGGTCGTTGCGGAAGCCGCCGCCGGCCACCTGCGCCTTCAGGTCGCGGTGCGTGGCCGCGATCACGCGCACGTCGATCGGGATGGGTTCCGTGGCGCCGATGCGCACGATCTCGCGCTCCTGCAGCACGCGCAGCAGCCGCGTCTGCAGCGACACGGGCATCTCGCCCACCTCGTCGAGGAAGATGGTGCCGGTGTGCGCGGCCTCGAACAGCCCCGCGCGGCCGCCACGGCGCGCGCCGGTGAAGGCCCCTTCCTCGTGGCCGAACAGTTCGCCTTCGAGCAGCGATTCGGGGAAGGCCGCGCAGTTGATCGCCACGAAGGGCTGGCGCCGCCGGCTGCCCGCGTTGTGGATGCCCTGCGCGAGCAGCTCCTTGCCGGTGCCGCTCTCGCCGGTGATCAGCACCGTGGCCTGGCTGCGCGCGCAGTGTTCGGCCCGGGCCTTCGCCGACACCACCGCCGCACTGGTGCCGATCAGGTGGCCCAGTTCATAGCGCGCCTGCGCCTCGCGCGGCGCCTGGCGCGCGCGCAGGTGGCGGTCCACGCGGTGGATGGAGACGGCGTCCTGGCACGTCAGCACCGCGCCCGTGAGCCGGCCCTGTTCCAGGATGGGCATGCGGCTCGCGACCAGGGTGCGGTTGCCGTGGCGGTGGATCTGCTCGGGTTCGTCGCGCGCGTCGCGCAGCGTGTGGCGCAGGCTCAGCTCGGGCGCCACCTCGCTCAGCGGCCGCCCCAGCAGCGCTTCGGCGGGCGCACCGAGGAACTTCGCCATCGCCGGGTTCACCGTGTCGATGCACTCCTTCAGGTCCACCGCCACCACGCCGTCGGTGAGCTGGCCCAGCACGGTGTTGAGCCGCTCGCGCTTGGCGAGTTCGATGCGGCCGATGCGGGCCATCTCGATGGCGTCGTCGAGGGCCTCGCGCACCGCGTCCTGCGAATACAGGAACACACCCACCATGCCGGCCTCGTCGGCGAGGTCGGCGACCAGCCCCGGCGCCACCACGGCCTCGGTGCCCAGCGCCTTCAGCTCGCGCACCACGTCGCGGGCGTCCTCTTCCGTGGTGTACGCGCGCTGCACGATGCCGAGGCCGAACAGGCGGTCGAACTGCTGCACCTCGTCGGGCACGTCGCCATAGGTCACGAGGGCGATGCGCGTGGCCACGCCGCGAGCCCGGCCCAGGGCCCGCATCACGTCGAAGCCGCCCACCTTGACCAGCACCACCGGCACGTCGAGCTGCTGGCGCAGGAAGGCGCCGTTGGAGCCGGCGGCCACCACCACGTCGGCGGGTCGGGCGCGCAGTTCGGCCACGGCCTCGTCGAAGCCCTTGTCGAGCACCTCGACGTCGGCCACGGCCTTGTACATGGGCGCCAGCGCCTGCAGCAGGCCCTTGAGCCGGTGGAAGCCGACGGCGACGATGCGCGTTTCACTCATGTTCCACATTGGAACACAAGCGTTTCATGAATGAAACATCAACCGCCGCAAAAGCCTTGCTCCGCAAGCGCTTTTCCTTTGAAATCAAGGTCTTGCGTGCGCCGCCCCGACCCGGCACGCGCCTTGCGCTGGAAGACCCATCACAGGAGAACCCCGCATGACGACTTCCCAGATGCCCACCAGCGCCGGCGCCCGCTTCCGGCAGGCCCTGAAGGACGAATCCCCGCTGCAGGTGATCGGTGCCATCAACGCCAACCACGCCCTGCTGGCCAAGCGTGCGGGCTACCGCGCCATCTACCTGTCGGGGGGTGGCGTCGCCGCCGGCTCGCTGGGCCTGCCCGACCTGGGCATCAACACCCTCGACGACGTGCTGACCGACGTGCGCCGCATCACCGACGTGTGCGACGTGCCGCTGATGGTCGACATCGACACCGGCTTCGGCCCGAGCGCGTTCAACATCGCCCGCACCGTCAAGAGCCTGATCAAGTTCGGCGCCGCCGCCTGCCACATCGAGGACCAGGTGGGCGCCAAGCGCTGCGGCCACCGCCCGGGCAAGGAGATCGTCACCGCCGACGAGATGGTCGACCGCGTGAAGGCCGCCGCCGACGCGCGCACCGACGCGAACTTCTTCCTGATCGCCCGCACCGACGCCATCCAGGTGGACGGCGTGGACGCCGCCATCGAACGCGCCGTGCGCTGCGTCGAGGCCGGCGCCGACGGCATCTTCGCCGAGGCCGCGTACGACCTGCCCACCTACCGCCGCTTCGTCGACGCCGTGAAGGTGCCGGTGCTGGCCAACATCACCGAGTTCGGCAAGACCCCGCTGTTCACGGTCGACGAGCTGCGCTCGGCCGGCTGCGGCATGGTGCTGTACCCGCTCAGCGCGTTCCGCGCGATGAACAAGGCGGCCGAGGCCGTCTACACGGCGATCCGCCGCGACGGCCACCAGAAGAACGTCGTCGACCTGATGCAGACCCGCGAAGAGCTCTACGATCGCATCGGTTACCACGAGTTCGAGGCCCACCTCGACCAGCTGTTCGCCAGCCGCAAGTCCAACTGACCCCGACAGGAGACACACGCATGTCCACCACCGACACCACCCTCCCCGGCTTCAAGCCGAAGAAGTCCGTCGCCCTGTCGGGCACCACGGCCGGCAACACCGCCCTCTGCACGGTGGGCCGCACCGGCAACGACCTGCACTACCGCGGCTACGACATCCTCGACCTGGCCACCGCCTGCGAGTTCGAGGAAGTGGCCCACCTGCTCGTGCACGGCAAGCTGCCGAACGCCCCCGAACTGTTCGCCTACAAGGCCAAGCTGCGCGGCCTGCGCGGCCTGCCGGCCGCCCTGCGCAACGTGCTGGAGCAGCTGCCCGCGTCCACCCACCCGATGGACGTGATGCGCACGGCCGTCTCCACCCTCGGCTGCGTGCTGCCCGAGAAGGACGACCACAACCACCCCGGCGCGCGCGACATCGCCGACCGCCTGATGGCCAGCCTCGGCTCGGCCCTGCTGTACTGGTACCACTTCAGCGTCAACGGCCGCCGCATCGACGTCGAGACCGACGACGACGGCATCGCCGGCCACTTCCTGCACCTGCTGCACGGCAAGAAGCCCATCGACGCCTGGGTGCGTGCGATGAACATCTCGCTGAACCTGTACGCCGAACACGAGTTCAACGCGTCCACGTTCGCCTGCCGCGTGGTGGCGGGCACGGGCAGCGACTTCTACTCGGCCATCACCGGCGGCATCGGCGCGCTGCGCGGCCCGAAACACGGTGGTGCCAACGAGGTGGCCCTCGAGATCCAGGCCCGCTACGACAACCCGGACGAGGCCGAGGCCGACATCCGCGCCCGCGTCGAGCGCAAGGAAGTGGTGATCGGCTTCGGCCACCCGGTCTACACGGTCAGCGACCCGCGCAACGTGGTCATCAAGACCGTCGCCCGCGACCTGTCGAAGGCCGCCGGCAACACGAAGCTGTTCGACATCGCCGAGCGCCTCGAGTCCGTGATGGCCGACGCCAAGAAGATGTTCCCGAACCTCGACTGGTTCAGCGCCGTCAGCTACCACCTGATGGGCGTGCCCACCGCGATGTTCACGCCGCTGTTCGTCATCTCGCGCATGAGCGGCTGGAGCGCCCACGTCATCGAGCAGCGCATCGACGGCAAGATCATCCGTCCGAGCGCAAACTACACGGGTCCGGAGGACCAGACCTTCGTGCCACTGAACAAGCGTCCGTGATGAACACCGCCCACCGCAAACCCCTGCCCGGCACCGCGCTGGACCACTTCGACGCGCGTGCCGCCGTCGACGCGCTCCAGCCCGGCGCCTTCGACCGCCTGCCCTACACCTCGCGCGTGCTGGCCGAGAACCTCGTGCGCCGGTGCGATCCGGCCACGCTGGACGACTCGCTGCGCCAGCTGATCGAGCGCCGGCGCGACCTCGACTTCCCGTGGTTCCCGGCCCGGGTCGTCTGCCACGACATCCTCGGCCAGACCGCCCTCGTCGACCTGGCCGGCCTGCGCGACGCCATCACGGCCCAGGGCGGCGACGCCTCGCTGGTCAACCCGGTGGTGCCCACGCAGCTGGTGGTGGACCACTCGCTGGCCGTCGAGTGCGGTGGTTTCGACCCCGATGCGTTCGCGAAGAACCGCGCGATCGAGGACCGCCGCAACGAGGACCGCTTCGACTTCATCAACTGGACCAAGAAGGCGTTCAAGAACGTCGACGTGATCCCCCCGGGCAACGGCATCCTGCACCAGATCAACCTGGAGCACATGTCGCCGGTGGTGCAGGTGACCGACGGCGTGGCGTACCCCGACACGCTGGTGGGCACCGACAGCCACACGCCCATGGTCGACGCGCTCGGCGTGATCGCCATCGGCGTGGGCGGGCTGGAAGCCGAGACGGTGATGCTGGGCCGCGCGTCGTGGATGCGCCTGCCCGACATCGTGGGCGTCAAGCTCACCGGCAAGCCGCAGCCGGGCATCACCGCCACCGACACCGTGCTCGCGCTCACCGAGTTCCTGCGCCAGCAGAAGGTGGTGTCGGCGTACCTCGAGTTCTTCGGCGAAGGCGCCTCGGCCCTCACGCTGGGCGACCGCGCCACCATCGCCAACATGGCGCCCGAATTCGGCGCCACGGCCGCGATGTTCTACATCGACGAACAGACCATCAAGTACCTGCGGCTCACCGGCCGCGAGGACCAGCAGGTCGCGCTCGTCGAGGCGTACGCGAAACACACGGGCCTCTGGGCCGACAGCCTCGTGAACGCCGAGTACGAACGTGTGCTGGAGTTCGACCTGTCCTCCGTCGTGCGCAACATGGCCGGTCCGAGCAACCCGCACAAGCGGCTGCCCGTCTCCGACCTGGCCGCCCGCGGCATCGCCGCCCCGTGGACCGAAACGCCGGGGCAGATGCCCGACGGCGCCGTGATCATCGCCGCCATCACCAGCTGCACGAACACCAACAACCCGCGCAACATGGTGGCGGCCGGCCTGCTGGCCCGCAACGCCAACCGCGCGGGCCTGACCCGCAAGCCGTGGGTCAAGAGTTCGCTCGCCCCCGGCTCGAAGGCCGTGACGCTGTACATGGAAGAGGCCGACCTGCTGCCCGAGCTGGAACAGCTGGGCTTCGGCGTGGTGGCGTACGCCTGCACGTCGTGCAACGGCATGTCGGGCGCCCTCGACCCGGTGCTGCAGCAGGAGATCATCGACCGCGACCTGTACGCCACCGCCGTCCTCTCGGGCAACCGCAACTTCGACGGCCGCATCCACCCGTACGCGAAGCAGGCCTTCCTCGCCTCGCCGCCGCTCGTGGTGGCCTACGCCATCGCCGGCACGATCCGCTTCGACATCGAGAAGGACGTGCTGGGCACCGATGCGCAGGGCAAGCCCGTGATGCTCAAGGACATCTGGCCCACCGACGCGGAGATCGACGCCGTCGTCGCCGCCAGCGTGAAGCCCGAGCAGTTCCGCAAGGTCTACATCCCGATGTTCGCGCGCGGCGCGGACGACGGCGAGAAGGTCAAACCGCTGTACGACTGGCGCCCGCAGAGCACCTACATCCGCCGCCCGCCCTACTGGGAAGGCGCGCTGGCAGGCGTTCGCACGCTGCGCGGCATGCGGCCGCTGGCGGTGCTGGGTGACAACATCACCACCGACCACCTCTCGCCGTCGAACGCGATCCTGCTCGACAGCGCGGCTGGCGAGTACCTCGCGAAGATGGGCCTGCCGGAGGAGGACTTCAACTCCTACGCCACCCACCGCGGTGACCACCTGACGGCGCAGCGCGCCACGTTCGCGAACCCCACGCTGCAGAACGAGATGGCGGTGGTGGACGGCAAGGTCAAGGCCGGCTCGCTCGCGCGCATCGAACCCGAGGGGAAGGTGACGCGCATGTGGGAAGCCATCGAGACCTACATGGCCCGCAAGCAGCCGCTGATCATCATCGCCGGCGCCGACTACGGCCAGGGTTCCTCGCGCGACTGGGCCGCCAAGGGCGTTCGCCTGGCCGGTGTCGAGGCCATCGTGGCCGAGGGCTTCGAACGCATCCACCGCACGAACCTCGTCGGCATGGGCGCGCTGCCGCTCGAGTTCAAGCCCGGCGTGAACCGCAAGACGCTCGGCATCGACGGCACCGAGACCTTCGACGTGGTGGGCGAACGCACGCCGCGCGCGACGCTGACGCTCGTGATCCACCGCCGCAACGGCGAACGTGTGGAGGTGCCGGTCACGTGCCGCCTCGACACCGCCGAAGAGGTGTCGATCTACGAGGCTGGCGGCGTGCTGCAGCGCTTCGCGCAGGACTTCCTCGAATCGGCGCAGGCCGCCTGAGGCTCACAGGAATCCCCATGGCCCACGTTCCGCAAGTCAAGATCCCCGCCACGTACATCCGTGGCGGCACCAGCAAGGGCGTGTTCTTCCGCCGCGAGGACCTCCCGGCCCGCGCCCGCGAACCGGGCGCCGCGCGCGACGCCCTGCTGCTGCGCGTGATCGGCAGCCCCGACCCCTATGCCAAGCAGATCGACGGCATGGGCGGGGCCACGTCCAGCACCAGCAAGACGGTGATCGTGGACCGCAGCGCCCGCGACGGCCACGACGTCGACTACCTCTTCGGCCAGGTGTCGATCGACTCGGCCTTCGTCGACTGGAGCGGCAACTGCGGCAACCTGTCGGCGGCCGTGGGCCCGTTCGCGATCAGCAACGGCCTCGTCGACCCGGCCCGCGTGCCGCGGGACGGTGTCGCCGTCGTGCGCATCTGGCAGGCCAACATCGGCAAGACCATCGTCGCGCACGTGCCGATGACGAACGGCGAGGTGCAGGAAACCGGCGACTTCGAACTCGACGGTGTCACCTTCCCCGCCGCCGAGGTCCAGCTGGAATTCATGGACCCCGCCGCCGAGGAAGAAGGCGCCGGCGGCTCGATGTTCCCCACCGGCAACCTCGTCGACGACCTGGAGGTGCCGGGCCTCGGCACCCTCAAGGCCACGATGATCAACGCCGGCATCCCCACGATCTTCGTGAACGCCGAGGCCATCGGCTACAAGGGCACCGAGCTGCAGGACGCCATCAACGGCGACCCCAAGGCGCTGGCGATGTTCGAATCGCTGCGCGCCCACGGCGCCGTGCGCATGGGCCTGATCAAGTCCATCGACGAAGCTGCGAAGCGCCAGCACACCCCGAAGATCGCATTCGTCGCGAAGCCGGTCGGCTACACCGCGTCGAGCGGCAAGCCGGTGGCCGCGGGCGACGTCGACCTGCTCGTGCGCGCGCTGTCGATGGGCAAGCTGCACCACGCGATGATGGGCACCGCGGCGGTGGCCATCGGCACGGCGGCGGCCATTCCGGGCACGCTCGTGAACCTCGCGGCGGGCGGTGGTGAACGCCAGGCCGTGCGCTTCGGCCACCCGTCCGGCACCCTGCGGGTCGGTGCCGAAGCGGTGAAGGTCGAGGGCGAATGGAGCGTGGCCAAGGCCATCATGAGCCGCAGTGCGCGGGTGTTGATGGAGGGGTGGGTGCGGGTGCCGGGCGACAGCTTCTGACGAAGCCAGGCAAGAATCTAGACGAAGGTCTAGTACCCACCCGGAAGGCGTGTCGGTACACTGGCCCGCAGGTCGTCCGTTCGCGACCTGGCGCGCGAGGCGAACGCGTTCGCTGCCTCTCGGACAGCCACGCTCATCAAGGCATTGAATGAATCGCCAAAACCCTCCTGGGTTTTTCGGCGACGGATTTGTCGAGCGCACACGTGCGACATACAGGTCACGGGCCGGAACCTCGAGTTCTCCCCCGTGCGGTACGTCGAATTGAGTTCCCCGCGCGAGGCAAGACTTGCTTTGACCAGACCCCCTCTCACCGCATTGGTCGATGACGACGAGGCAATACGCGAGGCGGTCATCGACCTCCTGGAGTCCGTGGGGCTCCACTGCATCTCGTTCGAATCTGCGGAACAGTACCTCGTGGATCCCCGGCGCACGGACGTCAGATGCTTGATCCTGGACGTCAACCTTCCCGGCATGAGCGGACTCGAACTGCATCGGCGCCTCGTGGAAGCGCATGACGGAACGCCCGTGCTGTTCCTCACGTCCGTCGATGACCCTCCCGTGCGAGAGCGAGCGATGCAATTGGGGGCCAGGACCTTCTTCTCGAAGCCCGTCGACAGTGCACTGCTGCTCTCGGGCATCCAGGATTGCCTGATGGGTGGCTGCTGAAACGGGCATCGGCACCCGCACGCGCCTTGTCGACGTCACGCACACCCCACGCATACACTCTCTTCTGCCTCAAGGCGTGAAGCTCATGGATTTCCAGACCGATCCCACTGCGTCCGCGGACGCACCTCCGCTGGTTCATGTCGTCGACGACGACGAGAACATGCGGGACGCGCTGTCGGATCTTCTGGCCAGCGTGGACCTCGAGTGCCGCGTCTACGCCTCCACGGAAGACCTGCTCTCGGCCCCGCTGCCCGAACGTCCGAGCTGTTTGATCCTGGATGTTCGCCTGCCGGGAGACAGTGGGCTGGACCTGCAGGCGCAGCTCGCCGGGCGGGGCCGGCATCTTCCGATCATCTTCATCACCGGCCACGGCGACGTGGAAACCTGCGCGCGCGCCATGAAGCGCGGTGCGCTCGAATTCCTCACGAAACCGTTCCGTGACCAGGACATGCTCGACGCGATCGCATCGGCCCTCGCGAAAGACCGGACCTGGAGGGCGCAGGAGGCCCGCATCGCCGGCATCGCGCGGCTGGCGGCGTCGCTGACGCGGCGCGAAACCGAGGTCATGGGCTTCGTGGTCGAAGGGCTCGCCAACAAGCAGATCGCGGCGAAGATGGGCATCACCGAAGTGACCGTGAAACTCCACCGCGGCAACGTCATGCACAAGATGGAAGCCACATCGCTCGCCGACCTCGTGCGCAAGGCCGGCAGCCTCACGGGCAGCGAAGGGAGCGGGTTCCCGGCCAAAAGCTCTACTTCAGTCTAGTAGATACGGCGCAGGGCAAAACGTAGAGTTGCGTTCATCGCGAACGCCTGCGCATCTTCGGAACAGGTCGATCGCCTGACCCACTCGGAGATCCTCCATGTCCCTTCCCCCCAATCGTCCACGGCTTGTCCGGGTGCTGATCTCCGAGATGAACCCGCTGATCTCATCCGGCATCGCCGCAGCCCTGACGAGCTGCAGCTCGTTCGAGGTCCGGTCGGGTCGCCTCGACGAACTCCTCGAGGGGCATTCGGACGGACTGGATTCGATCGACGTGGTGGTGATCGATTGGCAGGCGGGCCTGCGCCTCGCGGCCGAACGCTCGCGGCCCGATGCACGCGCACGCGTCAGGGCCGTTCGAATCTTCGCGATCAACCAGGCCTGTGGCGAACGTGACATCCGCAGGGCATTGGAAGCAGGCGTGCACGGGTACGCGACCCTCAGCCTGGGCCTGGAAGAGTTCCAGGACGGCGTCAGATCGGTGGCCCATGGGCTTCGGTATGTCTGCCCCCGTTCGGCACAGCGCCTGGCGAACAGCATGACACACGAGCAATTGACGCCGCGCGAAGTAGAGGTGCTGGCCCGGCTGTCGCAGGGGAGCTGCAACAAGGTCATCGCCAGCGAGCTCGCGATGGCGCTCGGCACGGTCAAGGCGCACGTCAAGTCCCTGATGGCCAAGCTGGACGCGAGGACCCGCACCCAGGTGGTCAGCGTGGCGATCTCGCGCGGCCTCGTCGACACCGCCTCCGGCTTCGACAGCGCCCGGGCGAACGGCAGCCGTGCCACCGGTTCGCGCTCCCGCGCGGACGAACTCGCGCTCGCGGCCGGCTGAGCCGCGGCGCGGCGCGGCGTGCCGTGCGCCGTGTCCGAATGGACGAGCGATGTGTGTCCACTCGCCGGATTGTTCGCCGCGTGCGCGAGTGGTCTCATCGATGCATCAAGAACGTCTGTCGGCCTCGATCGCGGATGCCCCGTCCGCGGCACCACGGCCCAGCCCCTGCACATGGAGCTTTCAGTGATCCCTCGTCGCCTGCTTTCCCTGACGCTCTTCCTGGCGTCCCTGCTCATCGCGGCCGGGTCCCGCGCCGCCCTGCCGGAACCTCCCGCCGGATCCTCCGACGAGGCGCTCGTGTCCGAACTTCCGGGATTCGAGAACGGCGTGGCCGCGGTCAACGGCATCCAGCTGCACTACGTGATTGGCGGTCGCGGGCCGTTGCTGGTCTTGCTGCCAGGCTGGCCCCAGAACTGGTGGGAGTACCACAAGGTCATGCCCGCCCTCGCCCAGAGCTACCGTGTGGTGTCGGTCGACCTGCGTGGCATGGGGACGTCCGACAAGCCCGAGGCCGGCTACGACAAGAAGACCATGGCGAAGGACATCGCCGATCTGATTCGCCACCTCGGCGCGAAGGAGGCACACGTGGTGGGTCACGACATCGGCGCCCAAGTGGCCTTCGCCGTGGCCCAGAACCACCCCGAGGTCACCCGCCGGCTCGTGATGATCGACGTCGTCCATCCCGACGACGGGTTCGCGAAGCTCGCGCTCCTGCCCGAGGTCGGCCAGTTCGGCGACAAGGTAGGCGACGCGAGCCACCAGTACCTGTGGTGGTTCGCGTTCCATCAGGTCAAGGGTGTGCCCGAGCGGCTGATGGCCGGCGGCGGCATCCGCGTGGAGCAGGACTGGTTCTTCCACTACCTCACGGTGGACGACCGGTCCATCGACGCGCGGTCCCGTGATGTCTACGCCCGCGCGTACTGGACGGCCGACGCCATCCGGGCGGGCAACGCGTGGTACCAGGCGTTCCCGCAGGACATCGTCGACGCGCGCAGCCACGGGGTTCTGCGCATGCCGGTGCTCGGCATTGGGGGCCCGGGTCACGACTACCTCAAGCTTCGACTGACCGCGCAGGCCGCCGACCTCGAGATGGTGAAGGTCGAGAACTCCGGCCACTTCATTCCGGAAGAACAGCCCGCCGTGCTCATCCGGAGCCTGAAGAAGTTCCTCCAGTAGCAAGCACCCTCGCCTCGATTCCTCATGCCGGCACATCGGGCCGGCAAGCCAACGAAAGTGAAAACCATGGCAAATCGTCTCAACGGAAAAGTCGTCCTCGTGACGGGCGGTACCAGCGGCATCGGCTTCGGCGCGGCCCAGGCCCTCGCGGCCGAGGGCGCGAAGGTCTTCATCACCGGACGCCGGCAGGCCGAACTGGATGCGGCCACCCAGGCGATCGGAGACGGCTGCATCGGCGTTCGCGGCGACGTCACCAAGCTCGCCGATCTGGACGCACTGTTCGATCAGATCAAGCGCACCTCCGGCCATCTCGACGCCGTCTTCGCGAATGCGGGTGGCGGCACGATGCTCCCACTCGGCGAGATCACGGAGCAGCACTACGCGGACACCTTCGACCGCAACGTCAAGGGGGTCGTGTTCACGGTCCAGAAGGCCCTCCCGCTGCTCAAGGATGGCGGTTCGATCATCCTCACCGGCTCCACAGCGGGCAGCAAGGGAACGGCATCCTTCAGCATGTACAGCGCCTCCAAGGCGGCCGTGCGCAACTTCGCACGCAGCTGGGTGCTCGATCTCAAAGAGCGGAAGATCCGCGTGAACGTGGTCAGCCCGGGCCCGATCCGCACAGCGGGCCTCGCGGACCTCGCAGGCGACAGCAAGGAGGCGCAGGAAGGTTTGCTGGGATACCTCGCATCGCTGGTTCCCAGCGGGCGCCTCGGAGAACCCTCCGAGGTGGGCCAGGCCGTCGTGTTCCTTGCGTCGGACCAGTCGAGTTTCATCAATGGCGCCGAACTCTTCGTGGACGGAGGCCTGGCCCAGGTCTGAGACCTGCCGCATCGTGGGTCCCTTTCCGTCCATGCGCCAGCACGAACGAACGGCCTCCCGTATAGTCACCCGCACAGTGGTGTTTCGTGAGCAGGATCGCGCGGCGACTTTCCCGGACCACCCTGCCAGGTCCCCCGGAGAGCCGTTCGTGAGCGAAGTTGAAGAAGCAGTCCATCCCTCGGCTCACCGACAAGGCGAGGCGTTGGCGCACGACGGCAGGCGCATTGCCTGGACCGAGGTCGGAGCAGGCGAAACAGCGCTTCTGTTCCTGCACGGCTGGTGCTGCGACCAGTCGAGCTGGCGGCACCAGATGGCCGCATTCGCCGACCGCTTCCGATGTGTCAGCCTGGACCTCGCCGGCCATGGCAGGACTTCCGCCATCGCCCCCGCGGAGACGACCCTCGTGGCCATGGCCTCCGACGTACACCTCGTGCGCGAGGCGCTCGGCCTGGTCAACGTCTTCCTGGTGGGTCACTCGATGGGGGGCCCGGTGGCGGTCGAGGCCGCGCGCCACAACCCGGATGGCGTTCTGGGCATCGTCGGTGTCGACACCCTGACGGATGCACGCATGTACGCACGCCGCCCCGAAGAGGAGATCGCCACGCGCCTGGAGCCGCTCGAGGCCGACCTGCCAGGGTCGATCGCCGGACTGGTGCGGATGATCACCCTCGTCGACCGGAATGGCGCCGGTGTCGTCGACGAACTGACCGCCACGATGGCATCGGTGCCGCCGTCGGTGGCGATCCCGTCCATGCGCGCGCTGCTGGCGTGGGACATCGATGAACGGTGGCCGCGGGCGGGTGTGTCGGTCCAGGCGATCAACTCTCGAGCGCTCATTCCCTTGATCGAGGAGCTGCCGCGTCGCGAACGGTTGACGGTTCGAACAATGGCGGACGTCGGGCACTTCCCCATGCTGGAGGACCCCGACGCGTTCAACGCCGAGCTCTCGGCCTTGCTGGGCGAATTGCCTTGGCCGTAGCCTCGGCCATGGCCCTGTTGGCAGGGTTGCTCGCATGCTGGGGTGCGTGGGCATGGCTTCGGCGTCTGCTGCACCGCGTGCACGCCGCCGAGGCACGCGCGGAGCAGCTCTACCGCACGCACTTCGACGACGCGCCCATCGCCATGCTCCAGGAGGACTGGTCGGGTGTGAAGGCCCTGGTCGACCAGCTCGTCGCATCGGGCGTCGAAGACCTGGAGGGGTACCTGAAGGACCACCCGGACTTCTTCTTCGAGGCGCGCAAGACCCACGTCTTCCTCGACGCCAACCGGGCGACCGTGGCCCTGTTCGGCGCGAAGGACAAGGCGGACTTCCTCGCCCGGGCCCCCACGCTGCTCCCCGGCTCGCCGGAAAGCAACATCCACGTCATCCGCGCGTTCGCAAAGGGGCACGGGTTCGCGCAGGGCGAGCGCATTCTTCACACGATGGATGGCCGCAAGGTGCCGATCCTCTGGCAGGTCAACATCCCCGCAGGCCGCGCGGATCGCTTGGTTTTCCTCGCCACGAACGTCACCTCGCTGAAGGAGGCCGAGGAGGCGCTGATGACGGCGCAGGCGGAGCTGGCACACGCCGCGCGGGTCGCCGTGCTGGGAGAGCTGGCCGCGTCGATCACCCATGAGGTCAACCAACCCCTCGGAGCCATCCAGTTGTTCGCCGACACGGCCTTGCGGTGGATCGACCGTCCCGAACCCAATCTCACGCGCGCCCGGGCCAGCATCGGGCGCATCGCACGCAGCGCGGAGCAGGCCTCGAACGTCATCCGCAAGATGCATCAGTTCGTCCGGAAGACCCCGCCCGAGACCACGGCCCTCGACGTCCGCGAGGTGCTCTCCGACACGCTGCTCCTGGTCGAACGCGCCGCGGCCAAGCACCAGGTCACCCTGGATCTGGTGATCGCGCCGGACCTGCCCCCGGCCCGCGGCGATCGCGTGCAGCTCCAGCAGGTGCTGGTGAACCTGACCATGAACGCCATCCATTCGGTGGCGGTTCAACCGGCGAGCGAGCGCGAGGTGAGATTGCGAGCCGAACTCGACCCGGAAGGCCGGCTGCGGTTCTCTTGCGAGGACACCGGCCCCGGCGTCGCACCTCACCACCTTCCGAAGATCTTCGAGCCCTTCTTCTCGACCCGAACAGGAGGACTGGGGCTCGGGCTCGCGATCTGCAGGTCCATCGTGGAGGCGCACGGGGGTGCGTTGCGTGCCGAGAATCGATCGGCAGGCGGTGCGCGGTTCCAGTTCGAACTTCCGGTTCACGAATCCGGAAGCGGCGCCGCGCCTTGACGATGACCGAGCATCCCTCTCCCAGTCCGGCCATCGCAGAAGCGCTGGATGCAGCCGATGCGAGGCGCGAACTCGAGTACCACAAGGTTCTTCATCGCGCCTTGTTCGACGATGCCCCCGTTCCGATGATGCTGGAGGACTGGACCGGCATCAAGGCCATGGTGCGGGAACTTCGAGCTGCCGGCGTCGAGGACTGGGAGGCGTACTTCGCCACCCACCCCGAGTTTTTCGTCCGTGCGCAGCAGCACCTCGTCTACCTCGATGCCAACAAGGCCACCATCGCGCTGTTCGGCGCCGAGAGCAAGGAGAAGTTCTTCCACGCGGTGCGGGAGCTGCTTCCGAAGGACCCGGGCAGCGACAGCGAGATCGTGCGGGCCATGGCCCGGGGCGATCGGGTCGCGCGGGGGGAGCGCCACATCCGGACGTTCGACGGGCGGAGACTCGCCATCATGTGGCAGGTGGACGTGTCGCTGGATTCGTCGGACCCCATGCTCTTCATCGCCATCGACATCACGGAGCGGATGAACACGGAGGAAGCGCTGCTGAAGGCACAGGCCGAGCTGACGCACGCGGCGCGGGCCGCGGTCCTCGGTGAGATGGCCGCGTCGATCGCTCACGAGGTGAACCAGCCGCTGGCCGCGATCTCGATCAACGCGGACTCGGCGCTTCGGTGGCTGGAACGAGACGTGCCGGACCTCGCCCGGGCACGTGCGAGCCTGCAGAAGATCGTCAGGAGCGCTCGCCATGCCGGAGACGTGGTGCGCAAGATCAAGGGTTTCGTGCGCAAGGAGCCACCCGAGTACGGCACCTTGAACATCGGGGACGTGCTCATCGACGCCGAACTCATCGTCCAGCGCGAAGCCCGCGACAGCCACGTCGTGCTGAAGTTCGAGGTCGACTCCGGCGTACCCGGTGTAAGGGGCGTCAAGGTGCAGGTCCAGCAAGTCCTGGTCAACCTCGTCATGAACGCGATCCATGCGCTGGCCGAGCACGCCGGACCGGCGCGTCGGGTGAACGTCCTCGTCAGGGCCGGGAGCGCCGGCAAGGTCGAGTTCGAGGTGCGCGACAGCGGGCCCGGCATCCCTCACGCGGATCTCGATCGCATCTTCGAACCCTTCTTCTCCACGAAATCGGAAGGCCTCGGCCTCGGGCTGTCGATCTGCCGGTCGATCGTCGAAGCGCACGGGGGGTCGATCCGTGCGTTCAACCACGCATCGGGCGCGGCATTCGTGTTCGAACTCGTGGGCGTGTCCGAAAGACCATTCGATCGCTGATCGAACGGGTGTTCCGCGCGGCAGCGGGTCTTCATAGCATTTGCACAGGCGAATGCGAGACCGCGAGCCGTACACAAGGAACCCCGATGTCCGAAGAATCGAATCTGTTGTCCTCCCACGGCATCGCACGTCGTGACGTCGTGCGTGCCCTGGCCCGCGGCGCCTCCGCCGTGGCCCTGTCTTCCACCCTCTGGTCCCGAGGTGTCCTGGCGGCGGAGCCGGCAGCGCCGGGCGAGGCGATCACGCCCTTCCGCGTGGCCGTGCCACAAGCTGCGATCAACGACCTCAAGCGCCGGCTGGCCGCCACGCGGTGGCCCGAGCGGAGCACGGTGAACGACTGGTCCCAGGGCGTGCCGCTCGAATCGGCGAAGGCGCTGGTGACCTACTGGCACGACCGCCACGACTGGCGGCGATTCGAGCGCACCCTCAACAGCCATCCCCAGTTCCGCACGCGGATCGACGGGCTCGGCATCCACTTCATCCACGTCAAGTCGAGGCACGAGAACGCGTTGCCGATCATCCTGACGCACGGGTGGCCCGGCTCCGTCGCGGAGTTCATCCGGGTCATCGCCCCGCTGACCGATCCGACCGCCCACGGCGGACGTGCCGAAGACGCGTTCCACGTCGTGATCCCGTCGCTGCCGGGCTTCGGGTGGTCCGACAAGCCGGCGGAGACCGGGTGGGACGTGGTCCGAACGGCGAAGGCCTGGGGTGTCCTGATGAAACGCCTCGGCTACTCGCGCTGGGTGGCGCAAGGGGGCGACTGGGGCGCGGGCGTGACCCACGCGCTCGCCCACCTGAAGCCGGAGGGCTTGATCGCGGCGCACGTCAACTGGCAGTTCGTGTTCCCCGCCAAGATGCCCGAGAACCCCACACCGGAGGAGAAGGCCGCGATGGAGGCTGTGGGGCGTTTCGCCAACGACCAGTTCGGCTACTTCAAGCAGCAGGCCACGCGGCCACAGACCCTCGGATACGCCCTCGCCGACTCCCCCGCGGGACAGGCGACCTGGATCTACGAGAAGTTCCAGGCGTGGACGGACAACCAGGGGCGGCCCGAGGACGCGTTGTCGATGGACGCGATGCTCGACGACATCTCCGTCTACTGGTTCACCAACTCGGCGGCATCGTCCGCCCGGATCTACTGGGAGAACACGCAGAAGGGCAACACCGGCTTCGATGGCGGGATCATCGATCTCCCGATGGCCGCGACCGTGTTTCCCAAGGAGATCTTCCGCGCGCCGAAGGCGTGGGCCCAGGCGCACTGGCCGAACCTCATCTACTGGAACGAGGTGGATCGCGGCGGGCACTTCGCCGCATTCGAACAGCCGCAGCTGTTCTCGGAAGAGATGCGCAAGGCGTTTCGTTCCGTCCGCACCTGATGCCCTCTCTTCCCATCCCACGTCGTCAACAGGAAACGAACATGCCCATGGCCCCCACCGCGACCGCGAGCCTGAACGAGCAGGTGATTCGCGAACTCTACGAAGCTGCCGAGGTCCAGGACGTCGAGCGTTTTGTCTCGCTCTTCGCACCGAACGGCTATTTCTGGGACGTGTCCGCCGGGGCCAAATACTTCGGCGACGACATCGGCCGCACGGTCTCGATCTACGCAGCCGCCTTCCCCGACATGCATCGCGCACTCGACAAGTTCTACGTGGTCGGCGACGTCGTCGTGGTCGAACTGTCCCTCAACGGCACGCACCGCGGCCCCCTGTCGCTGCCCGCGGGGACGATCCAGCGGACCGGCAAGGAAATCCATGCGCCGTGCTGCGACGTCTTCCACCTCGAGGATGGCAAGGTCACGTCGTTCCACTGCTACACCGCGGCGACGATCCTGCTGGGGCAGTTGGACGTGCTCGGCAACCTCGGGGCGGCCTTCGCGGCCACGCCGACCTGAGCGCCGGATGCGAAGGTTTCACTGCACCACTTTCTGCATGAGCAACGTCCGGATCAGCGGATCCTCGATCTTGCGCTCCGCACTGATCGCATAGATCTGCTCCGACACCTCGGGCGAACGGCCCAGCAGCTTCAGGCCCTGCCGGCGGGTCAGGTCGGCATGGGACCAGCCCGTCGCCGGGAAGGCGCCCATGCCGTACGCACCGAACGTCGCGATCATGCCGCTGTCGGCGAACTCGCCGATGACGTTCGGCCGGATCGACTGCCGTTCGAACCAGAGGCCGATGCGCTCTCGCAGCGCCATGTCCGGCGTGGGCAGCAGCAGCGGCAGTTCACCCAGGCACTCGGGAAAGCGCGCGCTCGTCGAGGCCTTCAGCGCGGGCGTCGCGTACCACCGGATCGAGGCCTCGCCCAGGTGGTGGTTGAACACCTTGAGGTTGGGGTTGGCCGGGGCCGCGCGGTCGGCCAGCACCAGGTCGAGCCGGTGCAGGGCCAGCGCGGCCAGCATGTCGTGGAAGCCGTACTCCCAGGCCTGCAGGTGCACACCGGGCACGCGCGCCACCGGTTCCAGCAGGCGCTCCACCGCGGCCTTCGGCAGCCCGTTGGTGATGCCCACCGCGAAGCGCCGGGACGTCGACGTCGCCACCTCGCGCACCGACGCGGCCAGCTGCGTCCCGAGCTGGAAGATCGCGTCCGCATGCCGGAAGGCCTCCTGACCGGCCTCGGTGAGTTCGAGGCTGCGCCCCGACGACTTGAACAGCGCGAAGCCCAGGGCGCCTTCGAGTTCGCGCACCTGCCCGCTGACGGTCTGCACCGCCATGCCCAGCCGCTCGGCGGCCCGGGCGATGCCACCTTCCTTGACCACCACCCAGAAGTAGTGGAGGTGCCGGTAGTTGAAGGGCAGGTTCATCTCGAATCTCCAAGTCCCCGGTGCGGTCGTGGTTCGAAAAAACCGAAGTTGAACGACTGTAAGTTCACCTTCCTCGACGTGCACGGGTGGCCTAGATTTCTCCCCACGGAGATGTCGCCGAAGGAGCCACACCATGTCGACCATCCTGCTGCCATTCGATGGATCCACCAACGCGCGGCTCGGCGTGCAGCACGTCATCGACCTCTCGCGCAAGGACGCAGACCTGCAGGTCCATGTGCTCAACGTCCAGACGCCCCTGCCGGGCCACGTGGCGAGCCACATCGGCCACCAGGCCTGCACCGACTTCCACCGTGAGCAGGCGGTCCCGGTGCTCGCCGGTGCGAGCCGTTCGCTCGACGCCGCGGGGGTGCGCCACACCGTGCACTGGGAGGTCGGCGACCGCGCGTCGTGCATCGCCGAGGCCGCACGGCGATTCCGGTGCGACCGCATCGTCATCGGCACCACGCGCAAGAACCTGCTGCTCCGGATGGTCGAAGGGTCGGTCGTCAACCGGGTGATCGCGCTGACCTCCGTGCCGGTCGAGGTGATCGCGGGGGACGTGCCCTCGCGGCTCGAACGCTTCGGCATTCCGGCGGGCATCGGCACCGGCCTCACGGCGCTGTGGGTCGCCACGGCGGACTGAACGACGATGAACATCGAATCCCTCGCCACCGCCCCGATGTGGGCCGGCTTCATCGCCTTCGTGCTGGCGATGCTGGCCCTGGACCTGTTCGTCTTCGGCGGCAACAAGGCCCACCGCGTGTCGGTGCGGGAAGCCGGGGCGTGGGTGACGGCCTGGGTGCTGCTGGCCTTCGCGTTCGCGGGCCTGCTGTGGTGGTACGTCGACACCACCGTGGACCGGCCGACGGCCCACCGCATCGCGCTGGAGTTCGTCACGGGCTACCTGATCGAGCAGTCCCTCTCGGTCGACAACATGTTCGTCTTCGTGATGATCTTCGGCTACTTCGCGGTGCCGCCGCACCTGCAGCGCCGGGTGCTGCTCTACGGCGTGCTCGGTGCCATCGTCATGCGCGCCGCGATGATCCTGGCCGGCGTGTGGCTCGTGACCGAGTTCGAGTGGGTGCTCTACGTCTTCGGCGCGTTCCTCGTGATCACCGGCATCAAGATGCTGGCCTTCGCCGAACAGCAGCCCGACCTCGGCAAGAACCCGCTGCTGCGCTGGCTGCGAAGCCACATGCGCATCACCCCGGAGTTCCAGGAGGAGAAGTTCTTCGTGATGCGGGACGGCCGCCGCTGGGCCACGCCGATGTTCCTCGTGCTCGTGATGATCGAGGCCAGCGACCTCGTGTTCGCGGTGGACAGCATCCCGGCCATCTTCGCGGTCACCACCGACCCGTTCATCGTCTTCACGTCCAACATCTTCGCCATCATGGGCCTGCGCGCCCTGTACTTCCTGCTCGCCGACATGGCGCAGCGATTCCACCTGCTCAAGTACGGCCTGGCGATCGTGCTCGTGTTCATCGGCGGCAAGATGCTGATCGGACCGTGGTTCCACATGCCGGTGCAGTGGTCGCTGCTGGTGGTGGGGGCGATCGTCGCGGGATCCGTGGTCCTCAGCCTGAAGCGCTCGCCGGGCAAGCCCGCGCCCTGATCACCGGTCGGTGGTGACGCGGCACGCCCGCGCCTCCGCCTCGAGCCAGTCGGCCACGACCCGCACGTCTTCGCGCGGGTGCTCGTCGGCTCGCACCAGCCAGTACGCATGATCCGATGCGTGGCTCGGCCGGGTGGGACCCACTTGCTCGAGGCGGCCCTCGTCGAGCAGCGGCTGGATCAGTTCGAGGCGCCCGAGCGCGACGCCCTGGCCGTCGGCGGCCGCCTGGATGACCTGGTCGTACTGGTTGAAGTGCTGCACGCTCCGGGGTGTGGCGGGGCCCCATCCGACCGAGATCAGCCAGTCGGACCATTGCAGCCACGGGTAGGTCGAGTCGTCGTACGCCAGCAGAGAGCAGGCCGACAGCGCCTGCGCGGAAGACAGCCGCCGGAGCCCCAGCGACGGATGGGCCACCGGCGCGATCGAATGACCGAACAGGCGGGTGCTGCCCTCGGCGGCCAGCGCCGGCGCGGTGTACCGGATCGCGAGGTCGATGCCTTCACGCCGCAGGTCCAGCACGCCGTTGTGAGCCGAGATGCGAAGGTCCACCCCGGGACGCAACTGCTGGAAGTTCTTCAGGCGCGGCACCAGCCACAGCCCCGTCACGCCGATGCTGGCCGTCAGCCGCACGGGTTGCGCCGCCGCGGACGCGCCGATGTCGCCGAGGACCTCCTGCAACTGCCCGATGACGTCGTCGGCCACGCGGAACAGCTTTTCTCCCGCCGGGGTCAGCGCAATCGAGCGGTAGCCGCGCTCCAGCAGCAGCGTGCCCACGCGTTCCTCCAACGCGAGGACCTGACGGCTCACCGCGGACTGGGTGAGGTGCAGGTCCTTCGCGGCGAGCGTGATGCTCATGCGCCGGCCCACCGCCACGAAACCGCGGAGCAGGTCCAGGTAGGAAAGTTGAGCAAGCGGGATCGGCACGCGTCGAGTTTTAGCACAGGGCCGGGGCCCCACGAACCGCATTCCGCGAGCGCATGCCTGCATTCGAAATGTCCGTTTGACCCCCATGGGACGGACGTTTGGAATCACGGTCATCGTGACTCGAAACGCTTCCGGGCGCCCTCGCATGAACATCCCGAACATGGCGCCGATCTCGTCGGCGCGTCCGCAGGCCGATGGCTGGAGCCAACTCTTCACCATGGAACCCGGCACACCGGTGCGCCTCGTGTGCACCGCCGAGGTCTCCGTGACCTGCCTCTCGGGCACCGCGTGGATCACGACGGCCTCGGACACGCGGGATGTCGTGCTGACACCCGGCCAGCGGCACGTCGCGGCACGGCGCGACCGGCTGTTCATCAACGGCATGCCCCGTTGCGTTCTCCGCTTCGACTCGTCGGATGAACACCAGCCCATCCCCGTGCCGTGACCCCGAGCCCGAGCCCGGGGGGCATACTGCCGGGCATGGCCCGACCCGAATCCCCTCTCGTCCGACCCGGCCGCGCGTTGCGCGTGCTGCCGGAGGCAGAAGCCTCGGCGCTTGCCACTGCCTGGATCGGCGTGTACGGCCACCAGGGCTTCAACATGAAGGCCTACCTGTGGCACGTGTTCAGCGGCGGCGGCTACGACTGCCTCCGGGGCAAGGCCGCGCTGGCGGCCTACGCGGCACGTGAAGCGCCGGAGTACCTGGTGCTGTCGAACGACCGCCGCTTCGCCCTCGCGACCGACGTGCGACCCGACGAGGTCGACCTGTCCGATGCCCTCGTCTTTCCGCCGAACCTCGCGTGGACCATGGCCTTCACCCACGAGGACGGTTGGCTGGACGGTCCCTTCTTCGCGACGCACCCGGACGTGATGCGCCTGGACGCGGCCAACCTCGTTCAGATCCGCAAGAGGCGGGAGATCGAGGCGGCCAGGGCCAAGGGTTGGACTTAGGCGATCGCCCATCCGAAACGCATCACGGCCGCGCTCATCCTTTCGTCCCGACCTCGTAGAGCACCTCGTGAGCCTCCCACGGCAGCGGCACCTCCCACCGGTGCAGCATCCGCTCGAGGTCCTTCTGCCTCAGCGTGGTGTCGCGCGCGGCGTTGCGCTCGACGCGGTCGTAGATGTCGAACTCGCAGAACCAGTGCGGCAGCTGGTCGTAGCTGACCGAGTGCTTGGCGTACAGCCATTCGCCGTACATCACGTAGCGGTCCTCGAGCCGTTCGAGCAGGCAAGCCTCGTGGGCCGTCGCCCACTGCTTGAACGGTCCGAACTGCCGCTCGCGGCCGCCGCCGACGAGGTAGTGCCCGCGGGATTGCAGCAGCAGCTCGCCACCCGAGGTGAACGAGATGCCGGCATTGGCGCCGTCGAGCTTTTCCTCGATGACGGCATGCCGGCCCGCGAGCGAGGCGATTCGAACGTGCTCGTGGCCTTCGTCGCCGGGTTGCAGGCGCGAGCCTTCGAGGTGCGGAGTCCTGGGGTACTTCAGGATCTCCAGCGAGGGGATGTGGGGGTCGACGGACGTCGCCGACCCGATGTGCGCAGACATGGTCGTCTCCTGGTTCGTGGGAACGAACCGACGACGGGGCATGCGCGGTGCTTGGCTGGCTGGGCGTCCGCCGTCCGCATGGCGTGGACGGGGGAGGCACGGAGAGTGGCTGCAGCGGCCGTGCTCATGGCGGGCATGAGACGGATGGCGGTCGACGGCTCAGAGGGCGGCGGTGCGGCAGGACACGATGGACTCCGTGTGGGCGAGCGGGTGGGAAAGGTGCGCAGTCTAGGGATGAGGTGAAGCGCGCGCAAGGCTGTGTGTGTCGTCGCGGCACCGCGGTGTCCCGGTCAGGCCGCATTGCCGAGGCGGCCATGAGAGGAGCGGCCGGCCGCAGGCGGCTGCTCGACGGTGGGGAGAGAATCACGGCCTGGACTCTCGTACCGCCCATGACCGACGCCCGATACACGACCTTGCCGCAGTGGCCCCACGCTTACCCGGCCAGTGGTGCCAGCGGCACCCTGAAACTCCTCAACGAGGATTTCATCGTGACCGAACTGCCGCTGCAGCTGCCCTCCGGTGAGGGCGAACACGTCTGGCTGGACGTCGAGAAGAACGGTGCCAACACCGCCTTCGTGGCCCAACAACTGGCCGAGGCCGCCGGCGTGCAGGAACGGGACGTGGGCTATGCCGGCCTGAAGGACCGCTACGCCATCACCCGCCAGTGGTTCAGCATCTACCTGCCCAAGGGCGAGACGCCCGACCTGACCCGGCTTCAGCATCCGGAGTTCCGGGTACTGGGTCAGAGCCGCCACGTGAAGAAGCTGCGGCCCGGTGACCTGCAGGGCAACCGGTTCCGCATCGTGCTGCGGGAGGTAGCCGGCGACCGCGATGCCATCGAGGCCAACCTCGAGGCCGTGGCGTCGCAGGGCGCGCCCAACTACTTCGGCGCCCAGCGTTTCGGCTTCGACGGCGGCAACGTCGAGCAGGGCCGGGCCATGCTCGCGCGCGAGATCCGCGTGCGCAACCCGAAGAAAAAGGGCATCTACCTGTCGGCGGTGCGCTCCTTCGTCTTCAATGAAGTGCTGGCGCTGCGGATCCAGCAGGGGCTCTGGGGCAAGACGCTGCCCGGTGACGTGATGGACGAGGCGGGCCGACCCACCGGACCACTCTGGGGACGGGGCCGCGTGAGCGCCACCGACCAGGCCCAGGCCCTGGAGAACGGCGTGGCGGAACGTCACGCCACCTTGTGCGACGGCATGGAACACGCCGGTCTGGATCAGGAGCGCCGCGCCCTGGCGGCGAGCCCGCGGGACATGTCATGGGAATGGCCCCAAGCCGATCAACTGGTGCTCACCTTCTCCCTGCCCGCCGGGAACTACGCCACGTCCGTCCTGAACGAGATCCTCCGCACCACGGAGCCTGACCGGCACGCGGAGAGCGAATCCGCGGCGGTCGAATGACGAGGACCTGAGGAGACGCCGCCAACCGGCCGTGGACCGCCCACGCCCCGCAGCACCTACCAACCCTCCCCGGCCCGACGTTCCGCGAAGCGCTCCAGCAGGAACTCCACGAACGCGCGGGTCTTCGCCGACAGGTTCTCCTTCGTCGGGAAGACGATGTGGATGTCGGCCGGAGGCGGGGTCCAGTCGCCCAGCACTTCGACGAGGCGGCCCGAGCGCAGGAACGGTGCCGCATCCCACTCCGACCGCATCGCGATGCCATGCCCGTCGAGCGCCCACGACAGCACGCTGTCGCCGTCGTTGCTGCTCAGCGGGCCGCGCACCTTCACCGTCTCGTGGCGCGTGCCCGCACGCAGGTGCCAAGTGCCGAAGGTCTCGTCGCCTTCACGCAGGAAGAGGCACGGGTGCCGCGCCAGCTCGCGTGGTGCGGCGGGAACGCCGGCTCGGCGAAGGTAGGCCGGCGAGGCGCACAGCAGCCGGCGGTTCGGTGCCAGCAGGCGCGCCGTGAGGCGTGCATCGGGCAGTTCGCCGAAGCGGATCCCCACGTCGACCCCCTGCTCCACGAGGTTCACCGGCCGGTCGTCGAGGTGCAGTTGCACCTCCACGCCGGGATGCACGCGCGCGAACTTCGACAGCGCCGGGGCCACGTGCCGCCGGCCGAAGCCGAGCGTGGCGCCCACCCGCAGCAGGCCCTGCGGCACGGCCTTCGCACCGGCCACGGTGCGTTCCAGCGCGTCGAGGTCCGCCAGCAGCTTCGTGCCCTCGCCCAGGTAGGTCTCGCCCTCAGGCGTCAGGCTCATGCGACGTGTGGTGCGGTGGAGCAGGCGCACGCCCAGGCGCGCCTCCAGCGCGGCGAGCCGCTTGCTCACCGAGGGCGGCGTGACCCCCAGTTCCTGGGCTGCGGCGGCCAGTTGCCCGTGGGCCACCAGCAGCTTGAAGAAGGCGAGGTCGGAGAAGGCATCCATCGCATCAATTCGGTCGTTGAAGGCAAGAATGAAGTGTCTCACCGGCCATTCATCTTTGCAGGCACGCCGCCTACGATGACACCATGGCGACCCCTTCCCCCCTCCACGCGCTGTTCCCCGGCTTCGAGCACCGCACCGTCGACGTCGGTGGCGGCGTCGAGATCGCCGCCACCGTCGGCGGCTCGGGCCCCCCGATGCTGCTGTTGCACGGCCACCCGCAGACCCGCGCGATCTGGCACCAGGTCGCACCCCGCCTGGCCGAACGCCACACGCTGGTGATCCCCGACCTGCGCGGCTACGGCGATTCGTCGAAGCCCGCCGGCACGGAGCCGCTGATCTACAGCAAGCGCACGATGGCCCGCGACCAGGTGGCACTGATGGCCCACCTCGGCTTCGAACGGTTCGACGTGATGGCCCACGACCGCGGCGCCCGCGTGGCCCACCGGCTCGCGATGGACCACCCCGCCGCCGTGCGCCGCCTGGTGCTGCTGGACGTGGCGCCCACGCTCGCGATGTACGAGCAGACCGGCGAGGCGTTCGCCCGCGCCTACTGGCACTGGTTCTTCCTGATCCAGCCGGCCCCGCTGCCCGAGCGGCTCATCGAGGCCGACCCCGGCGCCTACGTGCTGGAGGTGATGGGCCGCCGCAGCGCGGGCCTCGCGCCCTTCGATCCGCGCGCCCTCGCCGAGTACCAGCGCGGCGTGGCCCAGCCCGGCGCGGCCCACGGGCTGTGCGAGGACTACCGGGCCTCGGCCGGCATCGACCTGAAACACGACCACGAAGATCGCGATGCGGGCCGCATGCTCGGCATGCCGCTGCTCGTGCTGTGGGGCGAACAGGGCGTGGTGCACCGTTGTTTCCACCCGCTCGCCGAGTGGCGCCGCGTCGCAGCACACGTCGAGGGCCATCCGCTGCCGTGCGGCCACTACATCGCCGAGGAAGCCCCCGAGGTGCTGCTCGAACGCGTGACCCCCTTCTTCTCGCGGGAGATCGCATGACCGCCCGCACGCTCTACCGCAAGCTGGTCGACTCGCACACCGTCGTCGAACTCGACCCCGACAACGTGCTGCTGTTCTGCGACCTGCACCTGATGAACGAGTACACCAGCCCTCAGGCCTTCGCCGGGCTGCACGACCAGGGCCGCGAGGTGCTGATGCCCGGCCAGAACGTCGCGGTGGTGAGCCACATCATCCCGACGCACCCGGGCGCGTTTCGCGTGATCCAGGACCCTGCCTCGGCGCTGCAGGCCAGCAACCTCAAGCGCAACTGCGACCGCCACGGCATCGCCCTCTTCGACACGAACGACACGCTGCAGGGCATCGAGCACATCATCGCGCCCGAACACGGGATGATCCGCCCCGGCATGGTGGTGATCTGCGGCGACAGCCACACCACCACCTACGGCGCGCTCGGCGCCCTGGGCTTCGGCATCGGCACCTCCGAGGTCGAGCACGTGCTGGCGACACAGACGCTCGTCTACCGGCTCGCGCGCGACATGCGCATCCGCATCGACGGCCGACTGCCCGTGGGCACCACGTCGAAGGACCTCGTCCTGATGGTGATCGGCCGCATCGGCGCGCAGGGTGCGCGCGGCTGCGTGGTGGAGTTCTGCGGCAGCGCGATCGAGGCGCTGTCGGTCGAGGCGCGCTTCACGCTGTGCAACATGGCGGTGGAGGCCGGCGCCCGCGGCGCGCTGATCGCCCCCGATGCCGCGGCCATCGACTACGTGCTCGCCCGCGCCCCCGACATCACCGGCGAACAGCGCACCGCCGCCCTTGCCCACTGGGCCACGCTGTTCACCGACGACGGCGCCCCCTTCGACATCGAACACCGCTTCGACGCCGCCGACGTCGTGCCCTACGTCACCTGGGGCACGAGCCCCGACCAGGCCGTGCCGGTCACCGGCCGCGTGCCCGCCGCGAACGGCGAGCAGCGCACGAGCCTGCTGCAGGCGATGCGCTACACGGGCCTCGCCGAAGGCACCCCGCTCGAAGGCCTGCCCGTGCAGCACGTGTTCATCGGCTCGTGCACCAACGCCCGCATCGAGGACCTGCGCGCCGCCGCCGCGGTGGTGAAGGGACGCCACGTCGCCCCCGGCCTGCGTGCGATGGTGGTGCCCGGCTCGGGTGCGGTGAAGCGGCAGGCGGAGTCCGAAGGGGTCGCCCAGGTGCTGATCGACGCCGGCTTCGAGTGGCGCCAGCCGGGCTGCTCGATGTGTCTCGCGATGAACGACGACGTGCTCGCGCCCGGCCAGCGCTGCGCGTCGACCACCAACCGCAACTTCGAGGGCCGCCAGGGCCGCGGCGCCATCACCCACCTGATGAGCCCGGCGATGGCCGCCGCCGCGGCCGTGACCGGCCACATCACCGACGTGCGCCAGCTGGAGCCCCTCGCATGAACGACACCGCCCGTGGCCCCGTCGCCGGCATCGCCGCCGCGCTGGACATCGCCAACCTCGACACCGACCAGATCATGCCGAAGCAGTTCCTGCGCGGCATCGACAAGGCGGGCCTCGACCGCGGCCTGCTGTGGGACCTGCGCTTCGACGGCGACGGCCGCCCGCGCCCGGACTTCGTGCTGAACCGCCCCGCGTGGACCGGCACCCGCGTGCTCGTCGCGGGCCCGAACTTCGGCTGCGGCTCGAGCCGCGAGCATGCGGTGTGGGGCCTGCAGCAGTACGGCATCGAGGCCGTGGTGGCCCCGGGCTTCGGCGAGATCTTCTACTCGAACGCGCTGAACAACGGCCTGCTGGTGGCGGCGGTGTCCCCCGAGGACGGCCTCGCGCTGCTGAACGAGGCGAACGCGGACGAACCGCTGCACATCGAGGTCGATGCCGTGTCGATGACGGTGCGCACGCCCACGCGGTCCGTGCCGTTCACGCTGTCGGAGCGGCACCGCCGCATGGTGCTGGACGGGCTGGACCTGATCGGCGCGTCGCTCGCGTACCGCGACCGCATCGAGGCCTTCGCGGCGACCCACCACGCGACGCACCCCTGGGTGAAGGACGTGGCGCGGCGCACGCGCCAGCGGCTCGGCCGCACCTGAGGTTCAGCACCGCCGTTTCGCCGCGAGGGCGAGCAGCCCGATGCCGAACAGCGCCCAGGTGGCCGGCTCGGGCACCGGCCCGGCGAACGGCGCGTTGTTCAGCCACGTCTGCCATCCGATGCCGGTCACCACGTCGGCGGTGCGGTCGTTGAACACGTCGCCGTAGCCCCAGTGGAAGCCCTCCGGTGGGAGGCCGTCGCCGAAGTTCCACGCGGGCGGCATCAAGGGTGCGTCGCGGAGTTCCATCCGATAGTGCGCCGGTCCGTCCGCGGTGACCGCGCCGAAGGCGATCGACACCGACAACGGCGTGCACCTCGTGTCGAGGCAGTTGCCGAGGGTGTCGACAGTTCCCGATTGCGCCCGCACGACGATCGACCCGCCCAGCCCGTCGACCAGGTAGAAGCGGGTCGCCGGGTTGTTCCAGCCCCCGAAGTGATAGCGGTAGAGGGATGCGTCGTACACCCCCACCCCGGGATCCGGATCGCGGTCGACCGCGTCGTGGTTGTACGTGAAATCGCCCCAGCCCCACCGGGCGTTCCATTCCAGTTCGAAGAGCTGGGCCTGAACCGGCGCGGCGAGGCACAAGGCCAGCAGGGACGCAGACAGCGAACGGATGTCCATGGTCCTCCTCCTTCATGACCGGAGGACTCTATGCAGCGCCGTCCCTGCTTTCAACCGCTGGCCGACCAACGGTCGCCGCCGTCGTGCAACGGCCGGGCGCCTATCCTTTTCGCTGCGGGTAGAGGGTCTCGCCCCGCTTGAGCATCTCGACGAAGGCCGTGATCTTCCGCTGGCGCCCGGCCTCGGTCTTCAGCTGGTGCACCCGGAACGCCAGCGCGAAGCGGTTCTGCGCGGTCAGGCGCGCCAGCATGGCCTTCGCCTCCGGTTCGGCGTCGATCGCCGCCTGCAGGTCCGCGGGGATCTTCATCTCCTTGCTGCCACCGTAGGCCTTGTCCCAGCGCCCGTCGGCCTTCGCGGCCTCGACTTCCGCGAGGCCGTGCGGGGTCATCCGGCCGGCCTCGACGAGGCGGGCCACGTTGCCGACGTTGATCTGGCTCCACACACTGGTCTTGCGCCGGCGCGTGTAGCGCTGCAGGTAGCTCGTGTCGTCGAAGCCCTTGCGGATCGCGTCGATCCAGCCCCAGCACAGCACCACGTCGATGGCCTGCTTCGGCGTGATCGACGGCAGGCCCGACCCCAGCTTGTGGATCTTGATCCACACCTCGTCCTCCACGTCGTGGTGGCGCGAGAGCCAGTCGTGGAAGGCCTGCTCGTCGACGAACTCGTGGACCTTGCGGGGGTCGACCGTGACCGGTGCCATGCGGGTGCTCCTGTGGGTGTGCACCCGCACTGTAGCTGCCGCTACTTCGGCAGGCGCAGCGCCATCAGGCCGTCGACGGCGCTCCGGGTCAGCGTGTTCGGCAAGGCCGGAACGATCGTCCGCGCCGCGGCCGGGACGCTGCCCGGATGGATGACCGCGACCTGCACCGCGCGGGACTGCTCGTCGAGCAGCACGAGGTAGTAGCGGTCGTCGGTGGCACGGCGCCACACGGGCCCCGCGGCGCCGGCGCGGTTGTTCGCGTCGATGACCGCGGCCTGGGTCATCACGGTGCGGCTGTTGGCGTCCAGCAGGTCGGCATTGCCCGCGAAGTTCTCGATGCCGCAGCCCTGGATGCCACAGGTCGAGCCGCCGAGCGAGCCCACCTGGAACGAACGGATGCCGGTGCTGACGATGTCGCGGTTGCCGTACTGGCGGCCCTGCGATTCGGCCACCACCTCCAGCAGGTTGATCTGGCCGCAGCCGTCGCCGAGGCCCGCGTTGTTGGAGTTGCTGAAGCAGTGGCACGGGCTGTACCCGGACCAGCCGTCGCGGAACAGTTCCGACGGCGCGATGCCGAGCCACGGCGAGTCCTCCGCGCGTTCGTCCTTGCCGCCGGTCACGCAGCTCAGCGGCTTAATCGACGGGTCGTCCGCATACGGCATCGAGGCCAGCATCACGACGAGCTTCGAGCCCTTCCAGCCGGTGAAGTCGAGGTCCGAGCCCGGGCAGTACGGGTCGCTGCCGGGGCCGCACTTGAACGGCTTCTGCTGCATCGCGTACACGGTGCAGCTGTTGCCGAGGTCGGCGGGCAGCACGGTGGTCTTGTTGGGGCCGGAGAAGTGGAAGTTGTAGGTCTTCTCGGGCATGCGGCGGTCCCAGAACGAGCGGATCGCCCAGTCGCCGTCGTTCGCGGCCAGCGGCTGGTAGACCACCAGCTGCTTGAGGCGCAGCGGGCCGTCGAGCACGAGCGCGAGTTCCTCGTTGAACGGGCTCAGCTTGTCGTTCGTGACCTCGTGCGGCACGCGGCAGCACGACTCGGTGCCCCACGGGTACTTGATGACCTCCGACTGCACGGTGCAGCTGGCGTCGCCGGCCGGGGTCTCGACCCGCCGGCCCCAGTACCCCTTGGCGCCGATGTTCGTGAAGGTGAGCGTGCCGCCGGGCGACGGCGAGCCGGTGTTCACCGGCGTGGCCGCCGCGTGGGCCGGGGCCTGCGTGTTGCCGAGGTCGGACCAGGTGCCGTTGCCATTGCCGTTGCCACCACTGCCCGTCTCGGGCGCAGGCGCGGGCGCCGGGGTCGGTGCGGGACTGGCCGCACCACCGCCGCCGCCACAGGCGGTCAAGGCCGCGGTGAGTGCCACGGCCAGCAGCGCGACACGCGCGAGGGAAGACGTTTCGTTCATGGGATCAGGGGGAGTGGGCAGCGCCGCCTGGCGCAAGTTGCGGACCACGCGCCTTCACCCCGTCCAGCCCCTCATGCCGGACCGTTCGTGGCGCCTTCCCGGACAATTTCCCGCCCCGGATGCCGCGATTCGTCAGATGGAGGCGTGGTCCCGGTTCAGCGCTGCAGCGCCGCCCGCAGCGCGAGGCGCCGCCGCTCCGCCGGCAAGCGGGCCACCGCGCCGTAGAACGCGCCCATGGCCTCGCACCGGGCGCCGCCCGAGGCCCGGACCTCGCCGGCGGACCGGAGCAGCGCCACCTGCGCCGGCGTCAGCGCGAGCAACACCGGCTGCAGCGCGCGGAACACGGCGCCGGGAGACAGCGGCTTGCCGCGCCGGGCCGGGGTCGATGCCAGCAGCACCTTGAAGGTGGCGTCGGCCTTCACCAGTGGCGCGGGCAGCAGCACCGCGAGGTCGAGCGAGCCGTCGAGGGCGGCCCGGCACACGAGCGGGCCGGCCTCGGACGCGATCGCGAGCGTGCGGCGGGTCAGTTCGGCGTGCTGTTCGAGCAGCGGGTCGGGCGCCGTCGCGAGCGCGATGCCCACGAGGCCGTGCTGCACCTGGCGGGCGGCCGCCATCATGTCGCGGTCGTCGGCGCCCCGCTGCCGCGCGGCCCAGGCCGCGTCGGCGGCCTGGCGGGTGGCACCGGGGAACCGCAGGTCGAACGCGCGCCAGACCGTGTCGGTGGCGAAGGAGTGCGCCAGCGCGTCGACCGAGGCGTAGGCCGAGGGGCCGAGCGGACGCGGATCGGCAAGCGTGTGGCGGCCCGAAGGCCATGCCGCCACGGCGAATGCCAGCACCGCGGCAGCCGCCACGAGGACGGCCTCGCCAGGACGCTGCGCGATCCAGCCTTGCAGGGCGGCCGTGACCCGGGTGACCCGCGCGTTCATCTCCCGGCGCCCGCGGTTGGCGCTCCCCATCCTGGTCTCATGGGGCGAGCTTAGCCGCCCGGGTCACTTGCCGACGTGAGCAAATGTCAGCCGAGCACCACGTGGCGCCCGGTCACCGCCCGGCCCGCGTCCGAGAGCAGGAAGGCGATGGCCCGGGCCGCGTCGGGCAGCGGGGTCCAGCCCGCGGGATCGGCATCGGGCATCGCGGCGCGGTTGGCCGGGGTGTCGAGCACGGTGGGCGCGACGCTGTTGACCCGGATGCCCTCCCCGCGCAACTCCGCGGCCTGCGACTCCACGAGCCGTTGCAGCGCGGCCTTCGAGGCCGCGTAGGCGCCCTTGTACGCATCGCCCGCCGCGGCGGACGCCGCCGACACCGCGACGATGCTGCCGCCCGAGCCGCCGCGGATCAGCGGCACGAGGTGTTTCGTCACGGTCACGAAGGACCACGCGTTGAGGTCCATCAGGCGGTCCCACGTGGCGCGCGACAGCTCGTTCACCGGCTCGCCCATCTCGAACCCGCCGGCCGTGTGCACGAGCATCTCGACGCTGCCGAAGCGGCGGGCGATCAGGCTCGCGGCATGGGCCATGGCCGTGTCCGAGGTCACGTCGGCCGCGAGCGACAGCACGCCGTGCGGTGCCTCGGCGAGGTGGCGGTTGATCAGCACGAGGTTGTTGCCGGGGCCCAGCTCGGCGGCCACCGCCTGGCCCAGGGCGCCGGCAGCGCCGGTGATCACGACGGTGCGGGGCGCGGCGTTGGGCATGGTGGGCGGCTGCAGGGTGGCGATGCCCTCATTCTCGCCGCGTGCAGCGGCGTGTCCAGCCCGCCTGGCGTGGATCAGCCCACGATGCCGGCCACGCGCCGCAGCAGCTCCGCCTTCGTGAACGGCTTGTCGAGGCTCGCGCAGCCCGAGACCATCAGCGTCTCGTGGGCCTCGGCCGACAGCGTGTCACCGGTGGTGAACAGCACACGGCGCGCGAGGTGGGGATGGCGGCGCGCGATCTCGCGCCACAGCGCGCGGCCGTCCATGTCGGGCATGCGCAGGTCGCACAGCACGGCGTCGAAGCGGGCGTGGTCGAGCAGCGCGAGCGCGACGGCACCCGATTCGGCCGTGGCCACCTCGTGGCCACCGGACTCGAGCATGTCGCGCACCATCGACCCGATCTCCGATTCGTCGTCGACCACCAGCACGCGGGTGCAGGCCGGTTCGTCACCCGCGGCCTCCGGGGGTTCGGGCTGGGCCGCGATCACCTGCTCCGGCGCCGCCAGCGTCAGGCGGAAGCTCGCGCCGCCGAGCGCCGACGGGTCACCGAGCACCAGGTCGCCGCCGTGTTCCCGCGCGACCGACCGCGACACCGACAGCCCGAGGCCCGTGCCCACGCCTTCGGCCTTCGTCGTGAAGAACGGTTCGAAGAGGCGCGCGGCCACGTCCGGCGGCACGCCCGGCCCGCTGTCGTCGACCTGCAGCCTCACGGTGGGGCCATCGCTGGCGGTGCTCACCCGCACGACGCGGGGGGCCGGCGCCATCGACACGGCATGCTGGGCGTTGACCAGCAGGTTCAGCACCACCTGGCACAACTGATCGGGGTCGCCGCTGAATTCGGGCAGCGCGGGGTCGAGCGCGAGCGCCAGGTCCACGCCACTGCTGCGGTACGCGTACCCCAGCATCTCGGCCGCGCCGCGCACCACCTGGTTCAGGTCGACCGGCTGGCGGTCGGCCGGGCGGCTGCGGGCCATGTTCAGGAAGGTGCGCACGATGCGCGCGCAGCGGTCGGTGGCGTCGTGGATGCGGCGGGCCTCCTGCACGAGGTCGGGCCGGTCGGCCGCGCGTTCCTGCAGCAGCAGCGCGCGGCCCATCGCCACGGCCAGCGGGTTGTTCAGCTCGTGGGCCACGCCGGCCAGCAGGCTGCCCATCATCGTGAGTTTCTCGCCCTGGCGCAGCGCCTCGCGCTGCTGCTCGATCTGGCGGGCCGCCGCGTAGCGCTCGGACAGGTCGGCGAAGGACGCCGTGAAGAACACCGTGCCGTCGGCCTCGGTGCGCCACATCACCATCTCGATGGGGAACTCGCGGCCGTCGGCGCGCCGGGCCTCCAGCTCCACGCGCCGGCCCAGCATGCCGGGGATCTCGTTCCAGTAGGTACGGCGGTGGCGTTCGGGAATGAGCAGCTCGCCCACCTTGCGCCCGATCACGTCGGCACGCCGCCAGCCGAACATGGTCTCGGCCGCGGGGTTGAACTCGACGATGCTGCCGGTGTGGTCCGTGGAGACCAGCGCCGCCAGCGCGTTGTCGAACACCGCGGCCTTGAGCGCCTCGCTCGCCTTGAGCTGGCGCTGCTTCTCCGCGAGCTGCAGCTCGCCGATGCGCGCCTCGGTGTGGTCGAGCCCGCAGACCACGACGAGCACCACCTCGCCCTCCTCGTCCACGTACGGCACCAGGTCCTGCTCGCGGTAGCGGCGGCCCTGGCGCTCGTAGTCGACCCAGCCCTCGAGGTGCAGCGACTCGCCGGCGAACAGCCGTTCGAAGAGCGGCACGAAGCTTTCGTAGAGTGCCGGATCGAGCACCTCGGACAGGTGGTGCCCGATCACCTCCTCCTCCGGCAGTTCCATGAAGGCGAGGGCCTGGGCGTTGGCCCAGACGTAGCGGAGGTCGCGGTCGACGACGGCCACGCGCGTGGCGATGTGCTGCAGCAGCTGGCTCATCAGCCGCGGGTCGAGCGGCAGCGTCGGCGCGAGCGACGCGTGCCACGGCGCCTTGGACCAGCTCAGGACTCGACCAGCTTCGCTCATGGGTGCGGTGGAATGGGGGACGTCGGAATGCGCCGCGCGGATGCATCGTAGCGCAGCCCGCGGCCTCCCCCATCGGGGTGGAGGACGCCGCCACGATCCGGCCCTAAGCTCCGCGGGGCCCATTCGCTCTGAATCGATCCCGCCATGACTCAGCCCCATCACCCCACGCGGCGAGACGTCCTCGCCACCCTGCTGGCCGTTGGCCTCGCCGGTTGCGGCGGCGGCGAGCCCGACCCGCCGGCCGCGTACGAACACGCCGTCACCGGCCGGGCCGCCGTGAAGGTGCGCCGGGGCGGCCCCGGCCTGGTGGTGCTGGAGGAGCGGCTCGTGTCCATCCACGAGCAGGGGCCGCAGCGCCAGGTGGTGCTGCTGACGCCCGACTGGGGCGTCATGGGGCGCTACACCGCGCCGGCGGACTGGTCCATCGTCGATGCCGCGGCCCACCCGTCCGGCGAGACCTCCGTGGTGCTGACCCAGCGCAAGACCGTGCGCCTCGTGCGCCTCGACGTCCGCGCGGTCGTCGTCGCCGACCAGCCGTTCACCGATGCGGCCGCGGCCACCGACCCGTACTTCGACCTCGGTGGCATCGAGGACCCCACCTCGCTGCAGCCGTACCTGATGCGCGACGCCGCCCGACTCGCGCCCCTCGGCGAGGACCTGGCCCTCGTGCTGCGCACCGGGCGCAACGCCGTGGTGGCCTACCGCCTCGCCCGCTCGGCCACCGGCTGGACGACGGCGTGGCGCACCCTCGTCGAACCGGGCAGCACCGCGATGGGCCGGTTCCTGTCCGGGGGCAGCTTCGACACCTTCGGACAGCTGGAGAACCACCTGCGCGTGCACGTCGACGTGGCCACCGACGGCGGCGTGGTCGTCGGCGTGGCCGGGGTCGGCGGCCACAACGCGGTGATGGAGGCGCATGCCTGGCATTTCGGAGAACCCGTGACCGCACGGCACGGCGTGCTCATCACCCGCCTCACCGCGGACGGGCAGCGCGTGGGCACCACCGTGGTGGACACGGGGCAGATCACCGAACTGCACGCGCTGCGGTGGTCGGCGGGCGAGGTGGCCGTGGCCGGGCGCGTGCGTTCCGCCGTGGTGGCGGACGGCTCCGGCTGGAACGCCTTCGCGGCCTTCGCGGGCCCCTCCGCCCTCACCGCCGCGCCGGTGCTCGTCGACGTCGACCGCGGCGAGGTGCTGTTCGACATCGCTCCGCTGCCGAACCGCCGGTGGCTCGCCTGCGGCACGGCGGGCTACGTGCAGAACCCAGCGGGCGCGAGCATCTCGGAGGTGACCACACCGCTGCTCGTGACCATCGATGCCGACAGCGGGCAGGTCGGCCGGCTGAACGCGTGGGCCGACGGCCCGCGGCAGCTGCAGCTGCGCTCGCTGGTGGTCGAAGGCGGCCGGTGGCTGGCCGCCGGCATCACCAACGGACCGGGCACCCACTCACACGATGCCGACCCCCTCGGCCTCACGGCCGACGGGTTCGTGCACCGCGCCGATCGCCCGCCGGAGGGCTGAACCCGGCCTACTCGCCGAGGTAGGCCGCGCGCACCTTCGGGTCGACCAGCAGCGCCTTCGCGTCGCCCTTCATCGTGATCTCGCCGGACTCCATCACGTAGGCGCGGTCGGCCAGCTGCAGCGCGCGGCTCGCGTTCTGCTCGACGAGCAGCACGGTCACGCCCTGCTTCGCGATGGACTCGACCACCTCGAAGATCTTGTCGACCATGATGGGCGAGAGGCCCATCGACGGTTCGTCGAGCAGCAGCAGCTTCGGACGGGACATCAGCGCGCGGCCCATCGCGAGCATCTGCTGCTCGCCGCCGGACAGCGTGCCGGCGAGCTGCTTGCGGCGCTCCTTCAGGCGGGGAAACAGCGCGAAGACCTTGTCGATGTCGGCGTCGACGTCCGCGTCCTTGCGGATGAACGCGCCCATCAGCAGGTTCTCCTCGATGCTCATGCGCGTGAACGTGCCACGGCCTTCCGGCACCATGACGAGCCCCTGGGGCACGAGGTTCCACGCGCCCTGCCCGCCGATGGCCCGGCCGAGGTAGGTGGCCGAGCCCGACTTGATGGGCTGCAGGCCGGTGACGGCCTTCAGCGTGGTGCTCTTGCCGGCGCCGTTGGCGCCGATCAGGCTCACCACCTCGTTCTCGAAGACCTCGAACGAGATGCCCTTGACCGCCTGGATGCCGCCGTACGAGACGTGCAGGTCATCCACCTTCATCAGCAGCGTGCCGCTCATGGCGCCACCGCCTTCTGGCCGTGGCCGGAGCCCAGGTAGGCCTCGATCACCGCCTCGTTCGACTGCACCTGCGCTGGCGTGCCCTCGGCGATCTGCTTGCCGTGGTCGAGCACCGTGACCCCGTCGCACAGGCCCATCACGAGCTTCACGTCATGTTCGATCAGCAGCACCGACCTCCCGTCGTTGCGGATGCGGTCGATGAGCTGGCGCAGCACCACCTTCTCGGTGGCGTTCATGCCGGCCGCGGGCTCGTCGAGCGCCAGCAGCTTCGGATCGGTGGCCAGCGCCCGGGCGATCTCGAGCCGGCGCTGGTCGCCGTAGCTCAGCGTGCGGGCCTTGTACTCGGCGAAGGCCTCGATGCCGACGTAGGCCAGCAGTTCGCGGGCGCGGGCCTCGATGGCGGCTTCCTCGTCCTTGAAGGTCTTCGTGCGGAACACGGCGCCGATCAGGCCCGAGTGGGTGCGCGCGTGGCGCCCCACCATCACGTTCTCGAGAGCGGTCATGTCGGCGAAAAGGCGGATGTTCTGGAACGTGCGCGCGATGCCCGCTTTCGCGACCTCGTGCACCGCGGTGGGTTCGTAGGTTTGGCCGCCCAGCAGGAACTTGCCGCTGTCGGGCGTGTAGAGGCCGGTGATGACGTTGAAGAACGTGGTCTTGCCGGCGCCGTTGGGGCCGATCAGGCCATACACCTGGCCGGGCTGGATGCGGATGCTGACGTCCGACAGGGCCTGCAGGCCGCCGAACCGCTTCGAGACACCCGAGACTTCGAGGACGGCGTTGCTCATGCCTGGCCTCCCTTCGGCGCACCCTTGCGTCCGTGTTCGGGGGCCGGCCACAACCCTCGCGGCCTCGACAGCATGATGCCGATCATCGCGAGCGAGATCAGCAGCTGCCGCAGGATGGAAGCGTCCAGGCGCCCGCCGCTCATCTCCTGCAGCGGGCCGGCGACGTAGCGCAGCGTCTCGGGCAGTGCGGCGAGCAGCAGCGCACCGACGATCACGCCGGGGATGTGGCCCATGCCGCCCAGCACCACCATCGCGACGATCATCACCGACTCGTTCAGTGCGAACGATTCCGGCGACACGAACCGCTGGAAGGTGGCGAACATCACGCCCGACACGCCGCCGAAGGTGGCGCCCATGCCGAAGGCGAGCAGTTTCATGTTGCGGGTGTTGATGCCCATGGCCTTCGCGGCCACTTCGTCTTCCCGGATGGCCATCCACGCACGGCCGATGCGCGAGCGCTCGAGCCGGTAGCAGATGAACACGCTGATCAGCACCAGCACCAGGAACATGTAGTAGTACTGCGTGACGCCCGGGATCTCGATGCCGAAGATCTCCTTCGTCTTGTTCAGGTCCGAGCCGAAGAACCGGGCCGAATCGATGTCGGACAGGCCCTGCGCGCCGTTCGTGAAGTTGATGGGCTTGTTCAGGTTGGTGACGATCTCGCGGATGATCTCGCCGAAGCCGAGGGTCACGATGGCGAGGTAGTCACCGCGCAGCTTCAGCGTGGGCGCCCCGAGCAGCACGCCCAGCACGCCGGCCACGAAGGCCCCGAGCGGAATCGCGATCCAGAGCGAGGTGTGCAGGCCGTTCGGGAAGTATTCCTTGAGGGCCGGGAACTGGTTCGTCAGGTGTGGCGACGCGAGCAGCGCGAACAGGTAGGCGCCCACCGCGTAGAACGCGACGTAGCCGAGGTCGAGCAGGCCGGCGTAGCCCACCACGATGTTGAGCCCGAGGGCCAGCAGCACGTACAGCAGTGCGCTGTCGATGATGCGCACCCAGCCGGGGCCGAAGGGTTGCACGATCAGGGGCAGGATGAACAGCGCGATGGCGGCGCCGACGAAGGTCAGCAGGGTCTGGTTGCGGAGTTGCATGGTGTGGAACTCCGGTCAGGCGCGGTCGGCCACGCGTTCGCCGAGCAGGCCCTGCGGGCGCAGCGTCAGCACGAGGATCAGCACGACGAAGGCGGTGACGTCCTTGTAGTCGCTGCCGATCACGCCGCCGGTCAGCACGCCCATGTAGCCGGCGGCCAGGGCCTCGATGACCCCGATCAGCACGCCGCCCACCATGGCGCCGGCCAGGTTGCCGATGCCGCCGAACACGGCCGCCGTGAAGGCCTTGAGGCCGGGCAGGAAGCCCATGGTGTGCTGCACCGTGCCGAGGTTCGCGGCGTACATCACACCGGCGAGCGCAGCGAGCACCGCGCCGATCACGAACGTGAAGGAAATCACCGTGTCAGGGTTCACGCCCATCAGCGCGGCGGCCTTCGGGTTCTCGGCCGTGGCGCGCATGGCGCGGCCGATGCGGGTCTTGTTGACCAGGAACATCAGGCCGAACAGCGTGATGACCGTGACCACGAGGATCAGGATCTGGACCGTGTTGATGACGGCACCGCCGATGTTGTAGAGGTGCGCGTCGAGCAGGATCGGGAACGGCTTCGGGCTCGGCTTCCAGATGATCATGGCGAGGGTCTGCAGCAGCAGCGACATGCCCATGGCGGTGATCAGCGGGGCCAGGCGCGGCGCGTTGCGCAGCGGCCGGTAGGCCAGCTTCTCGATGACGAAGTTGAGGATGGCGCAGACCACCATGGCGGCGAGCAGCGCGATGAGCATCAGGAGCCACCCCGGCCAGCCGGTGCCCGAGAGGGCCGTGACCACGGTCCAGGCCGTGACGGCCCCGATCATGAGGACCTCTCCGTGCGCGAAGTTGATCAGGTTGATCACGCCGTACACCATGGTGTACCCGAGGGCGATGAGGGCGTAGACGCTGCCTAGCACCAGCCCGTTGATCATCTGCTGAATGAAGGTGTCCATCGAATGTGTGTTTTCCTGCGAATCAAGTGTGGGCGCCCGAGGGCGGTCGGCTTCTTGTAGCAAAAACACTGCCATGGCTGCGTTTCGGCACTAAAGAACGGCCGAACGCTCCTCATTGGCGGCGGATTCTAGTGGGGACACCGGGCCGCGGAGTAAGCAGAAACACCACGGCGGGCTCCCCCTCATCCCAAGGGACTATGCGCATGCTCCCCTCTTAGGGAGGACATGTCCAGCGCATGAACCCGGGTATTCTCCGGCCACGAATACACACGGGGAAACGGGGATCACGACGCGGTTCGATACGCAGCCGCGCGATCCCGATACGATGGCACTCTCGATCTACCAGCTCAAGCCGGCCTTCCAGAACCTGCTCCGCCCCCTGGCCGGCGCCCTGTTCCGGGCCGGCGTCACCGCCAACCAGGTGACCCTGTTCGCCTGCGCGGTCTCCGTGGCCTTGGGGCTCGGCCTCTACCTGGTGCCGGATTCCCGCGCTTTTGCGCTTTTGCCCGTCTGGTTTTTCGTTCGCATGGCCTTCAACGCCCTCGACGGCATGCTCGCCCGCGAGTTCGGCCAGCGCTCGAACCTCGGCGCCTACCTGAACGAGTTGACCGACGTGGTGTCCGACGCCGCGCTGTACCTGCCGTTCGCGCACCTCGCGCCGTTCGATCCGTTCTGGGTCGGCGCCTTCATCCTCGCTGCCGCGCTGTCGGAGATGGCCGGCATCCTCGGGCAGACGGTCGGCGCCTCGCGCCGCTACGACGGCCCCTTCGGCAAGAGCGACCGGGCCGTGCTGATCGGCACCCTCGGCCTCGCCGTGGCGCTGTGGCATCCCCTGCCGGCCTGGATGGGCTGGCTGATTCCCCTGGCGGTCGGGTTGACCGCTTTCACCGTGGTCCGGCGCGTGCGTTCGGGCCTCCAGGAAATCCGATGAGTGTTGCCGCGCTGACGCGCCGACCGGTGCAGGAGCACCAGTTCAAGACCCACGATGGCGTCGACCTGTTCTACCGCCACTGGCCCGCCACCGACGGACCGCGCCGCGGCGTGGTCGTGCTGTTCCACCGCGGCCACGAGCACTCGGGCCGCATGGCCCACCTCGTCGACGAACTCGACCTGCCCGGCTTCGACTTCTTCGCGTGGGACGCCCGCGGCCACGGCCGCTCGCCCGGCGCGCGCGGGTTCAGCCCGAGCTTCGGCACCTCGGTGCGCGACATCCAGACCTTCATGGCCCACCTCGGGGCCGACCACCAGGTGCGCCCGGAAGACACGTACGTGGTCGCGCAGAGCGTGGGCGCGGTGCTCGTGTCCACCTGGCTGCACGACTACGCGCCGCAGGTGCGCGGCGTGACGCTCGCGTCGCCGGCCTTCAAGGTGAAGCTGTACGTGCCGTTCGCGCGCACCGGCATCAAGCTGATGATGGCGCTGCGCGGCAACTTCTTCGTCAACAGCTACGTGAAGGCGAAGTTCCTCACGCACGACCCCGAGCGCATCGCGAGCTACGACACCGACCCGCTGATCACGCGCCCCATCTCGTCGAACATCCTGCTGGGCCTGTATGAAGCCGCCGAACGTGTGGTGGCCGACGCGGGCGCCATCACGGTGCCGCTGCAGCTGCTGATCTCGGGCGCCGACTGGGTGGTGCACGCGAAACCCCAGCACCAGTTCTTCGAGCGCCTCGGCAGCCCCGTCAAGGAATGCCACGAGCTGCCGGGCTTCTACCACGACACCCTCGGCGAACGCGACCGCGCGCCGGCCGTCGCGAAGATCCGCACGTTCATCGAGCAGCGTTTCGCCGAGGCCCCGCGGGTCGTCGACGTGCGCGATGCCCATGAGCGCGGCTTCACGTTCGACGAATCCCGTGCGCTCGCCGAACCGCTCTCCCCGCTGAGCCCGCGCGGCATCTACTGGAACACCACCCGCGCCAGCCTGAAGTGGGCGGCACCCTTGTCGAAGGGCCTGCAGATCGGCCGTGACACGGGCCACGACTCGGGCAGCACGCTCGACTACGTGTACCGCAACACGCCGCAGGGCGCGGGCCCCATCGGCCGGCTGATGGACCGCCAGTACCTGAACTCGATCGGCTGGCGTGGCATCCGCCAGCGCAAGGTCCACGTCGAGGAGCTGCTGCAGCTGGCGATGCAGACCACGCGCGACAACGGCCTGCCGCTCAACCTCATCGACATCGCCGCCGGCCACGGCCGCTACGTGCTCGACGCGGTGAACCAGAGCCCGATCCAGCCCGATTCGGTGCGTCTGCGCGACTACAGCGACATCAACGTGCGCGACGGCGCCACGCTGATCGTCAGCCGCGGCCTGCAGGAGATCGCCACGTTCGAGAAGGCCGACGCCTTCGACCGCGCGAGCCTTGCACGCGCGAAGCCCACGCCCACGGTCGCCGTGGTGTCGGGCCTGTACGAACTGTTCCCCGACAACGCGATGCTCGAGCGTTCGCTCGCCGGCCTCGCCGACGCGATGCCGGCCGGTGGCTGCCTCGTCTACACGGGCCAGCCGTGGCACCCGCAGCTGGAGCTCATCGCGCGAGCACTGACGAGCCACCGCGACGGCGTGGCCTGGGTGATGCGCCGCCGCACCCAGCAGGAGATGGACCAGCTCGTGGCCGCCGCGGGCTTCCGCAAGGTCACGCAGCGCATCGACGAGTGGGGCATCTTCACGGTCTCGATGGCCGTGCGCGAACCCCGATGACCCTGCCGCCGCTCTGGAAGCCGGGGCTCGTCTGGCTGCTCGTCCTCGGGCCGCTGTTCTTCCTGACCTACGGCTTCGCGAACCACCAGGCCGCCGCGCACGCGGTGGTGCCGAGCATCGTGTTCGACTGGGAGCGGCACATCCCGCTGTGGCCGTGGACCATCCTGCCGTACTGGTCCATCGACTTCTTCTACGGGCTGTCGCTGCTCGTGTGCCGCACGCGGCTCGAGCTGAACCGCCAGGGCCTGCGGCTGCTGACGGCGCAGGTGATCTGCGTCGTGTGTTTCCTGCTGTTCCCGCTGAAGTTCTCCACGCCGCGCCCGCCGGTGGACGGCTGGGCCGGCCAGCTGTTCGACGCCCTCGCCGGTTTCGACCTGCCCTACAACCAGGCCCCGTCGCTGCACATCGTGCTGCTGCTGATCCTGTGGGACTTCTACCGGCAGCGCCTGCACGGCGCGTGGAAGATGGTGCTGCACGTGTGGAGCGCGCTGATCGGCATCTCGGTTCTCACCACCTACCAGCACCACTTCATCGACATCCCCACCGGCCTGCTGGCCGGCGCGCTGTGCCTGTGGCTGTGGCCGCTCGAGGGCGAGCGGCCGATGTGGCAGTGGGGCGTGTCGGCGCAGCGGCGCCGCATCGCGTTCTTCTACGCCCTCGGCGCGTTCGCCTGCGTGCTGCTCGCCGGGCTCGGACGGGCCTGGTGGTGGTTCTACTGGCCGGCCGCGTCGCTCACGCTCGTGGCGCTGTGCTACGCCGCGCTCGGCGAACAGGGTTTCCAGAAACGCGAGAACGGCCACCACAGCATCGCCGCGCGGCTGCTGTTCTGGCCGTACCGCGTGGCCGCGTGGCTCAACGCGCGCGCCTGGACCATCGGGCTGCCCGGCAGCAACCAGGTGGGTGACCGCGACGTGTGGCTCGGCCGCCTGCCGCTGCCGTGGGACGGCGACCACCGCCGCTTCGGGCAGGTGGTGGACGTCACCGCCGAACTCGGCTTCCACCACAAGGGCGCCCGCTCGCACGGCTGGCTCGACCTGACCGACCCGAGCCCCGAGCACCTGCTGAACGCCGCGCGGTCGGTGGAGAAGGCCTCGCGCAACGGGCCGGTGCTGGTCAGCTGCGCGCTCGGTTTCTCGCGCAGCTCGGCCGTCGTGGCCACGTGGCTCTGCGTGTACGGCCATTGCCGCACGGTCGACGAAGCCGTGGCGCTGCTGCGCCAGGTGCGGCCCCAGGTGGTGCTACGGCCCGGGCTGCTCGCGGTGATCTCGCAAGCCGTCGACCAGGGAAAGGACGTGCGATGAGTTCCCAGCCCCTGACCCCGGCCGAACGGGCGGCCTGCGCCGTGTGTGCCGACTGGCTCGCCACGTCGACGGCCGTCGGCATCGTCGCGTGGTTCGCGGTGGCCGCGGCACTGGCCGGCCTCGCCACCGGTGGCGCACCGCACCCGGTGCTGCTGCTCGTGCCGCTCGCCGTGTTCGAACGGTTCCTCGCGGTGCGGGTCGCGCTCGACGCGCGGCTGTTCGACCGACTGGCCACCGGGTCGCTCGCGAGCCTCGACGACCTCGACGCCGGCCTGCGGCAGACCCTGTCCGTGCCGGCCTCGAAGGCCGGCCGGCCCCTCGCGCCTCGCCTCGCCGGCGCGCGGCGGCTCTACCGGTGGCAGACCGTGGCCACCGCCCTGATCGTCCTGCTGGCGATCCTCGCGTGGTGCTGAACGGAGACTTCCTCGAATGACGACCCTGAAACGGCTGCCCGGCGTGGTGGTCGGTGAGCTGATCATGTTCTTCGCGCGCGCGCTGACCGGCGTGCGCCCCATCTGGCGCGGCACGCTGCCCCGCCAGACCCAGCGCATCTACTTCGGCAACCACGGCAGCCACGGCGACTTCGTGCTGATCTGGACCACGCTGCCCGGCCCGATCCGCGACATCACGCGGCCGGTGGCCGGCCAGGACTACTGGCTTGCCTCGGCGCTGCGCCGCTTCATCGGCCGCAGCGTGTTCAACGCGCTGCTGATCGACCGGCAACCCAAGCCCGGTGAACCGACGCCGGTGGACCTGATGGCCGAATCGCTGAGCCACGGCGAGTCGCTGATCATCTTCCCCGAAGGCACGCGCAACACCACCGACGCGCCGCTGCTGCCGTTCAAGAGCGGCCTGTTCCACCTGGGCCGCCGCTCGCCCGGTGTCGAACTGGTCCCGCTGTGGATCGACAACATCCGCCGCGTGATCCCGAAGGGGCAGTGGCTGCCCGTACCGATGGTGTGCAGCGTCACCTACGGCGAACCGCTCTCGGTCGGGGCCGACGAGGACAAGGACACCTTCCTGCGCCGTGCCGAAGCCGCGGTGCTGGCCCTTCGCCCCGCCGAAAGCATCGACGCATGAGCTACTCTCCCTCGCAGACGGCGCCGTTCGAGGCCCAGACCCAGTGGCTCTTCGTCGCCGTGCTCGGCGTGCTGATCGTCGCGTCCGTCATCGGCGGCCTGCTGAAGTGGCGCGTGGCCCACGGCCAGCCGCACGGGGTCATCGACAACCTCAACAGCCGCATCAAGGCGTGGTGGGTGATGGTGCTGCTGGTCAGCCTGTCGTTCGCGTTCGGCAAGACCGGCGTGATCCTGCTGTTCCTGTTCATGTCGTTCGCCGCGCTGCGCGAGTACGTCACGCTGACCTACACCCGCACGGCCGACCACCTCGTGCTCGCGCTGATGTTCTACGTCGCGCTGCCGCTGCAGTACTACCTGATCTGGATCGAGTGGTACGGGCTGTACTCGATCTTCATCCCGGTGCACGTGTTCCTGATCATGCCGATCCTCGCGAGCTTCGGCGGCGACACCAACCGCTTCCTCGAACGCACGGCGAAGATGCAGTGGGGGCTGATGATCTGCGTGTTCTGCCTGTCCCACCTGCCCGCGCTGCTCACGCTCGACATCCCCGGCTACGAGGGCCGCAACCTGCTGCTGATCGCGTACCTGATCATGGTCGTTCAGGGCAGCGACGTGCTGCAGTACGTGTGGGGCAAGCTGATCGGCAAGCGCAAGGTGGCGCCCACGCTGTCGCCGTCGAAGACGGTGGGCGGGCTCGTGGGCGGCATCGCGTCGGCCACCGCGCTCGGCTCGGCGCTCTACTGGTGCACGCCGTTCAACCCGTGGCAGGCGGCGCTCGTGTCGCTGGGCATCTGCCTGATGGGGTTCCTCGGCGGGCTCGTGATGTCGGCCATCAAGCGGGACCGCGGGGTGAAGGACTGGGGCGCGATGATCGAGGGGCACGGCGGGATGCTGGACCGGCTCGACTCGGTGGTGTTCGCGGCGCCGATGTTCTTCCACGTGGTGCGGTACTGGTGGACGCCGTGACAAAGAATGGGGCTTCTCTCACTGAACCAGACGCCATTGCTGCCAGGGAAAACCGGCTCGGTCGCAGACATCCCTGATGAACAGGGCCAGCCGGGCCGATCGAGCTCCCGTCGACTCGATCGGCAGCGCAGCCTGGCCACCTCGAATTCGATTGTGGGGCTGCACATCGCCGCAGGCGATGTGCGCCTCATCAAGCACGATGCGAAGCGAGCCGGCGCTGTTGAATCCCCCGTTGGAGGCGTCGAGAAGCGCAGCGGCTTGGGGTTGCCGCCGCGTAGCGGCGGTCGAGCCCACTTGTTTGAGCCCGAAGGGCGAGTTGTGGGCGAAGCCCCAAGCCGCGAGCATCGCAGAGCAGTCCTGGCCGGCGAAGCCGGGCAGGACCGCCGGATCGGGGGCGCTCTTTGCCCACTTTCTCGCGTGAGAAAGTGGGTCGGCTGCCGGGCCGAGACCCGGCGCGGCCTCACCCGAAGAGAAAACTCCACGCCAGATCACTCGACACCACGCACGTTCGACGCCTGCAGTGGGTCCCGGCCTTCGCCCATTGCTGTTCGGGGAAAACCAGACGCCCTCAAAATACTTGTCATCCCGGCGCAGGCCGGGACCCTCGGCCTTGTCGGATGCGCGGCGTTGAACATCGAGACACTGCGCCTCGGCACGAGGGCAGCAAGCCATCGCGGAGGACTTTCTGGAGCCTGAGCGGGGTACAGCGCCCAGGGTCCCGGCCTGCGCCGGGATGACAGCTTGTTTTTGCGATGCGATCGAGTCACGACATCGGCAGATGCGTTGCATCCCGCTCGGGATCGGGCCTGTCGCCGATCTCCCGTTTTTTCCCCGGACAGCAATGTGCCTTCGCCGGGATGACGAGTGTTTTGAGTTCGTCTCGTTTTCCCCAAACGCCAGAGCCCACGGCCGTCACTTCCGCAACCGCGGTCTCACAACATCACCCCAGAAGTTCGGCGATTTCTTCCAGCGTGGGGCGTTGGGCCGGAATCACCTGAAGTTGTCCACCCAGCGCGGCAGCCACCCGCGCGTATGAGGAGGCTGCCACTCCCGGACGGCCAGACTCCACATGGATGACCTTGAGGCGGGGCAACCCAGCCATTGCCGCCACGTCGACCAAGCGCAAGCCACGCTCCTGACGCATCGCCTTGAGGCGACGTCCCAGGACTACAAGATTGGATTCGAAGTCACCCATGGCAAAAGTATTGAATGTGATACTTCGAGTCGCCAGGGTATCACATTCGATACCTTCTCCCCGCCGAAGAGGCAAGAGCCTCGCCTTAGTCTTCCCCCACCCCTCGCGCCCGATCGTCCAGGTCCCGCAAGTGCGCCAGCTTCTCCGCGATCTTGACCTCGAGCCCGCGCGGCACCGGCTGGTACCACCCGGGTTCCGCCATGCCGTCCGGCAGGTAGGTTTCGCCCGCGGCATACGCCCCCGGCTCGTCGTGCGCGTACCGGTACGCCTTCCCGTGCCCCAGCTCCTTCATGAGCTTCGTGGGTGCGTTGCGCAGGTGGATGGGCACCTCACGCGACTTGTCGCGCTTGATGAAGGCCCGCGCCGCGTTGTACGCGTTGTACCCGGCGTTGCTCTTCGGCGCGATGGCGAGGTAGATCACGGCCTGCGCGAGGGCCAGTTCGCCCTCGGGTGACCCGAGCCGTTCGTACGTGGTGGCCGCGTCGTTGGCGAGCTGCATGGCCCGCGGGTCGGCAAGCCCGATGTCTTCCCACGCCATGCGCACGATGCGGCGCGACAGGTACTTCGCGTCGGCCCCGCCGTCGAGCATGCGCGTGAGCCAGTACAGCGCGGCATCGGGGTTGGACCCGCGCACCGACTTGTGCAGTGCGGAGATCTGGTCGTAGAAGTTGTCGCCGCCCTTGTCGAAGCGCCGGGCGTTGAGCGTCAGCGCGTTCTGCAGGAAAGCCGGGTCGATCACGTCGACCTTCGCCGCGCGGGCGGCCGTGCCCGTCTGTTCGAGCAGATTGAGCAGGCGGCGGGCGTCGCCGTCGGCGTAACCCACCAGCGTGTCGATGGCGGCGCCCTCGAACGTGAGGTGGGTCAGCACCGTCTCGCGGGCGCGTTCGACGAGCTGCTTCAGCTCGTCGTCGGTCAGCGCCTGCAGCACGTAGACCTGGGCGCGCGACAACAGCGCGGAGTTGACCTCGAACGACGGGTTTTCGGTGGTGGCGCCCACGAAGGTCACGAGGCCCGACTCGACGAACGGCAGCAGGCCGTCCTGCTGGCTCTTGTTGAAGCGGTGGATCTCGTCGACGAACAGGATGGTCTTCTTGCCGAGCGCGAGGTTGTGCTCGGCCTGTTCCATCGACGCGCGGATGTCCTTCACGCCCGAGAACACAGCGGACAGCGCGATGAACTCGTAGCCGAAGGCGCTGGCGGTCAGCCGCGCGAGCGTGGTCTTGCCGACGCCCGGCGGCCCCCAGAGGATCATCGAATGCGGCTTGCCCGACTCGAACGCGAGGCGCAGCGGCTTGCCGGGGCCGATCAGGTGCGACTGGCCGATCACCTCGTCGAGGTTGGCCGGGCGCAGCGCCTCGGCCAGCGGCGCCGCCGGGGCGGAGTCGAACAGGTCGGCCATGAAGGGCTTATTGCTCCAGCACGTCGGCGCCGGCCGGCGGCACGAAGCGGAAGTGCGCGGGGTCGACCGCGACGTTGGTCTGCAGGTCGGTGAAGGTCAGGTCGGAGCGCTGCCCGAAGCTGTCGACGATCTCGATGGCCGCGAGCTGCTTGCCCTTGAAGCCGATCTGGATGGACTGGAACTGCCCGTCCTTCGAACGCGGCAGTGCCTGGGCCCACGACAGGCCGTTGCGGTCGGGCTGGGGCTTCAGGTCGAAGTCCTTGTCGAGGTCGCCGCCGGCGAGCAGCGCGGCCGGCGTGGCGCCGATGGCCGCGCTCATCTTGCGGGAGCTCGCCTGGTTCAGGTCCTTGTCGTAGATCCACACCTTCTGGCCATCGGCCACGATGGCCTGGTCGAAGGGCTTCAGGTACGCGAAGCGGAAGCGGTTCGGGCGCTGGAACTCGAACTCGCCGGACGACGTCTTTTTCTTCTTGCCGTCAGGCGACGTGACGACCTGCGAGAACGCGGACTTGCCGGACTTCACGTCGCGCACGAACTCGCGCAGCGTGTCGACGGCATCGGCGCGGGCGGCCATGCTGGCCAGCAGCAGGCCGGCCGCGGCCAGGGACTTCAGGAACGGTGTGTTCATGCGGGGCGGGGGCTGGCGGGTCACTCGTCGCGCTTGGGCACGATGAGGTCGCGGTTGCCGTTGGTGGCCATGCTCGTTACGAGTCCGGACTTTTCCATTTGTTCCAGCAGGCGCGCGGCGCGGTTGTAGCCGATGCGCAGGTGGCGCTGCACGAGCGAGATGGACGCGCGGCGGTGCTGCAGCACGACGGCCACGGCCTGGTCGTACATCGCGTCGCCCTCGCCGCCGCCCTCACCCACCGGCACTTCGCCGTCGGCGCCGCCGTCACCCAGCACCCCGCCCTCGAGGATGCCTTCGATGTAGTTGGGTTCGCCGCCCTGTTCCTTCAAGTAGTCGACGACACGGTGCACCTCGTCGTCGCTGACGAAGGCGCCGTGCACCCGCACCGGCAGGCCGGTGCCGGAGGCCATGTAGAGCATGTCGCCCATGCCCAGCAGGGCTTCCGCGCCCATCTGGTCGAGGATGGTGCGGCTGTCGATCTTGCTGCTGACCTGGAAGCTCAGGCGGGTCGGGATGTTGGCCTTGATCAGGCCGGTGATCACGTCGACGCTCGGACGCTGCGTGGCGAGGATCAGGTGGATGCCGGCCGCCCGCGCCTTCTGCGCGAGGCGGGCGATCAGTTCCTCGATCTTCTTGCCCACCACCATCATCAGGTCGGCGAGTTCGTCGATCACCACGACGATGAACGGCAGGCGCTCGAGCGGCTCGGGCTGTTCCGGCGTCAGGCTGAACGGGTTCGGAATGCTCTCGCCCCGCTCGACGGCGTCGGCGATCTTCTTGTTGTAGCCGGCGAGGTTGCGCACGCCCAGCTTGCTCATCAGCTTGTAGCGGCGTTCCATCTCGCCGACACACCAGTTGAGCGCGTTCGACGCCTGCTTCATGTCGGTGACGACCGGCGCCAGCAGGTGCGGGATGCCCTCGTAGACGCTCATCTCGAGCATCTTCGGGTCGATGAGGATGAGGCGCACGTCGCGCGCCTCGGCCTTGTAGAGCAGGCTGAGGATCATCGCGTTGATGCCCACCGACTTGCCCGAACCGGTGGTGCCGGCCACGAGGCAGTGCGGCATCTTCGCGAGGTCGGCCACGACCGGAGCACCGACGATGTCCTTGCCGAGGCCCATGGTGAGCTGCGACGACGCGTCGTTGTAGACGGCCGAGCCCAGGATCTCCGACAGGCGGATCATCTGGCGGCGCGCGTTCGGCAGCTCGAGCGCCATGTAGTTCTTGCCCGGGATCACCTCGACCACGCGGATGCTGATCAGGCTGAGCGACCGGGCCAGGTCCTTCGCGAGGCCCACGATCTGCGAGCCCTTCACGCCGGTGGCGGGTTCGATCTCGTAGCGCGTGATCACGGGGCCGGGCGAGGCCGCCACGACCCGCACCTCGACACCGAAGTCCTTGAGCTTCTTCTCGATGAGGCGCGAGGTCATCTCGAGCGTCTCGGGCGTCACGGTCTCCTGGCGGCCCGGGGGCGCGTCGAGCAGGTCCACCTGCGGGAGCTTCGTGTCGGTGAGTTCGGTGAACAGCGGCTTCTGCCGCTCCTTCACGATCCGCTCGGACTTGGGCACCTCGATGACCGGCGCCTCGATCAGGATGGGCGCGTGGTCTTCCTGCAGCTGGTGCTCGACCTCGACCACCAGCTCACGCTCACGCGTGGCCTTCTCGCCGATGCGGTGGTCTTCCGCGCGTTCGATGCGCTCGACACGTTTCTCGCGCCACGACTCGACCCACGCGCCGATGTTCTCGGCGAGGTGCAGCCACGAGAAGCGGAAGGCGAGCGCGACGCCGGCGACGAGGCCGGTGATCCACAGCACGCCCGAGCCGGCGAAGCCCAGCAGCTTCATGCTGAGGGGGCCGAGCAGGTAGCCCAGCACACCACCGGCGTGGCCGCCGGCGAGGGACGCCTCCCAGTGGTACAGGCGGGTCCATTCGAGTGCGGCGCTGGAGCACAGCAGCAGCGCCGTGCCCGCCCAGATCCACCAGCGCGGCTGCGCGGGCGGCGCGTGGTCGGCGTGTTCGGCGCCGCGCAGCAGGCGCGCGAGCGAACCCAGCCAAACGCGCAGCGCGATCAGCAACGTCCACCAGGACGAGTAGCCGAGCAGCACGAAGGCGAGGTCGGAGAACCAGGCGCCCAGCGCCCCGACCTTGTTCAGCGGCAGCGCGTTGCTGCCGGACGTGGAGAACGCGGCGTCGCCCGCATGGTGCGTGGCGAGGGCGAGGAGTGCGAGCAGCCACAGCACGCCGCCGACGATCACGGCGAACTGCGTGCGCAGCGACGCGACCGAGACGGGCGTCGCGAGCGGCGGCGCGGCGACCTTCTCGGCCTTGGGCTTGCGGGGTTTGGGGGCCTTGGCCGGCGGCGGCACGACGCCGTCTTCGTCTGCCTGCAACGAACCGAGCGGAAAAGTCATTCCGTCATTGTCGCGCATCTGCACCGGACTGCTGCAAGCAAGTGCACCGAGCGCCGGCGAGCGGTGGGCCCCGACTTTCGTCGGGGTGACACACACGTCCGGTCATCCCGGCGAACGCCGGGATCCACCGACCGCCGAAGCGAATCAGCCCGTCAGGCGTTCCTTGATGATGACGGACCCGTTTTCCTGGGTCTCCACCATCCCGCGGTCTTCCAGGTCCTTCATCACCCGGCTGACCATCTCGCGGGACGCGCCCACGATCTTGGCCAGATCCTGGCGGGAGACCTTGTTGCGGATGATCTTGACCTCGCCGTCGTCCTCGGCCATGTCGAGCAGCGAACGGGCCACGCGGCCGTACACGTCCAGCAGGGCCAGGGACTCGATCTGGCGGTCGGCGCTGCGCAGGCGCTGCACGAGGCCGCGCATGATCGCGTAGGACAGACTGGAGTTCTCGGGCAGGCAGCGGGCGAACTCCGCGCGACCGAGGATCAGCATGTCGGTCTGCACCTCGGCACGCACCGTCGCCGAGTGGGGTTCGTTGTCGATCAGGCTCATCTCGCCGACGTAGTGCCCCGGGTGCAGCACGGCGAGGATCACCTCGCGGCCGCGGGAGTCGGACGTCAGCACCCGGGCGCGCCCGGTGAGCAGGATGAACAGGGCGTTGGACTTCTTGCCGTGTTCCACCACGATTTCACCACGCCGGAAACGGCGCTTCACCACGCTGTCGGCAATGGCCGTCGCCTGCTCGTTGGTGAGCAGGGAAAACAGCGGCACACGCCGGATCAGGTCCAAGTTGGACAACATGGCCATCGAAGTCACTCCTTCTTTGTCGGTCTATCTGCCAGGGTATCGGACTCAAGCGTGAAAACTTAACGCTTGGAAAAATTTTGCGTATTGTCACCATTAGCGGATTTGACGCCAATGGGTTTGGCCCCCATGTCAAACTCCCGGTCCGGAAAAACATTCGCCGATCCTCCCGCGACGTCCCTGAGAACGCCATGAGCACCACCCCGAAGCACGCCCAAGTCCTGATCCTCGGCTCCGGCCCCGCCGGCTACACCGCCGCCATCTACGCGGCCCGCGCCAACCTGAAGCCCATGCTCGTGACCGGCATCGCCCAGGGCGGGCAGCTGATGACCACCACCGAGGTGGACAACTGGCCGGCGGACGTGATGGGCGTCCAGGGCCCCGAGCTGATGCAGCGTTTCCTCGAGCACGCCGAGCGTTTCAAGACCGAGATCGTGTTCGACCACATCAACCAGGTCGACTTCTCGCAGCGCCCGTTCACCCTCAAGGGCGACTCCGGCACCTACACCTGCGACGCCCTGATCATCGCCACCGGCGCCAGCGCCAAGTACATCGGCCTGCCGTCCGAGGAAGCCTTCATGGGCCGTGGCGTGAGCGGCTGCGCCACCTGCGACGGCTTCTTCTACCGCGACCAGGAGGTCTGCGTGGTGGGCGGCGGCAACACGGCCGTCGAGGAAGCCCTCTACCTGTCGAACATCGCCGCCAAGGTGCACCTGATCCACCGCCGCGACAAGTTCCGCGCCGAAGCCATCCTCGTCGACAAGCTCCACGACAAGGTCGCCGCCGGCAAGATGCAGCTGCACGTGTTCAACACGCTCGACGAAGTGCTGGGCGACCAGACCGGCGTCACCGGTGTGCGCCTGAAGAGCACCACCGACGGCAGCACGAAGGACCTGGCCGTGAAGGGTTGCTTCATCGCCATCGGCCACCAGCCCAACACGGACATCTTCAAGGGCCAGATCGAGATGAAGGACGGCTACATCGTCACGCGCAGCGGCCTCAACGGCTTCGCCACGATGACCACCGTGCCGGGCGTCTTCGCCGCGGGCGACGTGCAGGACCACGTGTACCGCCAGGCCATCACCAGCGCCGGCACGGGCTGCATGGCTGCCCTCGACGCCCAGCGTTTCCTGGAGCAGGCCGGGGCGGTCTGATCGGTCCGGCAAAGACACGCTTGGCTTGACGCCAAAAAGCAGTCTATAATCAGCGTCTTTGCCGAAAACGGTTCGGATGTTTGCGGGTCATCGCGGGTGTTGCATCCCCTGCTGACTCGATCGGCCCGACCTTCGAAGGGCGCCCACCAAGTGCGAAAACACTTGCTCTAGGCGCTATGCCTGAAACGAGATACACACGGAGAAGCGTCATGGCACGCGTCTGTCAAGTCACGGGTAAGCGCCCGATGTCGGGGAACAATGTTTCCCACGCCAACAACAAGACCAAGCGTCGTTTCCTCCCGAACCTGCACTACCGTCGGTTCTGGCTGGAAACCGAAAACCGTTGGGTGCGCCTGCGCATCTCGAACGCTGCGCTGCGCCTGATCGACAAGGTGGGCATCGACCAGGTCGTCGCCGACCTGCGTGCTCGCGGCGAACTCTGAAACTAGGAGCAGATCATGGCTAAAGGCGGACGCGAAAAAATCAAGCTCGAATCTTCTGCGGGCACCGGTCACTTCTACACGACCGACAAGAACAAGAAGACCACGCCCGAAAAGATCGAAATCATGAAGTTCGATCCCAAGGCGCGCAAGCACGTGATGTACAAGGAAACGAAGCTGCGGTAATCCGCGCTCGGTCCTCGCACCACACCCAGAAAGCCCACCCGGCGAAAGCCCGGTGGGTTTTTTGTTGTCCGGACGCAGGAGCCTGGGCGACAGAGCCTAGGGTTCCTCCGACACGAACCCCGTGGAAGTCCCGGGTGCAGCAGCGTGCGGTGCATCACAGAATCGGGATCGGTCAAGGGCATGGTGCCCCTGCCCCCTCCGGAGACCCCATGTCGATTCGCATCCCCCGCCCGCTGCACACCGCCGCGCGTCTCGCGTCCCTGCTGGTCACCGTGGGTGCACTCGCGGCCTGCCACGCCGAGGCCGCCTCGAGCATGGGCCGCCAGGCCAGCTCGTCCAGCAGCGCGGGTGCCAACGGTTCAGTGGCCTCGGGTTCGTTCAAGGGCCTCAACGGCACGGTCCACGCCGCCGGCCACGAGCTGCGCGCACAGGACGGCCAGCTGACCCTCGACGGCAAGCCCTACGGCACGGTCGACGACCGCGCGGTCGCCCAGCTGCTGGTGCGCGAGGGTCAGGCACCCATGGTGACCGTCAACGCCCTCGTGCGGTACGCCACCACGAACTGAGCGCACACCCGCCCGCCAGGCACTCCGGCGGGCAGCGCAGAGGCCAGACGCAGGCGCAAGAAAAGACGCAGCCAAGAAAAAGCCCGCTCGAAGCGGGCTTTGTCGTTTCTGCCGGAAGGGCCTCAGGCGTGCGCCGCCTTCAGCTTCAGCGAGAACTCCTGCAGCGCGGCGATGCCACTTTCTTCGGCCTTGCGGCACCAGGCCTGCAGGTCGACCACGAGCTGTTCGGCCGACACGTTCGTGCGGGTCCACAGCTGGCGCAGTTCCTCGCGCATGGTCACGAGCTTCTCGAGGGCCGGCGTCTGCGCCATCGCGCTGGCGACCTGGGCCTTCAGGTGCGCGGGGATCTTGTCCTCGTCGCGGTGCAGCCAGCGCTTGGCGAGCTGCATGTTCGCGAGCGACGCGGCGCTGGCGGCGCCGTCGGCCTTCAGGCGCTTGATCTCGCCGCCGCAGGCTTCACGCAGGTTGCGCGCGTACTTGGCCATGACCTCGTAGCGGTTGGCGATGATGGCCTCGAGCGTCTTCGAGTCAGCCACGGGCTTGATGGCGCCCGTGCGCAGCACCGGCGCGGTCTTGCGGACCTTGGCCAGGCCCACCATTTCCATGGCGCGGATGTAGCCCCAGCAGATGTCGAACTCGTACGGCTTGATCGAGAACTTGGCCGACGTGGGGTACGTGTGGTGGTTGTTGTGCAGCTCTTCGCCGCCGATGATGATGCCCCACGGCGTCAGGTTCGTGCTGCCGTCCGGCGCCTCGAAGTTGCGGTAGCCCCACCAGTGGCCGAGGCCGTTGATGATGCCGGCGGCGGTGACGGGGATCCAGGCCATCTGCACGGCCCACACGGTCAGGCCCACGGCGCCGAACAGGGCCAGGTCGATGATGAGCATGAGGCCCACGCCCTGCCAGGTGTAGCGGCTGTAGAGATTGCGCTCGATCCAGTCGTCGGGCGTGCCGTGGCCGAACTTGTCCTTGGTTTCCTGGACCTTGGCTTCGGCGCGGTACAGCTCGGCGCCTTCCGTCAGCACCTTCTTGATGCCGTACGTGTAGGGGCTGTGCGGGTCGTCCTTGGTCTCGCACTTCGCGTGGTGCTTGCGGTGGATGGAGACCCACTCCTTCGTGACCTGGCCGGTGGCGAGCCACAGCCAGAAGCGGAAGAAGTGCGACGGAATCGCGTGCAGGTCGAGCGAGCGGTGGGCTTGCGACCGGTGCAGGAAGATCGTGACGGACGCGATGGTGATGTGGGTCAGCACGAGGGTGATCACCACGAGCTGCCACCACGTGGTCTGGATCAGGCCGTTGGCCAGCCAGTCCACCAGGGCGTCCTTCAAGGTCAACAAAACGTTCATCAAAAGTCTTTCAAACCGCCAAACCGGGCGGGGTGGGCCATTGTAAAGGACACAGGCAGTGCCAACCCACTGAAAACAAAGGGTTTCCAGGGGGCCACTTCACCGGATCCAGCCCCGGTTTGATGCAGGTCAAGGCGGTTGGTTCGCCGCTTTTGAACGATTTTCAGCGACGTTCCCAGACGGCCGCGAAAAACGCGTCCGTGCCGTGCCGATGCGGCCAGAGCCGCAGGTAGGGGCCGCGCACCAGGTCGCCGGCGCCGCCCGCATGGGCCTTTTCCAGGGCCTCGACGGCCGGAACGGGTGTGAAATCGCGGGCGTGGGCGGCGGTGAAGGCGTCGGCGATGCCCTCGTTTTCGCTGTCCAGCAGGCTGCAGGTGGCATACACCAGCCGGCCGCCGGGCTTGAGCAGCCGGGCCGCGCTGGCGAGGATGGCCTCCTGCTTGGCCTGCAGCTCGGCCACCGACTGGGGCGACTGGCGCCACTTCATGTCGGGGTTGCGCCGCAGGGTGCCGAGGCCGGAGCACGGGGCGTCCACCAGCACCCGGTCGATCTTGCCGGCTAGGCGCTTGATGCGGTCGTCGCGCTCGTGGGCGATCTGGATCGGGTAGACGTTCGACAGCCCGCTGCGGGCCAGACGCGGCTTCAGGGCCGCCAGGCGGTGCCCGGAGGTGTCGAAGGCGTAGAGGCGGCCGGTGTTGCGCATCGAGGCGCCGAGCGCCAGCGTCTTGCCGCCCGCGCCCGCGCAGAAGTCCACCACCATCTCGCCGCGCTTGGCGTCGGTCAGCAGCGCGAGCAGCTGGCTGCCCTCGTCCTGCACCTCGACCTCGCCCTTCGTGAACGTGTCGGCCTTGTTCAGCGCCGGCTTGCCCTGCACGCGCAGGCCCCAAGGCGAATGTGGCGTGGCCTCGGACTCGATGCCGCCGGCCTTCAACGCCGCCTGCACGTCCTCGCGCTTCGCCTTGAACGTGTTGACGCGCAGGTCGAGCGGGGCGGAACTGTTCAGCGCGTCGACCAGGGGCCAGAACTCCTCGCCCAGCGCGGCCTGCAGCGGCTCGGCCAGCCAGTCGGGCAGGTTGTGCCGCAGGCGCTCGGGCAGCGCGGCCGTGTCGACCTGGCGCACCTTCTCGAGCCACTGCTGCTCCTGCTCGGACATCGCCGCCTTCAGGAAACCATCGTTGCCCTGCCAGCCGAGCAGCGCGAGGCGCCGTTCCATCTCGCCCTTGCCCGACTGGGCCAGGTGCTGGAACAGCAGGCGCTGGCGCAGGACGCCGTACGTGGTCTCGGCGAGCGTGTGCCGCTCGCGGGAACCGAGCTCGCGGTGGGTGCGGAAGAAGTCGGACACCACGCGGTCGGCGGGGGCCTGGAACTGGAGCACCTGGTGCAGCAGATCGGTGGAAAGTTCAAGCAGGGCATTCGGGTGCATGGGAGCGATTATCCTTGGTCGCCATGAGCGATGCCGATCTTCCCCCCCTGCCCCCGACGCCGACGGGCCGATACCGCCACTACAAGGGCGGCGAATACGAGGTGCTGGGCGCCGCGCGCCACAGCGAGACGCTGGAGCCGCTGGTGGTGTACCGCCCGCTCTACAACGCCTCGGGCCTGTGGGTGCGGCCGCACGCGATGTTCTTCGAGCGCGTGACCATCGACGGCGTCGAACGCCTGCGCTTCGAGCCGATGGATCAGAAGAGCTGAGACACGCCGCCGGCGTGGGTCACCACGCCGTTCGGGTCCACCCGCAGCGCGCCTTCGACGATCCAGCGCACCGCGCGCGGGTACATCTGGTGCTCGCGCTCCAGTACACGCGCCGAGAGCGTGGCTTCGGTGTCCCCCGCCAGGACCGGCACCACGGCCTGGGCAATGATGGGCCCATGGTCCAGCTCCGCCGTCACGAAGTGCACCGTCGCCCCCGCCGCCTTGCAGCCGGCCTCGATGGCGCGGCGGTGCGTGTGCAGCCCGGTGAAGGCCGGCAGCAGCGACGGGTGCACGTTGACCAGGCGGCCCGCGAAGCGGTTCACGAAGCCGTCCGTCAGGATGCGCATGAAGCCGGCCAGCACCACCACGTCGGGCGACAGCGCCTCGATGGCATCGCCCAGCGCGGTGTCGAAGGACTCCCGGCCGTCGAAGGCCTTGTGGTCGATCGCCTGCGTGGCGACCCCGCGCGCCTGAGCCCAGGCCAGCCCGGCCGCATCGGGCCGGTTCGAGATCACACCGGCCACCTCGGCGGGCCACCCTTCGGCGGCGCAGGCCTCGACGATGGCCTCCATGTTCGAACCACGGCCGGAAATCAGGATCACGATGCGCTTCATCGGCGGGCAGTGTAGCGGGCCGGTCCTTACAATGCCCGACTCCCCTGCTCCGCCGTTCGTCAACACCCTTTCGCCATGACTCAACGCGTCCTCACCGGCATCACCACCACCGGCACCCCGCACCTGGGCAACTACGTGGGCGCCATCCGCCCGGCGATCCTGGCCAGCCGCGCGCCCGGGGTCGAGAGCTTCTTCTTCATGGCGAACTACCACGCGCTGATCAAGTGCGACGACCCGGAGCGTGTCGCGCGCTCCACGCTCGAGATCGCCGCCACCTTCCTGGCCTCGGGCCTCGACACGAACCGGGTGGTGTTCTACCGGCAGAGCGACATCCCCGAGATCCCCGAACTCACCTGGCTGCTGACCTGCGTCACCGCCAAGGGCCAGATGAACCGCGCCCACGCCTACAAGGCCGCCGCCGACGCGAACGTGGCCGCCGGCGAGGACATCGACGCCAACATCTCGATGGGCCTCTACAGCTACCCCATCCTGATGGCCGCCGACATCCTGATGTTCAACGCCCACCGCGTGCCGGTCGGCAAGGACCAGGTGCAGCACATCGAGATGGCCCGCGACGTGGCCCAGCGCTTCAACCACCTCTACGGCCAGGGCCGCGAGCTGTTCGTGCTGCCGCAGGCCGAGGTCGAGGAGGACGTGGCCACGCTGCCCGGCCTCGACGGCCGCAAGATGTCGAAGAGCTACGACAACACCGTGCCGCTGTTCGAGGGCGGCGCGAAGGGCCTGAAGGACGCGGTCGCGCGCATCGTCACCGACTCGCGCCTGCCCGGCGAGTCGAAGGACCCCGAGAGCACGAGCCTCGTGACCATCCACGACGCCTTCGCCACGCCCGCGCAGCGCGAGGCCTTCCGCGCCGACCTGAAGGGCGGCCTCGGCTGGGGCGACGCCAAGCAGCGCACCGTCGAGCTGATCGAATCGCACATCGGCCCGCTGCGCGGCACGTACGCCGACCTGATCGCCCACCCCGAGCGGGTGGAAGAGGTGCTGCAGGAAGGCGCCCGCAAGGCCCGCGCCACCGCGAAGCCGCTGCTCGCGGAGCTGCGCCACGCCGTGGGCCTGCGCCCGATGGTGGCCGTGGCCACGTCCGGCACCAAGGCGGCGAAGTCCTCCGCCGCGCGCCTGCCCGAGTTCAAGCAGTACCGCGAGGCCGACGGCCGCTTCTTCTTCAAGCTGACCGGCACCGACGGCACCGAGCTGCTGCAGAGCGACGGCCTCGCCGAAGGCAAGGCCGCCGGGGCGTGGGTCAAGCGCCTGAAGACCGAAGGCAGCGCCGCGCTGGCCGAGGCGCCGGTGCAGCTCGTGGCGGACCGCGCCGCGGTCGAGGCGGCCCTGGCCGCCCTCGTGGCCGCGCAGGAGTGAACGTGGCGGGACCGCCCATGGCCGGCATCCACATCACCGACATCGAAGCCGCCATCAACTGGTGGCGCGAGCGGGAGCCTTCGCCCGACGGCATCACCGCCTGCCGCGAGGTGCTCGCGCTCGCCGAGGTGTACGCGCTGATGGTGTACTTCCACGAGAACGAGTGCGACGAGGACACCATGCCGCCGCGCGCCCGCGACGCCTGGCTCGCGTGGTACGCCACGATGCCCGACGCGCCGTGCATCGCCATCTGCTCCACCAGCCAGGGCGACGACCTCTGCAAGGGCTGCGGCCGCACGTTCGACGAGGTGCAGCACTGGCCCGTGATGACCCCGGGCGAGAAGCGCGCCACCTGGCGGCGCATCACGATGGAAGGCACGGCCTGGCGCTTCAACCGCTACGCCGAACGCGCGCTCGAGGACCCCAGGCCCGCGTCCGAGCCCGCCACGCCCTCGCCAGAGAACCCCGCGTGACCCCGAGCCTGCGGCACAGCGCGGGCCGCATCCTCCCCCTCGCGTGGCCCGTGCTCGTGGGCCAGCTCGCCGTGCTCGCCTTCGGCACGGTCGACACCGTGCTCGTCGCCCGCGCCTCCGCCACCGACCTCGCGGCGCTCGCCATCGGCGGCGCGGCCTACATCACCGTGTTCATCGGCCTGATGGGCGTCGTGCTCGCCATCGGTCCCATCGCCGGCCAGCTGTTCGGCGCGAAGCAGCTGCGCGACGCGGGCCGGCAGCTGCACCAGGCCGGCTGGCTCGCGCTCGCGCTGTCGGTCGTGGGGTGTGCCGTGATGCTGTTCCCGCAGCCGTTCCTCGCGCTCTCGCGCGCCTCGCCCGAGGTGGGCGAGAAGGTGCGCGGGTACCTGGCCGCACTCGCCTTCGCGCTGCCGCCTGCGCTGCTGTTCACCGCGTTCCGCGGCTTCAACACGTCGGTGTCGCGCCCGAAGATCGTGATGGCCGTGCAGCTGGGCGGCCTCGCGATGAAGGTGCCGCTCAGCGCCTGGCTCGTGTTCGGAGGCCTCGGCCTGCAGCCGCTCGGCGCGGTGGGCTGCGGCATCGCCACCGCCATCGTGATGTGGGGTCAGCTCGCCATCGCATGGTGGGTGATCCACCGCGACCCGTTCTACGCGCCGTTCGGCCTGCACGACGGCGGCATCGCCCGGCCCGACAGGGAGAGCCAGAAGGCCCTCGTGCGCCTGGGCGTGCCGATGGGCCTGTCGGTGCTGATCGAGGTCACCGGGTTCACGTTCATGGCCTTCTTCATCGCACGCATGGGCACCACGGCCGTCGCCGGCCACCAGCTCGCCGCGAACCTGATCGCCATGCTGTTCATGGTGCCGCTGTCGCTCGGCAACGCCACGGCCACGCTCGTCGCGCAGCGCATCGGCGCCGCGGACATGCCCGACGCGCGCCGCCTCGGCTGGCACGGCCTGCAGATCGCGCTGCTGGTCGCCGCGCTGCTGGGCAGCGGCGTGTACCTCGCCCGCGAGGGCGTGCTGGGCCTCTACACCAGCGATGCGGCCATCATCGCCGCGGCACTGCCGCTGCTCGCGTGGGTCGCGGTGTTCCACATCGCGGACGCGGGCCAGGCCCTGACCTCGTTCGTGCTGCGCGCCCACCGGGTCACCACCGTGCCGCTGCTGATCTACGCGTTCGCGATCTGGGGCGTGGGCCTGGCCGGCGGCTACGTGCTGGCGTTCGACACCTTCGGCAGCACCCCGCCGGCGCTGCTCGGCGCGCGCGGCTTCTGGGCGGCGGCCACCGCGGGCCTCGCCGTGGCCGCGCTGGGGCTCGGGGCCTTCCTGCAGTGGGTGCTGCGCCAGCGAGCCGCCGACGCGGCGGCCTGACCCCCGGGATCAGGCCGTCGGCAGGTCCAGCTGGAACGTGCAGCCGCCACCGTCGCGCGGCAGGCAACGCACGGTGCCCCCGTGCCCCTCCGCAATCTGCTTGACGAGGCTCAGCCCCAACCCCACGCCACCCGCCTGTTCGGCGTGCCCGGGCAGGCGGTAGAACGGCTCGAAGATGCGCGTGCGCTGGTCGGCCGGCACGCCGGGGCCGCGATCGTTCACCTGCACGACGGCGGTGCCGCCGCGGGACGACACGGTGACACCCACGTCGCCGCCGCCATAGCGGCGGGCGTTCTCCAGCAGGTTGCGCAGCGCGCGGCGCAGCAGGCGTTCGTCGCCGAACACCGAGGCGGGTTCGCCACCGGCCTGCGCGTCGACACGCGCGGCCTCCTCGGCGGCCAGCGCCAGCATTTCCACCGGCTCGCGCAGGCCCATCTGCGGGGCCGCGTCGAGCCGGCTCGCGAGCAGCACCTCCTCGACGAGTGCATCGAGTTCGGCGACGTTGGTGTCGATCTCGCGCTTGAGGCGCTCGCGCTGGACGGGGGGCGCTTCGTCGAGCATCGACACGGCCATCTTCATGCGGGCGAGCGGCGAGCGCAGTTCATGGCTGGCGTTCGCGAGCAGCGAGCGGTGCGACTGCACGAGCGCCTCGATGCGCCCCGCGGCCTGGTTGAAGCTGGCGGCCACGGCGGCCACCTCGTCCCGGCCGGACACCTCGACGCGCTGGCCGAGGTTGCCCGCACCGAAGTTCTCGACCCCGTGCTGCAGCGCCTTGAGCCGCCGCGTGAGCCGGCGCACCGCGGGCCAGGCCCCGGCGGCCACCGCGAAGAACAGCAGCACCAGCACCACGACGAGGCTCACGCTGCGGCGCAGCACCGTCTCGCCCCAGGGCCAGTCGACCGGGCCCCGGTCGTCGTCGGCACCTTCGCGCGGGGGCGGCGGCAACCCGCGCGGCGGCGGACCCACCGGGCGGTTGCCCGGGCGCATCACCCACAGCGTGCGGCCGTCTTCCAGCCGCATGGCCATGCCGTGGGCCGTGCCCTCGGCCTGCCGGCGCAGGAAGCTGTCGGATGCGGCGATGCGCTGGCCCTTCACGTCGTCGAGCGCCAGCGGCAGGCGCAGGCGGTGCGACCACGCATGCAGCGCGGCGGCCTGCTGCTCCACGGGCTCCTCGGTGCCGGGCAGCGAACGCTGGATCAGGTCGGCCCACGCCGCCACGCGCTCGGCGAGCATCGAGTTCGCCTGCACCCGCTCTTCCTCGATGTGCCGCTGGAACAGCCAGCCGGAGCTGAAGGCGAACAGCAGCAGCACCGCCACCACGGTCAGGTAGATCCGCAGCGTGAGGGTGTGCATGCGGTCGATCACGGTCCGTTCTCGGCGTCTTGCTTCTTCGCGAACACGTAGCCGGCGCCCCGCACCGTCAACACGCGGCGCGGGTTCTTCGGATCGTCCTCGATGACCGCGCGGATGCGCGAGATGTGGACGTCGATGGAGCGGTCGAACGCTTCCATCGGGTGGCCCTTGAGCAGGTCCATGATCTGGTCGCGCGACAGCACGCGGCCCGGGCTCTGCGCCATCACCACGAGCAGGTCGAACTGGTGGCTGGTGAGGTCGCACACCTTGCCGTCGAGGCGCGCGGCGCGTTCGCCGAGGTCGATCTCGAGGCGGCCGAACCGCAGCACCTCGTCGCCCGCGGGCGTGGGCGAGGCGCGGCGAAGCAGGGCCTTCACGCGGGCGAGCAACTCGCGCGGCTCGAACGGCTTGGGCAGGTAGTCGTCGGCGCCCATCTCGAGGCCCACGATGCGGTCCATCGGCTCGCCGCGGGCGGTCAGCATCAGCAGCGGCAGCTGGCGGGTGCGCGGGTTCGCGCGCAGTTCTCGGCACAGGTCGAGCCCGTCGCCGTCGGGCAGCATCAGGTCGAGCACCAGGGCGTCGTGGACAGACGAGGCGAGCTGCTCGCGTCCTTCGGCGAGCGAGCCGGCCACGGTCACCTCGTAGCCAGACCCGCGCAGGTAGTCGGCCACCATGGCGGAGAGTCGGGCGTCGTCGTCGATCAGGAGGAGGCGGATGGTCATGGCGGTATCAAATGACAAAAGCCCCGGGGCCGGAACCCCGGGGCGGACGTCGTGTGGTCCGTGTGTCAATCAGAACACAATTCAGGTCAGCGGAAACGTCGAAGGCACCGCGCTCTGCTCGCGGTCATGGCGCATCGGCGGACGGTGGCGCTTCTCCAGCCGGGCGGCCAGCGTGGCGCGCTGCTTCGGGTTCAGCACCTTGGCGGCGTCGACCATCGCCTGCGTCACGCGGCGGCTGACGGCCTCGTGCGCCTGAGCCTGCTGCTGGCGCAGCGCCTCCACGGCGGCCTCGTCGATGGTGGGTGCCGTGAACAATTCACGGCCCTTCTCGCGCAGGCCCTTCCCGGCGTCCAGCTGCGCCTTCACGTCCTTCGCCGCCGCCTGGGCGATCTGGCGGATCTGCGTGCGCTGGGCGTCGGTGGCATCCAGTCCGTCGAGCAAACGGTCCACCATGCGGTCGATGCGCTCGGGCGGGGCCATCAGCAGCAAGCCCGGGCCGCCCATCGAGGGCGGGCCGCGGTGCCCCGGGCCCGGGCCGGGTTCGGCCCAGCTCGTGATCGCCACGGTGCCCAGCACCGCCACCACCACACCCGCCAGCAGGCCCTTCAGGCCGCGGCTCCGGGTCGTCGTTTGTTCCATGTCGGTCTCCTGTCATCGGGCTCGTTGCCCATGACGAGATGGTCCCGCCGGGCGGTGAATCACCGGTGGCCCAGGGGTAAAGATCTGTGAACCCCATCACGCGCCGCGGGCCCTCAAGCCACGGCCGCTTCGGCCGATAACCACCGTACAGGCAACATCAGGCCGCACTCCGGCCGGCGTCAGAAGAACATCTGGGGACCGACGACATGCTTTCCGAGACGAGCCGTCTCTCACACCTGCTATCCCACCTGGACCAGGCCGACGGACGTACCGTGGGACGCCTGGAGCCGTGGACGTTGTCGAGTCATTTCCAACCCATCTACAGCCTGTCGCACGGACGGGTCGTGGGCCACGAGGCGCTGCTGCGCGCGACCGGCCCCGAGGGGCAATTCGTGCCGCCGCCCGAGGTGTTCCGGTCCTGCCGATCCAACGACGAACTGGCCGACTGCGACAGCATCAGCCGCCTGGTCCACCTGCGCAACTTCGTCACGCAGGGGCCGCAGTCGCAATGGGTGTTCCTCAACATCCATCCCGAGGTGTTCCAGCGCCTGGCCCGCCGGCCCGACGGCGGCGAGGCCTACCTGCGCGGCGTGTCCGAGCGCGTCGGCGTGCCCGGCGACCGCATGGTGCTCGAGGTGCTCGAGACCGACATCTCCGACCTGCCCGCGATGGAAGCCGCGATGGCGGCGGCTCGCCGCCACGGCTGCCTGATCGCGATCGACGACTTCGGCGCGGGCCAGTCCAACTTCGACCGCGTCTGGCGCATGCAGCCCGACATCGTGAAGCTCGATCGCAACCTGATCGCCCGCGCGGCCCAGGACCGGCGCACGCAGCGCGTGGTCTCGCAGATGGCCTCGCTGCTGCACGAATGCGGCGCGATGGTGCTGATGGAGGGGGTCGAGACACTCGACGAGGCCTACATCGCGATGGAGTCCGACGCGGACATGGTGCAGGGCTACTACTTCGGCCGCCCGCAGCCCGCCCTCGTGCCCAACGGCCACGCGCCGCAGACCATCTCGGGCCTGTACCCCGGCCTCGGCGTCCGCCGCGACCGCCAGCGCCACGAACACCGCATCAAGCTCGCCCCGTACCAGCACGCGATCGGCAACGCCGGCGTGCTGATGAGCGCGGGCGTGTCGGCCGAGGACGCCTGCCGCGACTTCCTCGCGCTCACCGGCGCCGACATCGCCTACGTGCTCGACGCCGAGGGCTACCAGATCGGCACGCACCTGCACCCGCCCGGCCGTGGCGACTCGCCCCGCGCCGGCTTCGAGCCGCTCGCCCGCAGCGACGGCGCCTGCTGGGCGCGCCGCCCGTACTTCCGCCGCGCCACCGAGGCGATCGGCAAGGTGCAGACCACGCGGCCCTACCGCACGCTGCACGGCAAGCTCGTGTGCGTGACGGTCTCGTACGCCTTCCACCACCAGGAGAACGGCCGGCGCGAACTGCGCGTCGTGTGCGGCGACATGGAATGGAACGAATCGGCCCCCGAGTCCGGAGAGGCCGCATGACCACGAAACCCCGAAGCGCGCAAGTCATCGCCCTGCCCGGCCTCGCACCGGACCGGCTGCCGGCCGAACCGGCCGGCCCCTCGGAGGCCGACGAGGCCGCGGCCCGCGAGTCCGCCGAACGCGCGCAGCGGCGGCGCGTGCTGTGGATCCGCGAGTCCAAGGTGATCGCCACCAGCTACGCCATCAACGGCGTGTGCCTCGCCCTCTTCGCGCTCACGGGCACCGTGCACTGGAGCGCCGCGCTGCTCTACGCCGTGCCGGGCTGGATCGTCTGCGCGATCGCCTGCGCGCTGATCTCGAGCGGGTACTCGCAGCGCTGGTCGGACCCGAGCATGTCGGCCGCCCAGTCCATCGCGGGCATGGTGATCTGCGGGCTCGGCATCGCGGTCTTCCCGGTGATGACGTTCCTGTACGTGCTGATCCTGTTCACGATCTTCCTCAGCGCCACGTATCGCATGCCGCGGTCGCAGGCGACGCTCGCGTGGTTCATCGTCAGCGCCGTGATCGGCGCGGCCACGCTGACCGGCAGCCGTTCGCTGCAGATCCCGTCGCACACCGCGGCAGAGCAGTTCACGGCCTGGGCCTGCTTCACGGCCACGCTCGCACGGTGCGTGCTGCTGAGCATCATCAACAGCGGGCACAACCAGCTGCTGCGCCAGCGCGGCGAGCAGATGGCCGCCACGCTCGCGCAGATCGAACGCCTCGCGAACTACGACGAACTCACGGGCCTGCTCAACCGCCGCAGCATCCTGCGCGTGCTGGACGAGGAGATCGAGCGCGCCGAACGCGACGGCACCCCGCTCGCGGTGGCGCTGCTCGACATCGACCACTTCAAGGCCGTCAACGACCAGCACGGCCACCTGACCGGCGACCGCACACTGCAGACGTTCGCCGAGGCCGTGCAGACCCGCCAGCGCGCCACCGACCGCTTCGGCCGCCACGGCGGCGAGGAGTTCCTGCTGATCCTGCCCGACACCGACGCCGCCGAGGCCGCCCGAGCGCTCGACCGGCTGAGGGACGGTGTGTCCGCGGCCGACTGGGCCTCGCTCGCCCCGGGCCTGTCGGTCAGCTTCTCCGCCGGCATGGCCGTCCACCAGGCCGGGGAATCCGTCGAACAACTGCTGAGCCGCGCGGACCGCGGCCTCTATGGAGCCAAGGATGCAGGCCGCAACTGCCACCGCGCCGGGTGATCGCCAGGACGTGGCCGCGCGCCAGGCCACGTTCACGAAACACGCGCTGCGCAACGTGCGCATCATCTCGTACAGCTACCTGATCGACGGGGCGATGCTGGGCCTCTTCGCGTTCCTCGGCACGGTGCACTGGGTGCCCGTCGCGGCTTACACGCTGATGGGGCTGATGATCGGGACCTTCTGGACCGTGGTGTTCCAGAACGGCTGGTCGCTCGGATTCAAGGACCCCCACCTGCCGATGACCCTGTCGCTGACGCACCAGGTGCTGCAGCTGGTGGGCATGCTGCTGATGCCGCAGCTGAGTTTCGTCTTCCTGCTCGTGCTGTTCATCGTCTTCACGTCGCTCGCGATGCGCGTGGCGCTGCGCCAGGCCGTGACCGCGTGCGTGACCGTCTGCCTGGGTGCGGGCATCGTGCTGTGGGGGGTGCCGGGGCCCATGCGCATCCCGGACGCCAACATCGCCGAGCAGGTGGTGTCGTGGGCCTTCATCTCGCTGACGCTGTGGCAGTGCATCTGGATCGGCTCGTTCAACGGCGCGATGACGGCGCTGCTGAAGAAGCGCAGCCGCGAGCTGGCCGCGCTCACCCGCAAGGTGCAGCACCTGGCGCAGCACGACGAGCTCACCGGCCTCATCAACCGCCGCACGCTGATGACCGTGCTCGCCGACGAGCAGCGCCGCAGCGACCGCACCGGCAAGTCCCTCGTCGTGGCCCTGCTGGACCTGGACCATTTCAAGGCCATCAACGACACGCTGGGCCACCCGGCCGGCGACCGCACGCTCAAGCGCTTCGCCTCCACCGTGCAGCAGCTGGCCCGCAACACCGACCGGTTCGGCCGCTATGGCGGCGAGGAGTTCCTCGCCGTGCTGACCGGCACCACTGTGGCCGACGCCCACATCCCCATCGAGCGCTTCCGCGCGGCGCTGGCCGCGCAGGGCTGGGACGAGATCGCACCCGGCCTCGAGGTGCACTTTTCGTGCGGCCTCGCCCAGTACCGTTCCGGCGAGTCGACCGAGGACCTGCTCAAGCGCGCGGACGACGCGCTGTACCAGGCCAAGCGCGACGGGCGCCGCTGCACGCGCGTGGGCTGAGTTGTAGGACGGCGACCCGCCCCGGGTCGCGCCCGCGTCCGATGGCCGTCCCGGCGCGGCTGACCATACTGGGGACATGACCCCCGTCCGCACCGGCCAGGCCCCCGATCCGCTGACCCGCGAGGCCTTCGGCGAGCGCTACCGTCGCCGGTTCACCGACCCGGCCTTCGACCCCGAACGCGAGGCCATCGCCCGCCTGGAGGCCATCGCCTGGGACGCCTACCAGGAGGGCCGCAAGGCCCCCCACACCCGCAAGGCCGGCCCGGAGTTCGCCGATCCCTCGTACGACCTGTCGGTCGAATGGCTCGACACCCGCGACCGACTGCGTGCCGCCCAGGCCCGCTGGCACGACCCCGCGGCGCCGTCCCGCGTGCTGCTGGTCAACGGCAGCGCCCGCAACGACGGCACCTGCCCGGGCGAGATTTCCAAGACCTGGCGCCTGACCCGGGCCGTGCGGGACACGCTGGCGTCCGACGGCATCGAGACCGACGTGCTCGACCTGAGCCTCGTCACCTCCGAATTCGGCCGCCAGATCCACCCCTGCAAGGGCTGCGTCGCGACCGCCATGCCACTGTGCCACTGGCCGTGCAGCTGCTACCCCAACCACGCGCTGGGCCAGGCGGATGACTGGATGGCCGAGATCTACGAGCGCTGGGTGGCGGCCCACGGCGTGATCCTGCTGGCGCCCACGTACTGGTACCAGTCGCCAGGACAGCTCAAGCAGATGATCGACCGCCTCGTCTGCGCCGATGGCGGCAACCCCGACCCCACCACCACCCACGGGAAAAAGCCCGAAGAGGCCAAGCAGCTCGAGCTGGCCGGCTGGGGCTACCCGAAACACCTGGCCGGCCGGGTCTACGGCGTGGTGGTGCACGGCGACGTGGCCGGCATCGAGGGCCACCGCCGCAACCTCACCGACTGGCTCGACTGGATGGGCCTCGTGGACGCGGGCGACAAGGCCCGCCTCGACCGCTACGTGGGCTACTACGGGCCCTACGCCACGAGCCACGAATCGCTCGACCAGGACACCGCCTTCCTCGCGGAAGTGCACAACGCCGCCAGGGCTGTCGCCCTCGCGGTGCGCGAATTGCGCGAACATCAGCTTTCCGATCCGGGTGCGCAGCTCGCGGACCCGCGGCCCAAGTGATCCCCACCGCCCAAGGAGTTGCCCATGACCGAAAAGACCGCCACCGTCCACTGGGAGGGCCCTGGCAAGAAGGGGCAAGGCCAGATCAGCACCGAAACCGCGGCGCTGAAGGCCTATCCCTATGGCTTCGGCAGCCGCTTCGGCGACGACCGCACCGGATCGAACCCGGAGGAACTGCTGGGGGCCGCCCATGCCGCCTGCTTCACGATGGCGTTCTCGTTCGCCTGCGAAAAGGCGGGTTTCGCCACCGTCTCGGTGGACACGCGGGCCAGCGTGCGCCTGGCCCAGCAGGGCGACGGCTTCCTGATCGACCGCATCGCCCTCACGCTGTCGGCCAAGGTGCCCGGCCTCGACGAGGCGCAGTTCCAGCAGCTGGCCGCCGGCGCCAAGCAGAACTGCCCGCTGTCCAAGGCCCTGGCCTCGGTCCCCAACATCACGCTGTCGGCCACCCTGCTCGACTGACCCACCCGGAGGAAGCGCGCATGAACACGAACGCCGAACACGCCCAGGAGATCGAGGACATCTACCGCCTGCTGCTGAAGGGCATCGGCCACGAGCGGGTCACCGAACACAACGTCTTCGCACTGATCCGCCGTGCCGAGATGGACAACCACCCGGTGCTGGTGGAGGAACTGCGGGAGTGGCGCGCCGACTGACGGGCGCCCGGCCCGGCGGAAATCCCCGGGATTGACAGGTCTTGCCGACTCCATAAAGTTCGAGGAAGAGCCCTTGCCGTGCGTGTATGGCGAGGGCCCGTCAACCGACAGCGTTGCCAGGGAGGTGACCGGGTTTGGCAACGAGCAGCTACCTCGCGCGGGTCGCCCGACGATTCCGCTTTTCCGCACTGGCCTTCACGCTTTTCGCGATGGCCGCGGTGGCCTACGCCATCACGGCCTATGCGGGATATCGCGGCGTGCGCGAGATGGCCGCGCTGGACGACGCGCGCCAGCACGAGTCCACCACCCTGCTGCTGCTCCAGCGCACCCTCGGCACCCTCGTCGACCTGGAGACCGGGCAGCGCGGCTTCATCCTCAGCGGCCGCGACGAATTCCTGCAGCCCTTCGTCACCGCCCGGGCCGAACTGCAGCGCCTGCAGCCCTCTCTGGGCGCCTACATCGACGGATCCGGGTCGGCCCCCGTGCGCACGATGCGGCCCGCCATCGACCGGCTGATCGCGCAGCGCGTGGCCGCGGCGGAGGAAACGATCGCGCACCGCCGCGAGAACGACTACGAACCGCGGCGCGACCTCGTCGACCACATCAAGGCCAAGCAGCTGATGGACGAACTGCGCAGCGAGTTCGCCACGCTCGAGGCCTACCAGACCGCGGTGCTCGAACGCCGCCGCAACGACAGCGAGGATGTGGCCGCCGTCACGTCGACGCTGGTCGGGGCCCTGACCGCCGGCGGTTCGGTGCTGATGGGGGGAGCGCTGTGGCTGCTGTGGCGCGAGCGGCGCCTGCGCGACGAGGCCGATGCCGCCGTGCGGGTCGCGCGCGAACGCCTCGAGCACCAGGTGACGGAACGCACCGAGGCGCTCAGCGAGGCCATGGTGCGCATCCAGTCGTTCGCGGGCCAGCTCGACCACCGCATCGAGGAGGAGCGCCGGCGCCTCTCGCGCGAGGTGCACGATCAGCTGGGCCAGATCGCCACGGTTGCCAAGCTGGTCGTCGGCGACCTCGCCCGCGCGCACCCCGAGCTGCCCGAGGAGCACGTGGGCCAGATCACCGGCCTGCTCGACGAGGCCATCCGCATCACCCGGCGCATCGCCGGCGAGCTGCGCCCCCCGATGCTCGACGACCTCGGCCTCGGCGCCGCCGCGTCGCACCATGTGCGCTCGGTGGCCGCGCTCGGCAAGCTCGAGACCCGGGTCGAGATCGCCGGCGACGAACACCTGCCGCCGGACCGCGCCAACCAGATCTTCCGCATCCTGCAGGAGGCCACCACCAACGTGCTGCGCCACGCGGGGGCCACGCACCTCGCCGTGCGTGGCCGGGTGGAGGGACGCCACTACCGCTTCGACGTCGAGGACGACGGCGTGGGCCCGGTGGACATGCGCGCCGACGCGAGCGGCGTGCGCAACATGCGCGAGCGGGCCGCGCTGGTCGGCGGGTCGCTGCAGTTCGGCCCGAGGCCGCACGGCGGCACCCGCGTCACGGTTCGGGTTCCCCTGGAGACGGTGCCACGATGAGATTCCTGCTGGTCGAAGACCACCCCATCATGCGGCTCGGCGAGCGGCAGCTGATCCTCAACGCCTGGCCCGACGCGGTCGTCGCCGAGGGCGCCACGCTCGCCGAGGGGCTGGCCCGGCTGGCCGAGACCGGCCCGTTCGACGCCATCGTGATGGACCTCGCCCTGCCCGACACCACCGGCACCGACGGCGTGACCACGATGCTGCGCGCCGCGCCCGGCACGCCGATGCTGGTGCTCAGTTTCAACGCCGAATCCGCCTACGCCGCTCGGCTGCTGCAGCTGGGCGTGGCCGGCTACCTGCCGAAGGACCGGGCCGGCGACGAGCTGGTGGAGGCCCTGCTGCGCCTGGTGCAGGGCCGCCGCTACGTCACCGCGTCGATGGCGGACCACCTCGTCGACCTGCTGGGTGGCCGGGCCAGCCACAGCCTGCCGCACCAGACGCTGTCCGAGCAGGAGTACCGCGTGATGCTGGCCATCGCCTCGGGCCAGGCCCCGGCCCAGACGGCCTCGACGATGGGGGTGTCCGTGAAGACGATCGGCACGTACCGCACCCGGCTGCTCAACAAGATGAAGGTCCGCACCAACGTCGAACTCGCGAAGTACTGCCTGCAGCACGGCCTGACCGACGAGGTGTGAAGCAGCCCGATCCGACACACGTGTCGGTGGATTGCCCACACCGCACACGGGTCGGCGCCGGCTGTCCGGGAAACGTTGGATCCCGTAAGCTCCCATCTCAAGCGGTACCTCCCATGAACATCGTCGTCGTCGAAGACTCTCCCGTGATGCAGCGCGTGCTGCTCTCCCAGCTGGCCCGCGTGCCCGGCCTGAACGTCGTCGGCCTCGCCAGCGGCGAACCCGAAGCCATCGAACTCATCGGGCGCGTGCGCCCCGACCTCGTGCTGCTCGATCTGTTCCTCTCGCCGGGCCACGGGCTCAAGGTGCTCGAGGCCGTCCGCCGCGCGGACAACCCCGTCAAGGTGCTCGTGCTCTCCAACGAGATGATCCACGAGGAGTACCGCCAGCTCGGCGAGAAACTCGACGTGCTCGCCTTCCACGACAAGGGCGAGGGCCTCGGCCGCCTGCTGGCCGACCTGCACCGCGTGGTGGCCGAACACACGCTGCCGCCGGCCTGAACGACCGCCCGGACCGCTGTCGGCGAATCACCGACACGCCGCATCGATCACCGCACGCGTACACGGCCAAACCCGTTCACGGCGCACCGAATCGCGCCAGCTTCGCGAAACGCCCCGCCTCGACACACTCCCGACCATCTGAAAAAACACGCGCCCGGCGAGGGGCGCGGATGGCAAGGAGTCTGCGATGAACAAGGTTTGGGTCACGGCCCTGATCACCTTCCTGATGGGCCTCTTCGGCTCGACCGCCGACGCGGCCGGCGCACCCGACGTGGTGCTGGCCGCGTACCGCGTCGTGGCGCTGCCCGCCCCGGTCGACGGCAGGCCCGCCGAACGGCTGCAGCCGCTCGGTGACGTGCGCCCCGGCGACACCGTCGAGTACGAGGCCGTCTACCGCAACCCGACCGCCGCCCCCGCACGCGACGTGAAGCTCACGCTGCCGGTGCCCGCCGGCGGCCTGCAGTACCTGGCCACCACCGCCACGCCGGCCGCCACCAGCGCCAGCCTCGACGGCCGCACCTTCGAACCCCTGCCCCTCGTGCGCACCGTGACGCTGCCGGACGGCCGCACGGCGCGCCGCGAGGTGCCCGCTTCCGAGTACCGCTTCCTGCGCTGGAACCTCGGCGACCTGCCCGCGGGCAGCACCCGCACCGTGCGCGCGCGCATGCAACTGCCCGCCGTCGCCCGCTGAGATCCACCACCATGCTGAACTTCCGCATTCCTTCCCTGCTGCTGGCCGTGGTGCTGGTGGCCGCGTCCGCCGCGCTTCCGGCCCTCGCCGCCGCCCCGGCCGGATCGCAGATCGGCAACCAGGCGTCGGCCACCTACGCCGACGGCGCCGCGGTCACCCGCACCGTCACGTCGAACACCGTGATCACCACGGTGCAGCAGGTCGCGAGCCTGAGCTTCACCGCCAACGGCACGAAGACCGTCTCGGCCGGCGGCCAGGTCTACTACCCGCACACAATCACCAACACCGGCAACGGCCCCGACACGTTCACGCTCGCCGCCACCCCGCAGGCGAGCACCTTCTCGTTCGCCACGTTCGTCTACTACGCCGATGCCAACGGCGACGGCGTGCCCGACAACGCCGTGCCCATCACCACGACGGGCCAGCTCGCCGCCGGCCAGGTCTTCCACCTGGTCGCGGCCGGTGTGGTGCCGCCCACCGCGGTCGCCGGCAACACCAACACCATGCTGCTGACCGCCACGAGCGGCTTCGCCGGCGCCACGAACGCCACCGTCACCGACGTGACCACGGTGACCGGCCAGGCCGTCGTGCACACGACGCAATCGATCGACCTCGCCGCCGGTCCGTCGCCGTCGACCAGCTCGCGCACCATCACGATCACGTACACCAACACCGGCAACACCACCGCGACGAACGTCGTGCTGACCGACCTGATCCCGTCCGGCATGACGTACGTGGCCAACTCCGGCCGCTGGAGCGTGACCGGCGCGGGCACGCAGCTGAGCGACGCCGACAGCACCGACAACCAGAGCGGCATCGTCTACGACCAGGGCGTGACCGTGGCCAACCGCGTGACCGCGAAGATCGCCTCGGTGGCCCCGGGCGCGAGCGGCACGGTGTCCTTCAAGGTCAACGTGAACGGCAGCCTGCCTGCCGGCGCGAACGCCGCCACCCTGGTCACCGGCACCTTCGCGTACCACGACGGCGCCGCCCCGGTGACGGCCTCGGCCGTCAATCCCGTGCAGTACACCGTGCTGGGCGCGGCGGCCGTCTCGCTGACCGGCGGTGCCGCGGTGCCCACCGCCACGCAGGGCGGCACCGTGGTCTTCACGAACACGGTGACCAACCTCGGCAACACCACCGACAGCTTCGACCTCACCACCAGCGGCTCGACCTTCCCGGCCGGCACCACGTTCCAGTTCTTCCAGGCCGACGGCGTGACCCCGCTCGTCGACACCAACGGCAACGGCACACCCGACAGCGGCCCGCTCGCCGCCGGCGCCTCGGTCAACGTGGTGATCCGTGCGACGCTGCCGCCCGGCGCCTCCGGCAGCGCGGGCTACGCAGTGCAGTCCAACGCGCGCTCGAAGCTCGATGCCACGCAAGTCGCCACGGCCGCCAACACGCTCACCGCCATCTCGGGCAACACGCTCGACCTGACGAACGACACCGCCGGCCCCGGCGCGCTCGGCTACGGCCCCGGCGCCGAGGCGCTGCCGGTCGCCACGCTGCCCGTGCAGCCCGGCGCCACGGTGCGCTTCACGCTCGTGACCGCCAACGGCGCCGGTTCGCCCGACACCTTCGGCCTGCAGGCCAGCACCGACGTGAACTTCGCATCGCAGACCCTGCCCGCCGGCTGGACCGTGGTGTTCCGGGACGCGGGCAACGCCGTCATCGACAACACCGGCGTGGTAGGCGCCAGCAGCCAGAAGACCGTCTACGCCGACGTCACCGTGCCAGCCGGCGCCGCCGCGGGCACGACGCAGCTGTACTTCCGCGCGCTGTCGGCCGCCACCGGCGTCTCCGACAAGCTCCACGACGCCGTCACCGTGGGCACGGTCCGCGCGCTGACGCTGTCGCCGAACCACAGCGGCCAGGTCGTCGCGGCCGGCACCGTCGTGTACGTGCACACGATGACCAACGCGGGCAACGTGCTCGAAGGCGACGGGGTCGCCAGCACCGGCGCGCTCGCCGCCGTCGATGCGGGCCCGGGCTTCTCGTCGGTCGTCTACTGGGACCGCAACAACGACGGCACGCTCGACCCGACCGACCCGGTCGTCACGTCGCTCGCCGCACTCACGGGCGGCACGAACGGCGCCAGCACCGCCGCCGGCCTGGAGCCGGGCGAGACGGCCCGCCTGTTCGTCAAGGTCACCGCGCCCGCCTCGGCCGTGCCGTCGACGTCCAACGTGACGACGCTGACCGCCACGCTCACCGGCACGATCGGCGGCATCGCCGCCCCGGCCGCGACCGCGGTCACCGACAGCACGAACGTGATCGCCTCGCAGGTCACCCTGGTCAAGACGCAGGCCCTCGACGCCGGCTGCGACGGCACGGCGGACACCGCGTACGCGGTCAGCGCCATCCTGTCCGGCGCGGCGCCTGGCGGCTGCATCCGCTACGAGATCACCGCGACGAACGTGGGCCCGGTGACCGTCACCGGCCTCGTGCTGAACGACGCCACGCCCGCGTGGACCGTCTACAGCGCGACCGTGCCCGCCGCCGTGACCTCGGGTTCGGTGACCGCACCCGCCAACGGGGCCGCCGGTTCCGTGCAGGCCACGGTGGGTTCGCTGGCCCCGGGGGCAAGCGTGGTGCTGCGCTTCGGCGTGCGCATCACGCCGTGACGGGGCGGAGGCGGGACCGCGATGAGCCGGCTCGTCCAGCGCCTCCTCCGGGAGGCGGGGAGAACCCTGGCCGCGAGTTTCGCCGCCCTGTGCCTCGCAGCCCCCGCCGCGAGCGCCATGCGCACCATCCAGCGTGACGCCTCGCTGAACTACCTCGACCCGCTGACCGGCAGCCAGGCCTCGGTGTGGTCCAACGAGGTGATGGCCGAGGTGCCCGCCGCCCCCGCCACGATCCGCTTCTTCACCGACCGCACCTTCGCCCGCCAGGCCAGGGCCACGAGCGTCGGCGCCTCGCTGTTCCTGCAGGCGGACGCCGCGGCCTGCAACGCCGATCCGCACATCGCCGAGACCGCGACCATCGCGGTGCAATCGTGGACCACCGGCACCACGCACACCGTGACCGTGGTCGAGACGGCGCCGAACTCCGGCGTCTTCCGCACGGCCGCCCCGTCGCCGCAAGGGCCCGCGCTGCGCAGCGTCGCCGCCCCCTCGACCGGCATCGCCGACGACACCCTCACCGCGAGCCTCTCCGGCTGCGAGCTCGCGCCGAGCGAGGTCAAGGCCGACATCCTCGTCGACCCGAGCGGCATCGTCTTCAACCGTCTGCGCAACACGCCCATCCGCGGCGTCTGGGTCACGCTGATCGACGTGTCCGGCACCACCAACGGCGGACTCACCAACGACCCGGCGGTGATCTACGACCACGATGGGGTCACCCGCTCGCCGAGCACCGTGCAGACCGACGCGGAGGGCCGCTTCTCGTTCGGCCTCGTGCCCGCGGGCCGGTACCGCATCGAGGTCGGCGTGCCGCGCCAGTACCAGCGTTCGCCGGACACCGCGATGCCGGAGATGCCCGCGGGACGCCGCATCGCGGCGGACGCCTCGTTCGGCCAGCAGTTCGAAAGCACCTCCGACATGGGGGCCGTGCGCTTCGACGTGCCGCTCGATCCGCTGCCGATGGGCCTCAGCGTGCAGAAGACCGTCTCGCGCACCGCGGCCGAGGTGGCGGAGTCGGTCGACTACACCCTCGTCACGAAAAACGTGGGCCAGGTCGACCTCGACGACGTGGTGCTCCACGACACGCTGCCCGCCGGCTTCGCGCTCGTGCCCGGAAGCACCCGCATCGACGGCCGGCCCGCGGCGGACCCCGCCGGCCTGCCCGGCCGCGCCGTGCGATTCGACACGGGCCGGCTCGGCTCCGACCAGGGCCGCACCGTCCAGTACCGCACGGTGCTGCGCACCACCGCCCTGCGCGGCGACGGCATCAACCGCGTGGTGGCCCGCGCCACGAGTCCCGAGGTCGTCGCGAGCAACGAAGCCACCGCCACCGTCACCGTGCTGCCCGGCGTGTTCACCGAGGACACCACGGTGCTCGGCACCGTCTTCGCCGACTGCGATGCCAACGGCCTCAAGGGCGCGGACGAACCGGGCGTGCCAGGCGTGCGCCTGCTGATGGAGGACGGCACCTCGGTCGTCACCGACGGCCAGGGCCGCTACAGCCTCTACGGCATCAGCCCCAAGACCCACGTGCTGAAGATCGACCGCACGACACTGCCCCCGGGCGCCGAACCCCTGGCGACCTCGCAGCGCCATGCCGGCGACGGGTCGAGCCGATTCGTCGACCCGCGCAAGAGCGAACTGCAGCGCGCCGACTTCGCGCTGGGCGGCTGCGGCACGGCCCTGCGCGAGGCCATCGCGGCGCGGTCGGGTGCGTCGGCCACCGACCGCGAGCTGCGCCTGTCGCTGCGCACGGACCTGGCGCTCACTCGCGCCGCGAGCCCGGACGTCAAGGCACTGCCGGCGAGCGGCACCGTCGGCGACCTCGGTCCCGCCGCCGCCGCACCCGCGGCATCGCCCGCCAGCGCACCCGTCGCCGACCAGGCCGCTCCGCAGGGCCTCGCGATCCTCGGCCTCGCCGAGGGCGACGTGCTGCCCGGCAAACCGTTGTCGCTGCGGGTCCAGTCGCGCGCAGGGGCCCCGGCGAAGCTGCTCCTGAACGGCGTGGCCGTGGGCGAGGACCGCATCGGCGAACGGTCGGTCGACCCCGCGCGGGACACCGAGACCCGTGAATTCGTCGGCCTCGTGCTGCCGGCCGGCGCCACGACCCTCACGCTCGTGCAGTCGGACCCGTTCGGCAACGAACGCGAGCGCCGCGAGGTGCACGTGAAGGTGGCCGGTGCGCTCGCCGCCGTGAACCTGTCGCCGGCCCTGCCGAAGGCGCCCGCCGACGGCGAGACCTTCGTCCCGGTCACGCTGTCGCTCACGGACCGCGACGGCCTGCCCGTGGCCGAGCGCCACCCGGTCACGCTCGACACGACCCTCGGCGACTGGGACGTGCTGGACCTCGACCCGGTGCGCCCCGGTGTGCAGACCTTCGTCGACGGCCCGTCGGCCACGTTCCGGCTGCGCGCGCCGGCCTCGGCCGGCCGCGCCGACCTGCAGGCCGCCGTCGGCCTCTTCACGGCGACCGCCCGTGCGGACTTCACCGCGCCGCTGCGCCCGATGGTGATGGCCGGCATCGTCGAAGGGGTGCTGAACTTCCGCAAGCTCGACACGAAGTCGGTGGTGCCCGCGCTGCCCGGCGACGGCTTCGAGCAGGAGCTGCGCACGTACGCGACGAGCGGCGACACCACGCTCGACGGCCGCGCCGCCGTGTTCCTCAAGGGCAAGGTGCTCGGAGAACACCTGCTGACCCTCGGCTACGACTCCGACAAGGACAGCCACCAGCGCCTCTTCCGGGACATCCAGCCCGACACGTTCTACCCGGTCTACGGCGACGACGCGGTCAAGGGCTTCGACGCGCAGTCGACGAGCCGCCTCTACGTGAAGCTCGAGAAGGACAAGTCCTCGCTGCTGTACGGCGACTTCACGACGCAGGCGCCCGTGCCGGCCCGCCAGCTGGGCAGCTACCAGCGCAGCCTCACCGGCCTGCGCCAGCACCTCGAGACCGACCGCGTGACGGCCAACCTCTTCGCGAGCCGCGACAGCGCGCGCCAGGCCGTCGTCGAGCTCCTCGCCGTCGGCACCTCGGGCCCGTTCCTGCTCGGCAACGGCCGTGCGCTCGCGAACAGCGAACGCGTCGAGGTGCTCGTGCGCGACCGCAACCAGCCGGCCGTCGTGCTGTCGGTGACGCCGAAGGTGCGTTTCGCCGACTACGACTTCGAACCGCTCTCCGGCAGCCTGCTGTTCCATGCGCCCGTCCCGAGCGTCGACGCGAACCTGAACCCGGTGTCGATCCGCGTGACGTACGAGGTCGAGCAGGACGGCGAGAAGTTCCTCGTCGCCGGCGGCGACGTGCAGTTCGCGGTGACCGACACCGTCGAGGTGGGCGCGGCCGCCGTGCGCGACCTGAACCCGCTGCAGGCGCAGACGCTCTCCAGCGTCAACGGCACGTGGCGGGCCGGCCCGCGCACCACCGTCGTCGCCGAGGCCGCGCAGCTGCTCCACGACGACCTGGGCACGGGGGGCGCGCAGCGCGTCGAGGTCACGCACCAGGATCCCGCCGGCCTGCAGCTGCGCGCGTTCGCGGGCCGCAGCGACCTCGGCTTCACGAACCCGTCGTCGTCGCTCGCCGCCGGCCGCCGCGAAGCCGGCCTGAAGGCCAGCCAGCCGATCGACACCCGCACGCGGCTGACCGCCGACGTGCTGTCGAGCGGCGACGAGGCCGGCCACACCCGCCGCGACGGCGTGCTGGCCGGCGTCGAGCACAGCTTCGGCCAGGGCAGCAAGGTGGAGGCCGGCGTGCGCTGGGTCGAGGACCACCCGCTGCCCGGCGCGAAGGCCAACGACACCCGCAGCGTGCGCGTGAAGGCCGGCACTCTCGTGCCGGGCCTGCCGAAGGTCTCCGTGTACGGCGAGGCCGAGCAGGACGTGACCGACGGCGACAAGCGCCTGCTGGCCGTCGGCGGCGAGTACCAGTTGCCGAACCAGGGCCGCGTCTACGCGCGCCACGAGATCATCTCGTCGCTCGGCGGCCCGTTCCTGCTCGACCCCACGCAACGCCGCAACACCACCGTGATCGGGGTCGACGGCGACGTGATGACCGACGGCCGCCTGTTCGGCGAGTACCGCGGCCGCGACGCCTTCGGCGACCGCGAGACCGAGGCCGCGATCGGCCTGCGCAACCGCTGGCGCCTCGCCGAGGGCCTGCGCCTGAACACCTCGTTCGAACGGGTCAGCGCGCTCAGCGGCCCGGCCACGAACGACAGCGTCGCGCTCACCGGCGCCATCGAATACACCGCGAACCCGCTGTGGAAGGGCACCGCGCGCCTGGAGGCCCGCCACGCCACCGCCGGCGACACGTTCCTCTCGACGCTCGGCCTCGCCCGCAAGCTCGATGCCGACTGGACCGCGCTCGCGAAGAACACGTACGCCACCGCGCACACCGACGGCCAGCCCACCCGCATCCAGGAACGCTTCCAGATGGGCATGGCCTACCGCGACACCGCGACCAACCGCGCCAACGGCCTCGGCCGCTACGAGTTCCGCCGCGACAGCGGCCTCTCGGCCGGCGACCTCGCCCGCCGCGTGCACGTGGTGTCGACCCATGCCGACTGGCAGGCGGCACGCCACACGACCCTCACCGGCATGTTCGCCGCGAAGTGGGTGCAGGAGACCGGCGGCGGCCTCGCGCTCTCGCACCGCGCCCAGATGACCTCGCTGCGCGCCGGCCATGACCTCGGCGACCGCTGGGACCTCGGCGTGGCACTGCGCCTGCTGACCGACGGCACGTTCTCGAACCGGCAGCAGGGCGCGGGTGTCGAGGGCGGCTACCGTGTGCAGGACCAGACCTGGGTCTCGGTGGGCTGGAACGCGAGCGGCTTCCGCGACCGCGACCTTTCGGAGGACCGCAGCACGCAGCGCGGCGCCTACGTGCGGCTGCGCATGAAGTTCGACGAATCGCTGCTCGGCGGGGTGTCGCTGTGAAGCGCCTCTGGCACGTGTGGCTCCTCGCGCTGGCGCTGCTGGCGGGCACGCCCGCCTTCGCCTGCACCACGGGCGGCTGCGTCGCCGCGGGCCCGCGCCTCGCGAGCGTCGACTCCACCCGCGGCGCGCTGCTCAACGCGCTGCTGGGCCGCCTGACCAACTCCACGCTGAGCGTGTCGGCGCTGGACTGGAACAGCGTCGCCACCGGGACGGTGAGCCTCGCGAAGACGGTGGGCGCGCTGCAGGCCGACCTCGCGCTGTCGACGCCGGTGAACGCGCTGAACGCGAACACCACGCTCGCCAAGATCGTCGGCGCCGCGGCCACCGCCGCGACGCAGGACGGCAAGACCACGCTCGCCACATCGCTCGGGCAGGTGGCCACCGCGCTCACGCCCCTGTCGGGCCAGATCAAGCTCGGCGACCTGCTCACCTCGGACGGCGGCCTCGGCAACACCACGATCAACGCGCTGCAGCTCGTCACCGGTGCCATCCAGCTCTACAACAGCAAGAACGTGCTGACGACGCCCACGACGATCACGATCGCCGGCGCCGACCTCGGCCTGCTCGGGCTGAAGCTCGCGAACCTGTCGCTCGCGGCGCAGGTCGTCGAACCGCCGGTCTACGTGTGCGGTCCCACCGGGTCGGCCTTCCACACGGCCACGGTGCGCATCAAGCTCGGCATGGACCTGCTCGGCGTGAACCTCAACACCGGCCTGCTGGCGGCCATCCCGCTCGTCAACACGGTGTCGCTGAACGTCAACCGGCTGGACCTGTACCTCGAGGTGGCGCGGGGCGACGGCACGATCGGCGCCGTCGACGCGATCGCGAACGTGTTCGGCGTGCAGGCGAAGCCGGGCCTCGCCGACATCTACCTCGGCATCATCCCCGACAACGTCTTCTTCAACCGCGGCCGCGCGCTGCAGGCGAGCGACGTGACCCCCGGCAACATCGCCGCGCTCACCATCAACGGCAGCGCCGTGGCCATCAAGGCCAAGGCCGTCGCGAAGGGGCAGACGCCGGGCACCTCCGCGCTGCAGTTCACCGGCCCCTACCCGCAGACCCTGACCGCCTACACCCAGACCGGCTTCGTCTCGGGCCTGCTGACGAGCCTGGTCAACAACATGACCCTCTCGATGACCCCGACCCTGCTCGGCCTCGAGACGGTCGTGCTCGACACGCTGAAGACGCTCTTCCAGCAGCAGCTCGTGCCGACCCTGCTGGACCTCGTCGCGTCGGTCGTGGATCCCCTGCTCGAGACGCTGGGCGTGCGGCTGGGCGAGGTGGACGTGACGGCGGGCGGTACGATGAACCTGTGCTCGCTCAACGGCTGCGTGTACGCCGACGCCAACCACTCGGCCGTGCAGGACAGCGGCGAGTCGGGCACGGGGCTGACCCTCTACGCGAAGCTCGTCGACCCGGCCAAGCCCGCGGGCCCGGCCATCGCCGTCGTGCCGGTCAACACCAGCACCGGCGTCTTCACCTTCACCGGCGTGCAGGCGACGAACTGGACCCTGGTGGTCAATGGCGACGCCACGACGGCCGTCGTGGCCCCGGCCGTGCCAGCGGGCTGGGTCGCGACCCACGCACCGGCCCTCACCCTGCCGGTCTCGATGAACAACGACTCGACGTACGCCCGCTTCGGCCTCTACAACGGCAGCAAGGTGAGTGGTGCCGTGTTCAACGACAACGGCTCGGGGGGCGGCACCGCGAACAACGGCCTGAAGGAGAGCGGCGAGTCGCCGGTGGTGGGCGGGACCGTGAAGGCGATCGACGGCGCCAGCGCCGTCGTGCTGGACACCGCCACGACCGGCGACGCCGGCACGTACACGCTGTGGGTGCCGGCGACGGCGACGTCGGTGAAGGTCACGCAGGCCGCCGTCGCGACGTGGGTGTCGACCGGCGGCAGCCCTGGCACGTCGGGCGGCGCCTACGTGCTGGCCACCGACACCACGACGTTCTCGCACACCACCGCCGGCCAGACCGTGACCGGCGTGAACTTCGCCGACGTGCCGGCGAGCCGCCTCGAGACGGAAGGCCAGCAGTCGGCCGCGCCGGGTGGCGCGGTGTTCTACCCGCACAGCTTCACGGCGGGCACCGCCGGGTCGCTGACACTGTCGGCCTCACCCGCCTCGGCCACGCCAGGCTGGGGCCAGACGGTGTTCCGCGACACCAACTGCGACGGCAGGCTGGACGCCGGCGAGACGCAGGTCACCGCCCCCATCGCCGTCACCGCGGACCAGCGCGTGTGCGTGCTCGTGAAGGTCGCGGTGCCGGCCACGGCTAGCCAGGGGCAGAAGCAGACGCTGGACGTGGGCGCCTCGCTCGCGCTGTCGAACCACACGCTGGTGCTCGACCACCACCGCACGGACCTCACGCTGGTGGGCCAGCCGAACGACACCGGGCTGCGCCTCACGAAAACCGTGGACCGCAGCGCCGCGAAGACCGGCGACACGCTCGTCTACACGATCACGTACCTCAACCAGGGGCCGACACCGCTCAGCGGCCTCAAGGTGCACGACGCGACCCCGGCGTACACGCTGATGGCCACCGCGGCGTGTGGCACAAGCCCGTCGCCGCTCGTGTGTTCCGTGGCTGCCAAGCCCGCCCCCGGCGCCACCGGCGCGGTGCAGTGGACCTTCACCGGCGACCTGCCGAGCGGGGCCTCGGGCACCGTGACGTTCAGCGTCGTGGTGGATTGACCGGGCCCGTGAGGCGCAGGATCGCGGCCACCAGCGCATCCGGCCGCAACGGCTTGCCGCAGTGTTCGTCGAAGCCTGCGGCGAGCGCCGTTTCGCGGTCCTGCGGGCGCGCGAACGCGGTCAGCGCGATGACGGGGAGGTACGAGCCCGGCGCCTCCTGGCGGCGCAGCTCGCGCACGAACGCATAGCCGTCCTGGCCCGGCATGCCGATGTCGCTCACCAGCACGTGGGGCCTGGCGCCCGCGCGCAGGCGCTCCAGGCCGTCCGCGGCCGACGCAGCCGTGGTCACCCGTGCGCCCCGCTCGGAGAGGATCATCGTGAGCATCTCGCGCGCTTCCGGATCGTCGTCGACCACGAGCACCTCGAGTGCGGACAGCGCCTGCGTGGTGGGGTCGCGTTCGGGCACCACCCCCGGCATCGCGATGAGCCCGCTGGGCACCAGGCCTTCCGGGATCGTCACGGTGAACGTGGCGCCACGGCCCGGTCCTTCGCTGAAGGCCGTCACGCCGCCGCCGTGCAGTTCGGTGAGGTGCTTCACGATGGACAGGCCCAGGCCCAGGCCGCCGTGCGTGCGGTTGCTGCCCGAGTCGCCCTGCGTGAAGCGCTCGAAGAGCAGGTCGGCGAACTCGGACTTGATGCCGATGCCATCGTCGGCCACCGACAGCGTGAGGTTCTGGTCATCCTGCCTTGCGGCGACGCGGATGCGGCCACCCGCGTTCGAGAACTTGATGGCATTCGTGAGCAGGTTCCAGACGATCTGCTGCAGGCGGGACGCATCGGCGTTCACCCGGCGCGTCACCGTGTCCATCAAGATCTCGATCTCGAGCGACTTGTCGCGCGCCGAGGCGCCGAGCGCGCCGACCGCGGTCTGCACCAGCTCCGGCACGTCCACCGGTTCGATGAAGAGCTGCAACTTGCCGAGGTCCATGCGGGACATGTCGAGGATGTCGGACACGAGCCGCGTCTGCACGTGGGCGTTGCGCTCGATGGAGTCGAGCCCTCGCGCCATCGACGCGTCGGCGTCGAGGCGCTTGAGCACGTGCACCCAGCTGACGATGGCGTTGAGCGGCGTGCGCAGCTCGTGCGACAGCACGGCGATGAATTCGTCCTTCGAGCGGTTCAGGCGTTCGGCCGCGGCACGCGCCGCCTGCTCGCGCTCCAGCAGGTCCTCGCGCTGGCGCTGCAGCGCGACGCGGTCGGAGATGTCGGTCGCGATCGCGAGCACCTGGCCCGGTTCGGCGTGGGCCGACAGGGTCCACTCCATCGGCACGTCCACACCCTGCGCGGACTGCAGCGGGAAGTCGCCGCGCCAGGCACCCGTGCGGGACTGCGCGAGCGCCACGTCCAGCACGGAGCGTGCCTCGGCGGGCACGAAGTCGGCGAGCGCCTTGCCGGTCACGTCCGCGGCCTCGCGGCCGAGCAGGGACAGCATGGCGGGATTGCAGTCGACGAAACGGCCATCGGCGTCGATCAGCGCGATGCCGCTCGAGGCCTGGTGGTAGATGGCGCGGAACCGGGCCTCGCTGCGCCGCATGCCTTCCTCGGCGGTGCGCGCGCGGATCAAGGCCTGCAGCGTGGCGACCAGCAACGCCGGCTCGGCCGGGTGGGTCATGTACGCGTCGGCGCCGGAATGCAGGCCGCGCACCTTGTCGGTGTCGCCGATGTACGCGGCCGACAGGTGGATCACCGGGATGCGCAGCGTGGCCGGCCGTTCGCGAAGCAGCTTGCACACCTCGAAGCCGTTCATGTCGGGCAGGTGAACGTCGAGCACCACGCCGGCCACGTGTTCGTCCGCCAGGGCGAGGGCTTCCTCGCCGGTGCCGGCCTCGCGCACGGTGAACCCCGCCGCCCGCAGCACCCGCGACGTCGAGTAGCGGGTCGCGGGGTTGTCGTCCACCACCAGCAGCTCGTGCAGCGGAGGCCCGTTCATGCCAGGCCTTCCGCGCGTTCGGGAGGGGGTGCGTCCGGCGCCCGCAGGCGAGCCGGGAGGGTCACGGAAAACGTCGAACCCTGCCCCAGTCCGCTCTGCAGCGCCACGCTGCCGCCGAGCAATTCGGCCAGCCGCTTGCTGAGCGACAGGCCGAGGCCGGTGCCGCGCAGGCGCTTCTGGATCGGCGAATCGACCTGAACGAAGTCCTGGAAGATGGCGTGATGGAACTCGGGCGCGATGCCGACCCCGGTGTCGGCCACAGAAAAGGTCACCGTACCGTCGCCGTTGCCTCGCGCGGCCACGCGCACCTCGCCACGAGCGGTGAACTTCAGCGCATTCGAGATGAAGTTGCGCAGGATCTGCGCGAGCTTGCGGTCGTCGTTGAACAGGGCGGCCACGCCGTCCGGTTCCTCGAACACCAGCACCACGTCCGGAGATGTCAGCACCGGCTTGAACATGCCGCGCAGCGCCGAGAACAGATCGACCAGTTCGAACCAGGCGGGCGAAATGGTGACGCGGCCGGCCTCCACCTTCGCGAGGTCGAGCAGGTCGTTGACCATCTCGTCGAACTCGGCCGAGGTGTCCTGGATGAACCGCACCTGGCGCTCCTGCTCGGCCGTGAGCGGGCCGTCCACGCGGTCCATCAGCAGCCGCGAGATGCTGCGGATGGAGCCGATGGGCGTGCGGAACTCGTGGCTCATGTAGGCGAGGAACCGGCTCTTGAGTTCGGTGGCCTCGCGCAGCGCCTCGGCCTGCGCGTCGAGTTCGGCGTACAGCGCCAGCACGCCGCGGTTGGTTTCCTCGAGTTCGGCCGTCAGGTCGTGGAGCTGCTGGCGCAGCGACTCGACCTCGTCGGGCGTGCCATCCGCCATCTCAGCCTCCCCGCCGTTTCAGCACGACGATGGTCGCGTCGTCGCGGCCACGGATCTGGTCGCGGGCGACCCAGGCGGCGACCAGCGCCGGATGGTGTTGCACCAGGTCGGTGGCGTCGCCCAGGGCCCAGCGGGTGGCGAACCCGTCGGAATGCAGCACGAGGACCGCGTGGGGCGGCCACTCGTACGCCACGTCCTGCAGCTTGCGGATCTGCACACCCACCGTGCCGTGCTGGGACATCAGCGAGCGGTCTCCCAGGCCGGAGATGATGCGTCCGGCAATGTTGCCCACGCCGGCGAACGTGATCGTGCCGGCGCCGGGGTCCGCCTCGGCGAGCGCTGCCGCGGCGCCCCGGGTGGCCCTCAGCGCCTGGTGCATGCGTTCCAGGAGATGGCTCGGCGGTCCATCGGGTGCCCCGGCGAGCACCGCGACGGCGGCGTCGGCCGCTTCCATCGCCTGCGGCCCGTGGCCCAGGCCGTCGGCGACGAGGAGCAGCCATCGGCCGTCCCGTGGCACCAGCGACCAGTTGTCTCCGCACACATGCTCGCCCGGTGCCGGGATGCGCACCACGCCGGCCTCGACCGGTCCGGAGGCCCGCGGCGCGGCCCCATCGGCCGACAGCCGCGACAGCACCACGGTGCCACCCGGCGCGCGCGAGTAGATGTCGAACACCTGCGACAGGCGGCGCACCGCACCGAGCCCCTGGCCCGCCGTGCCGCCGGTGGAGAAACCATCGACAAGGCTCGCCCGGATGTCGCGGATCCCTGGCCCGACGTCCAGCGACATCACCTCCACCTGCACGCCCCCGTCATCGTCCTCGACGGCCCCCACGAGCAGCCGGCCCCCCTGGGCGTGCCGCACCAGGTTGTTGCCCAGTTCATTGACCACGAGCGCGACCCGTCCCGCGGCGACCTCGTCGAAACCGAACGACTCGGCCAGCCGCACCGCGTGGCGGCGCACTTCGCCGACACGGCTCGGCTCGGTGACGTCGAAGGCCGCGTGGCAATGGGATGCCATGTTCACTTCCATCGCGTGATCGACACGCAGGTGCCGACACCCACTTCGCTGCGGATCTCGAATTCGTTGACGAGGCGGCGGCTGCCCGAGAGCCCCACGCCCATGCCCGAGCCGGAGGTCCACCCGTCGGTGAGCGCGAGTTCCATGTCGGGGATGCCGGGGCCCTTGTCCTCGAAGTGCAGGCGCAGACCCTGGCGCACGCCGTTGACCACGATCTCCCAGCGCATCTCGCCGCCCCCGCCATAGACCACGGTGTTGCGCGACAGTTCGCTGGCCGCGGTGATCATCTTGGTCTGGTCGACGAGCGAGAACTTGAGCTCCTGGGTGAGCTTGCGCACGGCCTGCCGGCTCATCACGATGTCCTGCTCGTTGCGCAGGGCCATCGTGCCCTCACGCCCCGGCGTCGACATCGTGGTCCTGTTGTGCGGCGGACAGCAGCTTCATGCCACGTTCCACGTTGAGCGCGGTGCGGACACCTTCGAGCGACAGCCCCAGCTCGACGAGCGTGATGGCCACGGCGGGCTGCATGCCGACCACCACGGTGGTGGCGTCGAGCACGCGGGCGATGCCCGAGATGCTGGCGAGCATGCGGCCGATGAACGAGTCGACGATCTCGAGCGCCGAAATGTCGATCAGCACGCCGTTGGCGCCGGTGGCCTCGATCTTCGCCGACAGGTCGTCCTGCAGCTGCAGCGCCGTCTGGTCCTGCATGTCCACCTGGATGGTGACCAGCAGGTTGCGGCCCATCTGGAGAATCGGGATGCGGTCCATGGCGTCCTCAGACGGCCTTCGGGCGCGTCACGACGTAACCGGTCTGCTTCAGCGCGAGTGCCAGCGCGTCGGCGAGCGTCGCCTTCGTGACGATGCCCTGCAGGTCGATGCCCAGGTGCACGATGGTCTGCGCGATCTGCGGGCGGATGCCGCTGATGATGCAGTCCGCGCCCATCAGGCGGATCGCCGTGACGGTCTTCAGCAGGTGCTGGGCCACGAGCGTGTCGACGGTGGGCACGCCGGTGATGTCGACGATCGCGAGTTCGGAGCCGGTCTCGACGATGCGCTGCAGCAGCGTCTCCATCACGAGCTGCGTGCGGGCGCTGTCGAGCGTGCCGATCATCGGCACCGCGAGCACGCCGTCCCACAGCTTGACGACCGGGGTCGACAGCTCGAGCAGCTCCTGCTGCTGGCGGTTGATGATGTCCTCGCGGGTGCGCTGGTAGGCATCGGCCGTGTACTGGGCGGCGCGGTCCACGAGCAGCGAAACCCACCAGAGGTTGTCGGCCAGCGCCGCGGCGTCCTTGTTGAACTTGGCCTGCAGGCGATCGAAGACGGGCTTCTTCGAGGCGAGCACGAAGCGGCTGGTCTCGCCGCTCGTGGAGCCCTGCGCGGCACGCGAGGCCGACACCGCCTCGAGCGCGTCGCGCAGCGCGGCCCAGGCCTCCGTGTCGAACCGGGCCGGGTCCCCGTTGGCGACCACCCCCTTCGCCAGTGCATCGAGCACGGAGCGGGCCTCGGCCGTGAGGTGCGCGACGTTGCCCTTGGTCAGGTTGACCCTGAACTCGGCGACCCACTCGTCGACGATGGCGTCGCGATCGCCTTTCAAGAGGGCTTCGAGCGCGGTGTTCTGTGTGTTCATCGTGGCGTTCTCGTTCGTCGATTGGGGGGAAACCCAACGGATAGTATCAACATGTGCAGCCGGCGCCACGGCGCCCTCGTTGCGGGGGACTCAGGCGTTGCGGCCCACAGCGATGGCGATGACGTAGCACGCGGCGAGCGTCAGCACGGTCTCCACCGCGGCCACCGCCACCGGCCCGGCCCCGAGCGCCTCGGCGATCAGGTTGAAGCCGAACGCGAGCACCAGCACCAGGTGCACCAGCCCGACGGCCGCCAGCACGAAGGCGGTCGACTCGAACGTGATGTCCAGCAACCCCTCGCGGCGCTCGCGCTCGGAACGGACATGAGGAACGGTGCGGAGGATGTGGGGCATGGCGGGACTCCCGTTGCGGCGTGGACGACGAACCCGACGATACGGAGCGTGCCTCGCAGCGCACAGCGGCAGCCGCCTTGCACCCGTGTCGGACGACACCTCACGACCGCGCGTGCGGCCGGTACGCACAGGGCATGGCGCGTTGTCCTACAAGGAATCGCTGCGCCCTCCTGCCCCGGGCGGCGCGGACCGGCGCCGATGATCGACCCCGTCCCCCGATTCCGCCCCGCCATGAAACGCAGCACGAGCATCCAGCAGATCGATCGATTCATCGCCGTCGACGCCGCCGGCCGCCGGCACGGCGTGATGGTCTACGCCGAGGTGGTGGTCGAGCGGACGTTCTGGTGGATCCGGCGCACGCTGCGCGACCGCACGCTGCGCCTGGCGAACGGCACGCTGCTGGAACGGCAGCCCGACGGCACGCTGGTCAACGCGGCCCGCGGGATCTCGCTCACGCCGCTGGTCACGCCCACGGCCGCGAGCCCCGCTCCGGCCGCCCCGCCCCTCCGTCAGGACCCCGTGCCCGCCTGACCGTCCCCGGCCATGTGGTGCTTCAGGCGAAGCACCGCACCACTCGCCGCGCCGGGGCGCGAACACAGGTTCAGCGTGCGCAGCGCCCAGGGGTGGTCGAGCGCCAAGCTCTCCACGCCGAACCGCCGGGCCGCCGCCTGCGGCACGATCGCGACGCCCACGCCCGCCGCCGCCATGCGGCACGCGGCTTCGAAGCCCGGCGCGCGCACGCGCACCGGCAGGTCCACGCCCAGCGTCCGCGCCTGGGCGTCGAGGTGCTGCTGCAGCACCGAGGCCGCCGGCAGCGCGACGAACGGGCGGTCCGCGAGGTCACCCAGACGGACCGCAGCGCGGCCCTGCAGCACATCGCCGGCGGGCACCACGAGCACGAGCCGGTCCTCGCGGAACGGCACGGCGTCGAGCCCCTGCAGGTCGGCCCAGTCGGCCACGATGCCGAGGTCGCACCGCCCCGCGCGCAGCGCCGACGCGATGCCGTCGCTCGGCGCCTCCACCACGTCGATGGCCTCGCCCGGATGGCGAGCGAGAAAGGCCTCGAGCAGGCCCGGCAGGTGTTCACCGCAGGCCGCGGCGTTGGCCCACAGGCGCACCGGCGCCGCCCGGTGCGGGGCGAGCGCGGCCTCGAGCCGTTCGCACGCACCGATCACGTCGCGGGCATGGGCGAGCATCGCCTGCCCGGCGGCCGTGGGGCGCACACCCCGGCTGTGGCGTTCGAACAGCGGGGCGCCGAAGCGCACCTCCATCGTCCGGATGCGTTCGCTCGCCGACGCGAGCGTGAGGTGCGCACGCGCCGCGCCGCCGGTCAGGGAGCCCGCGTCGCACACGTGCAGGAACAGCTGGAGGTCGATGAGGTCGAAGCGCACCGGGGCAACGTACCACAGCGAGCCTCAGGCGGGTCCTGAGGCTCCCCGCGCCACTTCCGCATTCCCGGGGATCGCCCGGCATCCCACACTGCGGCCATGACCTCGGACCTGTTCTCTCCCACACTCGCCGCCGCGGCCGCGGTGTTCGTCCTGGCGGGCGCCGTCAAGGGCGTCGTGGGCCTCGGCCTGCCCACCGTCGCGATGGCGCTGCTCGCGCTGCTGGTCGCGCCCACGCACGCGGCGCTGCTGCTGATCGTGCCATCGCTCGTCACGAACGTTTGGCAGGCCGGCCCGTGGCGCACGCTCGCGCCGCTGCTGCCGCGCCTGGCCGTGCTGCAGGTCGGGGTGTGCCTCGGCACGTGGGCCGGCCTCGCGTGGTGGAATGCGCCCGGCGGCCCGGCGAGCCAGCTCGCGCTGGGGGCGGTGCTGGTCGCCTACGGCGTGTGGGGCTTCGCGGCCCGGCCGTGGCGGATGAACGAATCCGTGTCACGCCGCCTCGCCGCGCCGGCCGGCGTCGTGACCGGCCTGGTCACCGCCGCCACCGGGGTGTTCGTCGTGCCCGCCGTGCCGTGGCTGCAGGCGCTGGGTCTGAGCCGCGACGAGCTGGTGCAGGCGATGGGGCTGTCGTTCAGCGTGTCGACCGTCGCGCTGGCCGTGGGGCTGGGCGTCACGACGCCGGTGGGCTGGAACGAGGCCGCGGCCTCGACGCTGATGCTGCCCCCGGCGCTGGCCGGCATGGCGATCGGAGCGCGCCTGCGCCGGCGCCTGTCGCCACAGGCCTTCCGCACGGGGCTCTTCGCGGCGCTCGTCGTGCTCGGCGTGCACCTGCTGTGGCAGGCGGCGTGGGCGGCCTAACCTTCCCAGCCTCCGCCCAGCGCCGCCATCAACCGCAACGACGCGTCGAGCCGTTCGGCCGTGACGTCGAGCGCCGCGCGGCGGCTCTGCAGCGTGAGGTTCTGCGCCACCGCCACCTCCAGGAAGCTGACGAGGCCCGAGCGGTAGCGGTTGGTCACCACCCGCTCGTTCTCCTCGGCCAGCGCGACGAGGCGCGCCTGGTCGGTCGCTTTCGCGTCGAGGGCCTGCAGGCCCGCGAGGGCATCGTCCACCTCCTTCATCGCGGTGAGGACCGACAGGCGCCACGCGGCCGCCTGTTCGTCGGTGGCGGCGTCGGCCGCGTCGGCGGTGGCCTGGCGGGCGCCGGCGTCGAACAGCGTGGCGGCGAGTTGCGGTCCCACGGACCAGACGCGGGCGGGAGCCTCGAACAGGTCGGACCAGCGGGTGCTGCGCACACCCGCGGCGGCCGAGATCGTGATGTCGGGCAGCCAGGCGCGCCGCGCCGATCCGGCGCGCGCGCTGGCGGCCTCGAGCCGTTCCCGAGCCACGGCCACGTCGGGCCGGTGAACCAGCAGGGTCGAGGGCACGGTCGCCGGCACGGCGGGCACATCGGGCAACACCGCGACGGGCGCCAAGGTGCCGGTGACCGGCGCGCGCCCCGCCAGCACGGCGATGGTGTGCTCGTACAGCGCGCGCTGCAGCGTGAGGTCGTGCAGGCCGGCCCGCACGGACTGCGCCTGCACCTCGGCCTGGGTCACGTCGGAGCGGGCCACGAGGCCGGCCTCGTACTGGTTGCGCGTCAGGGTCAGCGACCGTTCGTACGCGCCGAGCGTCTGCTCCGACAGTTCGCGCTGGCGATCGAGCACGCGAAGCCGCAGGTAGGCCCGTGCGAGTTCGAGCCGCACCGCCAGCCGCACCGAGGCCACGTCGGCCTCGCTCGCACGCAGGTCGGCGCGGCCGGCCTGGCGTTCGAGTGCGACACGCCCCCACAGGTCGGGCTGCCAGCTCGCGAGCAGCGAGCCCTGCCACACCGTCGCGGTGACGCCGTCGGCACGGGCCCGTTCGGCGCCCGCGGTGGCCTTCAGCACGGGCTTGTCGGCCGCACCCGCGAGGCGCCACTGCGCCTCGGCCTGGCGCACCCGCGCGAGTGCCTGCTCGACGGTGCCGTTGGCCTCGCCGGCCTCGTTCATCAGGCGGTCGAGTTCCGCGTCGTCGAACCGGGTCCACCAGGCCTCGCCGCGCGGCGCCGCGTCGGCCGGTGCCGTGACCCAGCCCGACTGGAAGCGGAACTGGTCAGGCACCGGCGGCGGCTTCGGCGCGGGAGGCGGCGTGCCGCAGCCCACCATCGCGGCGATCACCGCGGCCATCGGCAGGAGTCGAATCATGTCGTTGTCGTCTTTCCTTGCAGACGCAGGAACACCACCGGCGTCGTGTAGAGCGTGAGCAGCTGGCTGGCCGCGAGGCCGCCGACGATGGCGATGCCGAGGGGCTGGCGCAGCGCCGCACCTTCGCCGAAGCCGATCGCGAGCGGCAGCGCGCCGAGCACGCCGGCCAGGTTGGTCATCAGGATCGGGCGCAGGCGCTGCAGCGCCACATGGTGGATGGCTTCGGCCGGCGCCACGCCCTTGCGGCACTCGACCAGCGCGAGGTCCACCATCAGGATCGCGTTTTTCATCACGAGGCCGATCAGCAGGAACAGCCCCAGCAGCGCGACGAGGTTGAACTCGGTGCCCGAGAGGCGCAGCGCGAGCAGCGCCCCGATGCCCGCCGACGGCAGTGTCGACAGGATCACGAGCGGGTGCCGCAGGCTCTCGTACAGCACGCCGAGCACGAGGTACACGGCCACGATCACGCCGAGCAGCAGCAGCGGCTGCCGGTGTTCCATGTCCCCGAACGCGGACCCCTCGCCGAACGTGCCGCGCATCACCGTCGACGGCATCATCAGCTTCGCGAGCATCGCGTCGATGGCGCGGCTGGCGTCCTCCAACCTCACGCCGGGCGCCACCTGGTAGCCGATCCAGCCGGCGGCGAACTGGCCGCTCTTGTAGACGCGGTCGCTCGACAGCTCGAAGCGCCACGTCGCGAACGACGACAGCGGCACGCGCCCGCCCGACGCGGTCACCACCTGCAGGTCCCCGAGCGATTCGGGCCGCTCGGCCTGGCGTGGCGCCACCTCCATCACCACGCGGTACTGGTTCATCGCCTCGTAGAGCGTCACCACCTGGCGCTGCGAGAAGGCGTTGCCCAGCAGCGCCGACACCGTGGCCATGTCGACACCCAGCCGCCGCGCGGCCTCGCGGTCGATCTCGAGCGTGACCTGCTGCGTGCCGCCGCCCGAACGGTCGACGTCGGCGATCTCGGGCAGCTCGCGCATCGCGTCGGCCGCGCGCCTCGACCACTCGCGCACCGTCGCGAAGTTGTCGGAGAGCAGCAGCAGGTCCTGCCCCACGCCGCCGAACGGCGAGCCGAGGCGGATGTCCTGGTCGACGTCGATCATCAGCAGGCCGCCCGGCACCAAGGGCGCCGCGCGGCGCAGTCGGTCCACCACCTCGTCTGACGACACGCCGCGTTCGGCCAGCGGCTTCAGGCGCACGCGGATCCAGCTGTTGCTGATGCCGCCCGTGCCGCCGCTCGTGCCAGTCACGTCGGCCACCGCCGGGTCGGCCAGCAGCAGTTGGCGATACGCCTCGATCTTCGGTTGCATGACCTGGAACGAGAAGCCGTCGTCGCCGCGCACGATGCCGCCCAACTGCCCGGTGTCCTGCCGAGGCAGCATGCCCTTCGGGATCACGACGTACTGCCACGCGGTGAGCGCGATGGCCACGGCCAGCACCACGAGCACCACGTTGCCGTGCCGCAGCGCCCACGCGAGGCTCGTGCCGTACACCGATCGCACGCGCTCGAACATCCCCGCGCGCGGCGCCGACGCGGTGGCACGCAGCCAGCGCCCGCACAGGCTCGGCGTGAGCGACAGCGACATCGCGAGCGAGATCAGCATCGCCGCGGCGAGCGTCAGCGAAAACTCGCGGAACAGGCGTTCGACGAGCCCGCCCATGAACAGGATGGACACGAAGACGACGAGCAGCGCGAGCGTCATCGCGACGAGCGTCGGGCCGATCTCGCGCGCACCGAGGGCGGCCGCCTGCGTCGGCGACAGGCCCTCCTCGACGTGGCGCGTGGTGTTCTCGTACACGACGATGGCGTCGTCGACCACGAGGCCCGCGGCGATCACGAGGGCCATGAGCGAGAGGTTGTTCAGCGAGAAGCCGGCGAGGTACATCACCGCGAAGGTGCCCACCACCGACACGGGGATCACCAGCGCCGGGATCAGCGCGGCGCGCCCGCCGCCGAGGAACGCCCACACCAGCACGGCCACCAACAATGCCGAGAGACCGAGCGTCAGCTGCGCGTCGAACAGCGTGGCGCGGATGCCGGGCGAACGGTCCATCACGACGGTGAGCGTGGTGTCGGCCGGCATCAGCGCACGCAGCGCGGGCAATGCGGCCTGGATGGCGTCGCTCGTCGCGACGATGTTCGCGCCACTGCGCCGGCTCACCTCCAGCACCACGGCGGGCGCGTGGTTGTGGAAGCCGGCGCTCCAGCGGTTCTCGGTGGCGTCGGTCACCGCGGCCACGTCGGACAGGCGCAGCACCGCACCGTCCTGCTCGCGCAGCACGAGCGGCGCGAAGTCGGCCGCGCGCCGCGACGTGTCGGCGAGGCGGATCTGCCAGCGCCGCGCGCCCTGCTCCACGCTGCCGAGCGGCTGCTCCGCCGTGGCCGCCGACAGCGCGGTGCGCACCGCCTCCAGGGGGAGACCGTGGGCCGCCAGGCGCTCCATGTCGACCTGCACGCGCACCGCCGGCAGCGAGGCACCGCCCACCTTCACCTCGCCCACGCCCTCGATGCGCGAGAGGCGCTGGGCCAGCACGGTGGAGGCCGCGTCGTACAGCGCGGCCGACGACAGCGTGGGGGACGCCAGCGCGAGCGCCATGATCGGCGTCTGCGACGCGCTGACCTTGCGGTACGTCGGGTGGCCTGGCATCCCGGACGGCAGCTGCGAGCGCGCGGTGTAGATCGCCGCCTGCACCTCGCGCGCGGCCTCGTCGAGGTCGCGGCCCAGTTCGAACTGCAGGTGGATCTCGGTGGCCCCCTGCGAACTCGACGAGCCGATCTCGTGGATGCCGGCGATGCCGCCGAGCGCCCGTTCGAGCGGCGTGGCCACGGTGGCCGCGATGCTCTCGGGGCTGGCGCCGGGCAGGTTCGCCGACACCACGATGGTGGGGAAGTCCACCTGCGGCAGGGGCGCGACGGGCAGCATGCGCCACCCGAGCATCCCGGCCAGCAGCACGGCCACCGCCATCAGCGCGGTGGCGACGGGCCGGTCGACGAAGCGTTTCATGTCGCGGCTGGCACCGCCGCGGCGGCGCGGGCGCGCGTGCGGCGGTCGAACCACAGGTACACCGCCGGCGTCGTGAAGAGCGTCAGCACCTGGCTCGTGATCAGTCCGCCCACCATCACGATGCCGAGCGGCTGGCGCAACTCGGCGCCGGACCCGCCCGCGAGCATCAGCGGCAGCGCGCCGAACAGCGCGGCGAGCGTGGTCATCAGGATGGGCCGGAAGCGCAGCAGCGCGGCGCGGCGGATGGCCTCCTGCGGCGACAGGCCCAGGCGGCGCTGCGCGTCGAGCGCGAAGTCCACCATCATGATGCCGTTCTTCTTCACGAGGCCGATCAGCAGCACGATGCCGATCACCGCGATCAGGTCGAGCGGGCGGCCGGCGATCATCAGCGACAGCAGCGCGCCCACCGCCGCCGACGGCAGCGTGGACAGGATCGTCAGCGGGTGGATGGTGCTCTCGTACAGCATGCCCAGCACGAGGTACATCACCACCACCGCCGCGAGGATCAGCCACAGGGTGTTCGACAGCGACGCGCGGAAGGCCTCGGCCGTGCCCGCGAAGCGCGCCTCCACCGAGGCCGGCAGGTCGAGCGACACGCGCGCGGACTCGATGGCCTTCACCGCGTCGCCGAGAGAAGCACCCGGCGCGAGGTCGAACGACACCGTCGCGGCGGGGAACTGCCCCTCGCGGCGCACCAGCAGCGGCGCGGCCCGTTCGGAGACGGTGGCCACCGCCGACAGCGGCACCGAACGGCCGCCGGCGAGCGGCACGCGCACGTCGCGCACCGCGTCGAGGCCGGACGAGGCCACCGCAGGGTCGGCCTCGAGCACCACGCGGTACTGGTTGGCCTGCGAGTACAGCGTCGCGATCTGCCGCTGGCCGTGGGCGTTCTGCAGCGCCGTGGCGATGTCCGACAGGTTCGCGCCGAGGCGCGCGGCCGCGTCGCGGTCCACCTCGACCCAGGCCTGGCGGCCCTCCTCCTGCAGGTCGCCCACCACACCGGTCAGCGACGGTTCGGCGCGCAGCCGCTCGACGAGCGCGGGCACCCAGCGCGCCAGCAGCGCGGCGTCGGGGGCCGTCAGCGTGTAGCGGTACGGCGTGCGGCTCACCGTGTCGTCGATGCTGAGCGACTGCACCGGCTGGAACCACGCGGAGATGCCGGGCACGTTCGCGATGCGTTCGGACAGCTGCGCGGCGATGGCCTGCGCCGACTGGTCGCGGTCACCGTGCGGCTTCAGGTTGATCAGCAACCGGCCGCTGTTGAGCGTGGTGTTGACACCGTCGATGCCGATGAACGACGACAGGCTCGCGACATCGGGGTGTTTCAGCAGTTCGCGGGCGAGCGCCTGCTGGCGGTCGGCCATCGCGCCGTACGAGGTGTTCTGCGGCGCCTGCGTGATGCCCTGGATCACGCCGCCGTCCTGCACCGGGAAGAAGCCCTTCGGCACCGCGAGGTACAGCGCGGCGGTGAGGCACAGCACGGCCAGCAGGCCGCCGAGGGCCAGGCGCTCGTGGCGCAGCGTCCAGTCGAGGCCGCGGGCGTAGCGGTCGATCACGCGGTCGAGCAGGCCCTGCTTCGTGGCGGCCGGCGCGGCGTCGAGCAGGCGCGCGCTCATCATCGGTGTGAGCGTGAGCGACACGGCCAGCGAGATCACGATGGCCACCGCGAGCGTCATCGCGAACTCGTGGAACATGCGGCCGGCGACGTCGCCCATGAACAGCAGCGGGATCAGCACGGCGATCAGCGACACCGTGAGCGAGACCAGGGTGAAGCCGATCTCCTTCGCGCCGGTCAGGGCCGCCTGCATCGGCGACGCGCCCTCCTCGCGGTGGCGCGCGATGTTCTCCACCATCACGATGGCGTCGTCGACGACGAAGCCGGTGGCGATGGTGAGTGCCATCAGACTGAGGTTGTTCAGCGAGTAGCCGGCCAGGTGCATGAAGCCGAAGGTGCCGACGATGGACAGCGGCACCGCGATGCTCGGGATCAGCGCGGCCTTCGGGCTGTGAAGGAAGGCCATCGTCACCGCCACCACGAGGCCCATCGCGATCAGCAGCTCGACCTGCACGTCGCGCACCGAGGCACGGATGCTTTCGGTGCGGTCGCCCAGCACGGCCACGTCAACCGTGCCCGGCAGCGTGGCCGTCAGCTGGGGCAGCAGCGCCCGCACGCGCGCAGCCACCTCGACCACGTTCGCGCCGGGCTGGTGCTGCACGTTGACGAGCACCGCGGGCACCTCGCCGCTCCATGCGCCGAGGTAGCGGTCCTCGGCGCCGTCGACGATGGTGGCGACGTCGCCGAGCCGCAGCGGTGCGTTGTCCTTGTACGCGACGATCAGCGCCCGGTAGTCCGCGGCGCTGCGGATCTGGTCGTTCGCGTCGAGCATCGTCATGCGCACCGGGCCGTCGAAGCTGCCCTTGGCCTGGTTGACGTTGGCCGCGGCCACCGCCTTGCGCACGTCCTCCATCGTCAGCCCGTGGGACGCCAGCACGTCGGGCTTGACCTGCACCCGCAGCGCGGGCCGCTGGCCGCCGGCCAGGCTCACGAGGCCCACGCCGGGCAGCTGCGCGATCTTCTGCGCCATGCGGGTGTCGACGAGGTCGTGCACCTGCGGCAGCGGCAGCGTGGCCGACGTGATCGCGAGCGTGACGATGGGCGCCTCGCCCGGGTTGACCTTGCGGTAGACGGGCGGGGACGGCAGGTCCGCGGGCAGCAGCCCCGCGGCCGTGGTCAGCGCGGCCTGCACCTCCTGCTCGGCCACGCCGAGGTCCACCTCGAGCGCGAACTGCAGCGTGATGACGGATGCGCCGGACGAACTGGACGACGACATGCGCAGCAGCCCGGGCACCTGGCCGAGCCGCCGCTCGAGCGGCGCGGTGACGGTGCGCGCGGTGATGTCCGGACTGGCGCCGGGCTGGAACGTGGTGACCTGGATGATCGGATATTCGACCTGCGGCAGCGCCGCGACCGGCAGCAGGCGCAACGCGAGCAGGCCCGACAGCAGCAGCGCGACGGTGAGCAGTGCGGTGGCGACGGGCCGTTCGATGAACGGGCGGGACAAGTCCACGGTCAGGCGCCCGAAGCGGGCTTCGCGGGCGGCACGACCAAGATCTCGCGCCCGTCCTTCAGGCGGTCGAGGCCTTCGAGCACCACGGCCTCGCCGTGGGCCACGCCCTTCAGCACCTCGATGCGGTCGTCCTGCGTGATGCCCAGCGACAGCTTGCGCAGCTGGGCCTTGCCATCCTTCACCACGTAGGCGAACGGGCCGCTCTCGCCGTACTGCACGGCGTCGCCCGGGATCGTCACCGCGTCGGGACGTTCACCGAGCGTGAGGCGCACCTTCACATACTGGTTCGGGAACAGCGCGTCGTCGCCGTTCTCGAATCGGGCCTTGAGCTTCAAGGTGCCGGTGGCGGTGTCGAGCTGGTTGTCGAACGTGGCGAGGCGGCCCTCGGCGAGGCGCGTGCGCTCCTCGCGGTCCCAGGCCTGCACGCCGAGCGGCTTGTCCCCTGCCGCCGCGGCACGCACGGCGGCGATGTTCGCCTCGGGCAGGCTGAACGTGACGGTGATGGGGCGCGTCTGCGCGATGGTGACGAGGCCCGTGGTGTCGGTCGCGCTGACGAGGTTGCCGGCATCGACCTTGCGCAGGCCCGCGCGGCCCGCGATCGGGGCGTCGATGCGGGTCCACGCGAGCTGCAGCTTCGCGTTGTCCACCGCGGCCTGGTCGGCCTGGCGCGTGCCGCGCAGCTGCAGCACGAGGGCCTTCTGCTTGTCGACCTGCTGGCGGGCGATGGAGTCCTGCGAGTGCAGGCGCTCGTACAGCACGAGGTCGTTCTCGGCGTTCGCGAGCAGCGCGGCGTTCTGCGCCTGCTGCCCTTCGGCCTGCGCGAGCCGCACGCGGTACACCGACGGATCGATCAGCGCGAGCGGCTGGCCGGCCTTCACGGCCTGGCCTTCCTCGAAGAACACCTTGTCGAGCGGACCGTCGACCCGCGGCCGCACCGTGACGAGGTTCAGCGGCGTGACGCTGCCGATGGCGCTGACGCGCAGCACGAGGGTCTCGCGGCGCACGTCCACCGTGCGCACGGGCACGGGGCCGGCCCACGGGTTCACGCCCTCGCGGGCTGCGGGTGCGGGGCGCAGCAGCCACCAGGCCGCACCGGCGAGAACGACGAGGGCCGCGAGCGCGGCCCCTCCCTTGCGGGAACGGAAAAAGGAGGGTTGAAGGGCGGCGTCGGGGGCGGTCATCGGGTCAGCAAATGAGAATCGTTCTCATCATAACCCGATCCACCCTCCGAACGCGAAGAGGCCAGCGACGCGCAGCCGGTCGATCAAGCCACACGCGAGGCCGGTTCTCCCGGGCGACCCGTGGCGCCTCCTGGGGGCAGGAGGCGCCCGCCGACTGGGAGGCCCGATCAATACTTGAAGTTGGCGCTCAGTTGGGCCGAACGTCCGGGGGCGATGCCCGCGTAGTGGGCCGTGTACGCCTTGTCGTAGTACACCTTGTCGGTCAGGTTCTGCACGTTCAGCTGGAACGAGATGTTCCGGTCGTACGCCCAGCTGGCCATCGCGTCGAAGCGCGTGTAGCCCGGGACGTACGTCTTCGAGACCGTGCGGCCGCCGTTGGCGTAGGCGTAGCCGCCGTAGACCTTGTCGACCGCGAACACGCCGCCGCCCACCGTCACCGACGGGATCACGCGGTACGTGGTCCACAGGCTCGCGCTGTGGCGCGGCGTGCTGTTGAACGGCTGGCCGGTGGCCGCTGCCGGAACCCAGTTCGGCGCCGCGGTGGTGCCGATGTTGGTCAGGCCGACGTTCTTCTGCTCGCTGTCGAGGAAGGTGTAGCCCCCGAAGACTTCCCAGGCGCGCGTGATGCGGCCCGCGACACCGACCTCGAAGCCGTTGATCACGCGGTCACCGGCCATCTCGGTGAGGCCGTCGACGGTGGTGATGCGCGCGTTCGTGGTCTCGAGGCGGAAGATCGACCCGCTCAGCGCCAGCTGGCCGTCGAGCACGTCCCACTTGGTGCCGAGTTCGAAGGCGAGGTTCTTCTCGGGGTCGAGGCTGTTCGCGTTCGCGACGGTGATGCTCTGCGTCTCGGTGCCCTGGCCGGCCGAGTTGCCGCCCGGCGTCGACGACGTGCCCACCGAGGCATACACGCTGCCGTTCTCCGCCGGCTTGTAGACGAGGCCGAGCTGGTAGTTGATCAGGTCGTCGTCCTGCGCGTAGCCGAGGCGCGTGGGCGTGCCGTTGACGGTCGAGATCGCGTTGAGCTGCGAGGTCTTGTAGCGGTCGAAGCGCAGGCCGGCGTTCAGCAGCCACTGCGGGTTGAAGCGGATCGTGTCGAACGCGTACAGCGACACCGTGCTGGTGGTGTAGTTGCTGGGTCCCGCGGCAGCGCCACGCACCATCTGGCCGATGAACGGGTCGTTCGGGTTCGGCGAGGTGAGGCTCGTGCACATGTAGTTCGACGGGGCGCCGACCACGGCCGGGGTGCACGCGGCCGTGCCGTTGTACGTGGTGTAGCCCGGCACGCCGATCTGCTGGTAGCTGTTGTTCTCGGCTTCCTCGCGCGACAGCTCGAGGCCGGCGGCGAACGAGTGCTTGATGCCGTCGTGGGCCAGCTCACCCGACAGCTCGGTCTGGTTCGCCATCACGTCGATGTCCCGGGCCGTGCTGTTGAAGCGGCGCCACACGGTGCCGTTGACCGTGACGTTGGTCTTGCTGTCGTCCGGCTGCGTCCACACGTAGTCCATCGAGGACTTCGAGGCGCGCGTGATGTTGCGGAACTTGAGCGTGGAGGTGATGTCGTGCTCGACGATCACGGTGCCCATGTCGGTCGCGTCCTTGCGGAAGTCGCGGCCGAACAGGCCGTAGAAGTTCTCGCGGTTGCCGCCGTTGTTCGGGCCGCGTTCGACCACGGCGCCCATCGTCGCGTAGGCCGCGGTGCTGTACTGGTTGTACGGGATGCCGCTGTCGGGCATGTCGTCGGTGCGCAGGCGGAAGTACTGCAGCGTCACGCGCGTGGGTGTGCCGAGGCCGAAGGCGAGCGACGGGGCGAAGCCGTAGCGGCTGTTGTCGGGGCCGTTGCGGCCGGCGACGTCGGCCTCGTGCACCATCGCGTTCAGGCGGAACGCACCGCTGTCGCCGAAGGCCCAGTTGCCGTCGGCCGTGACCCGCGTGTACTTGTCGGTGCCCACGCCGACACTGCCGGCCGCGAAGGTCTCGCGCTGGGGCTTCTTCGTCTGGAGGTTGATGCTGCCGCCGGCGCCGCCGCGGCCGCCGTACGCGGAGTCGGGCCCCTTGCTGACCTCGACGGACTCGAGGTTGAACACTTCGCGCGAGCTCGGCGCGAGGTCGCGCAGGCCGTCCACGTAGATGCTCGACTGCGTGTCGAAGCCGCGCAGGAACGGGCGGTCGCCCGCCGGATTGCCGCCTTCGCCGGCGCCGAGCGTGATGCCCGGGGTCATGCGCAGCGCGTCGGTGAGCGAGACCGCGGCGGTCTGCTGCATCACCTCGACGGGAATCACCGTCACGGTCTTCGGCGTGTCGATGAGCGGTGCCGTGAACTTGTTCGAGCTGGCCTTGTCGACCTTGACATCGCTCTCGGCGGCGCTGGTCACCTTGACCGTCGGGAGCACGGGCGCAGCGGCCGGTGCGGTCTGGGCCGCGACACCACCGGCGGCCATGGCGAGGCCGAGCGCGGCGACAGGGTGTTTTCGATGCTTGATGTACGACATGGGACAGCCTTCAACGTCAGGAGGTTGGAATGGACGGGCTGGCTGTCGCACACGGGCGTGGCTGGCTGGTCACGAAACGGAACAGGAAACGAACTCGGGGAAATCAGGGCGGCGAGCATCCCTTGCACAGGCCCAGCAGGCTCCAGCCCACCCGCTCGAGGGCGAAGCCGCGGGCCTCGCCCACGGCACGCAGGCGCGACGCGGCGCGGGCATCGCGCACCACCTCGACCGACCGGCAGCGGGTGCACAGCAGGTGCAGCACGTGGGCCCCGCGCTTGAGCGCGAACACGCTCGCGCCGGGCGCGGGCCGGAAGCGTTCGACGAGGCCGGCGTCGGTCAGCTCGACCAGCACGCGGTAGACCGACGGCAGGCTCGACCGGTGGCCTTGTTCGGCGAGCCGGCGGTGCAGGGCCTCGGGCGTGATCGAGCCGCCGTCCGCGGTGTGCTCGGTCAGCAGGCCGAGCACCCACTCGCGCGCCGCGGTGGGCCGCAGGTCGTGCTGGCGGAGGGTTTCGGCAGCGTTCGCCATCAGAACCTCGCCGTCACGCCGAGCCGCACTGCGCGTGGCGAGCCGGGCAGGATGTTGTTGTTGCTGTGCGCGGATGCGTAGTAGCGCGTGTCGAACACGTTCTCGACGTTCAGTTGCACGCGCCAGGCGGGGTCGAGGTTCGCGAACAGCGCGGCGTCCACGCGCGTGAACCCGGGCAGCTGCACGGTGTTGTCGGTCGAGGTGTAGACGGGGCCGCGGTAGAGCACGCCCAGCCCCGCGGCGAAGGTGCGGTCCAGCTCCACGCGGTTCCACCACGACAGCGAATGCCGTGGCACGTGCGGCATCGCCGCGCCCGCCGGGGCCATGGACGACAGCGACTCGCGCACGCGGCTGTCCTGGTACGCGTAGCCGCCGAACATGCGCCAGCGCGGCGACCACGTGCCGGACACGCCCACCTCGACCCCCTGCGACCGCTGTCCGTCGACCAGTGTCCCCTGGCCGCTGCCGTCGACCACGGCGACGTTCTCGCGGTCGAGCACGTACCACGCGAACGTGGCGTCGAACCCCGGGCGCACCGCCCACTTGGCACCGAGCTCACGGTTGACGAAGGTCTCGGGCGCGAGCGCCTGCGTGCCCGGCGTCAGCGAGCCGAGCTGCTCGCCGGCACGCGGCTGGTGGCCCACGGCGTAGCTCGCGTACAGCGACAGCGCCGGAACGGGCTGGTACACGACGCCCGCGCGCGGCGACCACAGGTCGTCCCGCGTGGCGAACGCAGTGGCCTGGCGGCGATCGTCGAGGTCCAGCGCGAGCCGGTCGTAGCGCAGCCCGCCGACCAGCAGCCACTGCGGCGACACGCGCAGCTGGTCCTGCACGAGGAGCGCGGCGAACCGTGCGGTGCCGCGGGTGTCCGGGTCCGTCGCCGTGGTGCGGTACACCACGGGCACGTCGAGTTCGGGGGCGGCCACGGGTGCCAGCATCGACGTGGAGCCGTCGCTGAAGAAGCCCGTCTGGCGGCGGGAGTCCGTGGCCTGTCGGCCCAGTTCGAGCCCCGCCGTCAGCGTGTGCACCACCTCGCCCTGGCGCAGCACGGCGGTGACGTCGGTCTGGTTGAAAAGGTTGTCGCGCCGCGTGCGGCTGTTGTGCGCGGAGACGTTGAACTCGGTGCCCGACGGGCTCACCGTTCCGCCGAAGGCGTTCTCGAAGTACTTGTCGTAGCGCGCGTAGCGGGTGCGGTTGCTGACCACGACGCCGTCGCCCGCGTCGTGTTCGACGAAGAGGTTGAGCGCGTCCACCCTCACCCACGTGCGGCTCGCCGACGGCACGCCGAAGAACGTGGCCGGGTCCGTCGGGAGCGGCGAGCCGCGCCAGGACGGCACGCCGCGGTCGTCGGTGCGTTCGTCCTCGAAGTGTTCGTAGCCGGCCGTGAGCCGCGTGCGTTCGGGCAGCCGCACCGACACCACCGGGTTGATGCCGCGGCGCCGCAGCTGGAAGGCATCGCGGTAGCCCGCCGAGTCCTCGTAGAGGCCGTTCAGCCGCAGCGCGGACTGCGCGTCGAGCGGCTGGTCGATGTCGAACGTGGCGCGGCGGTCCTGCCACGAGCCCAGCTGCACCTCCACCTCGCGCGACTGGGTGTGGGTGGGTACCTTCGAGATGCGGTTGATCGCCCCGCCCACCGCACCGTACCCGAAGGCCGTGGCGTTCGGGCCGCGCACGGCCTCGACGCGGTCGATGTTGTAGAGGTCGCGGTAGTACTGCACGTCGTCGCGCATGCCGTCGATCAGGAAGTCCGACGTGGACGACGCGCCGCGGAACACCGCCGTGTCCCGGTTGCCCTCGCCCTGGGCAATGCCCACGCCGGGCAGGTAGCGGACCACGTCGCCGAGGCTCTGCGCGCCCAGGTCGTCCATGGCGCCGCGCGTGATCACGGTCACCGACTGGGGTTCATCCTGCAGCGGCGTGTCGGTGCGGGAGACGGTGCGGCTGTGTGCCGCGAGGTACGTCGCCGGTTCGGGCACGGCGCGGGTGGTGACGACCGGCAGCGTGGCTTCGGCGGACATGGTGAGCGGCCGCAGCGTGTAGGCGCGGCCGTCGTACACCGCCTCGAGGCCGGTGCCGGCGAGCAGGCGGGCGAACCCGTCGGACAGTGAGTGGACACCGTCGAGGCCCGGGCTCGACTTGCCGTCGGTCAGCCGGCCGTCGGCGGCGAACAGGATGCCGGCGTCGGCGGCGAACCGGGCCAGCGTGCTGCTGAGCGGCCCGGGCGGGATGCGGTAGCTGCGTTCGGCCACCGCCACCGGCGCCGGCGCCGCGGGCCCCGCCGCCGCGGCCGCGAGCATCGACAGGCCCACCCACGCCGCGAGGACACCTCGGCGGATGTGGGTCTTCCAGGGAACGGGCGGACGGAACGGCATGGGGGGCGATCGGGCTCGCGAACGGGTCTTGCTCCCGTATGCCGAACGACCGGCCCGAAAGGGGAACCGCGGGACGAACTTTTTTTCTAGGTCGTCGAACGAGGTCCCACACGCACCCAGCCGGGCACCGGCCGCTGCACCCTCACCGGCAGCGTGCGCTCCAGCACGGCCAGCACCGCGTCGAGGTCGGCCAGCGGGAACGCGCCCACGAGGCGCAGCGCCGCGACCTCGTCGGCGCAGGTCATGACCCCCCGGTGGTGCGACGACAGCTCGGCGAGGAACTCGCCGAGGGTCAGGTTGTCGGCCAGCAGCATCCCGCGCGACCAGGCCTCGCGGCCGGCCGAGGCCGGGCGGACCGTGCCGGCACCGGTGCGGTCGAAGCTCAGCTGTTCGCCGACGGCCACCTGCCGGGGCGCACCGCCGCTCGCGGGCTGCACCTCGACCCGGCCGTCGAACACGGTGGCACCGCAACGGTCCCCTTCGTCGCGCACCGAGAAGCGTGTGCCGAGCGCGACGAGCCGCCCCTGCGGCACGTCGACCACGAAGGGCCGTGTGTCGAACGCAGCGGCGGTCTCGACCAGCACCTCGCCGGCCCGCAGCACCAGGCGGCGCAGCGACGGCCCGTGGGCCACGTCGATCGCGGACGCCGTGTTGAGCCACACGCGCGAGCCGTCGGGCAAGGCCATCGCTCGGGTCTCGCCGACCGAGGTGCGGGCGTCGGCCGTCAGCGTGCGCACGGCCTGCGACTCGGCGGCCATCCACCCCGCCAGCCCCACGCCGCCCGTGACGGCCAGCGCCTTCATCGCGCGCCGGCGGCCGCGCACCGCGACCAGGGCGTCCACGGCCGCGGCGCGGTCGGTGGCCGGCGGCAGGTGCGTGAACCGCTGGCGCATCTGCTCGACCCGCTGCCAGGCGCGGGCGTGCGACGGATCGGCGTCGCGCCACGCGAGCCAGCGCTGCCGGTCGACCTCGCTCACACGCTCGTCGTTCAGCACGGCGAACCAGCGGGCCGCCTCGCGCAGCACCGCGGCGTCGACCCCGTCAGGCATCGGCCAGCAGCAGTTCGTTCATCACCTGGGCCATGTACTTCTTCACCATGCGGTCGGAGACCCCCAGGCGTTCGGCGATCTCGGCATAGGTCAGGCCGTCGACCTGCGCCATCAGGAAGGCCATGCCGGCCTTGGCCGACAGGCGCGACAGCAGCGCGTCGATGCGCACCAGCGACTCGAGCACGAGCGCCCGGTCCTCCGGCGACGGCGCGAGGGCGGCCGGCTGCGCCTCGAGGGCAGCCGCGTAGGCCCGCTCGATCTCGAGGCGGCGCCAGTGGCTCACCACCAGCCCGTGGGCGATGGTGGTCAGGAAGGCGCGCGGCTCGCGCATCACCGCCGTGGCCTGGGTGGCGAGCACCTTCAGGAAAGTGTCCTGCGCCAGGTCCTCGGCCCGGTGGGCACAGCCCAGGCGCTGGCGCAGCACACCACGCAACCAGCCATGGTGCTCGGCGTACAGCGTGGAAAAGGCGGCGACGTGCTCGGTCTGCATCGGGGGGAACTCGCGGGTCCCGCGGATCGGACCCCGAGACAAATGAGAATGGCTAGCATTCCCATTGTAAAGAATCCGCCGGATCCTGTCCCGGAGCCGTCACAGATCGAAGCGATACCCCACGCCGTAGATGGACCGGATGCAGTCCGGCCCCGCCCCCGCCGCCTCCAGCTTGCGGCGCAGGTTCTTCACGTGGCTGTCCACCGCACGGTCGGTGACGGCGCGCTGGTCGGCGTGCAGCTTGTCGAGCAGCGCATCGCGCGAGAACACGCGGCCCGGCGTGGACGCCAGCGTCTTGAGCAGGCGGAACTCGATGGGCGTGAGGTCGAGGTCGCTGCCGGCGTACGACGCACGGAAGCCGTCCTCGTCGATGGACAGGGCCACCGGCTCGGCGAGGTCGGCCGCGCGGCTGCGCCGCAGGATCGCCTTCACGCGCGCGACGATCTCGCGCGGGCTGAACGGGGTCTTGCTGATGTAGTCGTCGGCACCCAGGTCGAGCCCGAGCAGTCGGTCGGCTTCCTCCACGCGCGCCGTCAGCATCACGATGGGCACGTCGCTGAACGCGCGCAGGTCGCGGCACACGTCGAGGCCGCTGCGGCCGGGCAGCATCAGGTCGAGCAGCACGAGGTCGTAGCGGTGGCGGCGGTAGGCGTCGACCACGTCGCGGCCATCGGCCAGGCACTCGGCCTCGTGGCCCGCCGCACGCAGGTAGTCGGCCACCAGCGCGGCCATCTTCGGTTCGTCCTCGACGACGAGGATGCGGGCGGGTGAACTCGTCCCGCTCATGCGGCCCCCTGCGGCAGTTCGATCGCGATCCACAGTCCCCCGAGCGGCGAGGCCTTCGCCTCGATGCGGCCGTCGTGGGCCTCGACGATGCGCTGGCAGATCGCGAGGCCGAGCCCGGCGCCGCCGCTCTGGCGGTTGCGGGATGCGTCGGTGCGGTAGAAGCGCTCGAAGAGGTGCGCACGCTGTTCGTCGGCCACGCCCGGCGCGGTGTCGGAGAAGTCGATGCAGACCCTCGCCCCGTCGAGACGCGCCGACACGCGCAGCATGCCCCCGGCATCGGTGTAGCGGCACGTGTTCTCGAGCAGGTTGTTGAACAGCTGCACGAGGCGGCGCTCGTCGACGAACGCCATCAGCGGCGCCTCGGGCAGCACCAGCGCGAGCTTGATGCCGCGTTCGGACAGCCGCTCGCGGAACGCCCCCGCGGCGAGGCGCAGCGTCTCGGCCACGTCGAGGTCGGCCTTGCGGTACGTGAGCGCGCCCACGTCGGCGAGCGACAGGTCGTACAGGTCGCTCACGAGCTTGTTGAGCGTCGCCACCTCGGCCTGCAGCGACCGCACCGACTCGCGGTCGAGGGTGCGCACCCCGTCCTCGATGGCCTCCAGTTCGCCGTGCAGCACCCCCAGCGGCGTGCGCAGTTCGTGGGACACGTCGGCCATGAACTCGCGGCGCATCTCCTCGTTGCGCTGCAGCGTGTGGGCGAGGCGGTTGAAGTCGACGGCCAGTTGGCCCACCTCGTCGCGCGCCTCGATGTGCACCCGGGTGCCGTACTCGCCCGCGGCAAGCCGGTGCGTGGCGGCCGCGACCTCCTTGACCGGCGTGAGGAGCGCCCGCGACACCCACACCGCGATGCCCGCGGCCAGCAGCATGGCACCGGCGCCGACAAGCCAGCGGGAGCGCCACTGCGCGTCCTCGAACCGGCGTTCGGCCGCGGAGCTGACCGCCTCGAAGCGGGCCATGGTCAGCCAGCCGACGGTGACACCGTCCACCACGATGGGCCGCTCGACCTCGGGCGCGGTGGAGCCCTCGAAGCCGGCGACGCGGCGGCGGTCGGTGTCGTAGAGAGCGAAGCGGCGCGTGGCGCCGGTGAGCTCGGACACGGTGGGCGGCGGGCGTTCACGGGGGTCGAGCGCGCGGCCTTCGTCGTCGGCCAGCGGGCGCAATTGCTTGTACCAGAGCTCCGGGTGCTCGCGCAGGAAGTTCCAGCTGTTGCCGTTGGCCCGGTAGCCCGCGGTCACGCCGGGCACGGCCGCCTCGAGGCGCAGCTCGCCCTGTTCGTTCAGGTAGCCGAGGAAACCGCGCTTGAGGTTGAGGTGCGCCGCCACGCCCATCGCGAGCGCGACGAGCAGCGCCGTCGCGAGGACGGCGGCGAACAACTTGGCGGTGATGCTGATCTTCATCGGAGAAGGGATTAGCGCCGATCGCCCGGCGGATGGCAACCGGGACGGACGGTTGCACAGGTTCTTCAATGTCTCTCCACAATTGGGTGCCAGGATCGCAGGCAACCGTCTTGCAGTCCGCCTTCCTCCCATGACTTCCCGATTCTCCCGTCTCGCCGCGCTGGTGTTCGTCGCCGCCCTGGCCGCCTGCTCGAAGAAGGAACCCCCTCCCCCTCCGAAGCCGGCCACGGTCGGCGTCTTCACCGTCACGGCCGGCAGCCAGGCCATCTCCACCGAACTGCCGGGCCGCACGAAGGCGCGTCTGATCGCCGAGATCCGGCCGCAGGTGGGCGGCATCGTGCTGCGCCGGCTGTTCGAGGAAGGCGCGCGGGTGAAGGCGGGCCAGGTGCTGTACGAGCTGGACCCCGCCACGTTCCGCGCCGCCGTCGCAAGCGCCGAGGCCGGTGTCTCGAAGGCCATGGCCACCCTCGGCACCGCCCGCACCACGGCCGCCCGCGACGCCGAACTGGTCAAGATCGACGCCATCAGCCAACAGCAGCGCGACACCAGCCAGGCCGCCGCGAAGCAGGCCGAGGCCGACCTGGAGGTGGCCCGCGCCGCGCTGCAGACCGCCCGCATCAACCTCGACCGCACGCGCATCGCTTCGCCCATCGACGGGTTCGTCTCGGTGTCCACCGTGACCCCGGGCGCCCTCGTCACCGCGAACCAGGACGCCGCCCTCACCACCGTGCAGCAGCTCGACCCCCTGTACGTCGACGTGGTGCAGTCCAGCGCCGAGCTGCTGCGCCTCAAGCGCGAGCTGGCGAACGGCACGCTGCAGCAGCGCAAGGGCAGCGCCGAAGCGCCCATCAAGCTCGTGCTGGAAGACGGCACGCCCTACGCGCACCCCGGCCGCCTGAAGTTCTCGGGCGTGGCCGTGAACCCCGCCACCGGCGCGGTCACGCTGCGCGGCGAGGTGCCCAACCCCGAAGGCATGCTGATGCCCGGCATGTACGTGCGCGCGCTGCTCGAAACGGGTGTCGCCGACCAGGCCATCCTCGTGCCGCAGCAGGGCATCACCCGCAACCCGGCCGGCGAGGCCGTGGCCTGGGTGATCGGCGCCGAGAACAAGGTCGAGGCCCGCAAGCTGACGGTCGACCGCGCGATCGGCGGCCGCTGGCAGGTCACCTCCGGCCTGAAGCCGGGTGACCGCGTGATCGTCGACGGCCTGCAGCGCACCCGCGTGGGTGCCACGGTGAACCCGGTGGATGCCTCGGCGTCGGCACCGGCGCGGTCCGCGTCGGCGCCGCGCGCCGCGTCGGCCGCCGCCCGCTGAGGGGCGCGCCATGGCACGTTTCTTCATCGACCGGCCCATATTCGCGTGGGTCATCGCGATCGTCATCATGCTCGCCGGCGCGGTGGCCATCCACACGCTGCCGCTCGAGCAGTACCCGGACATCGCCCCCACCACCATCTCGATCAACGCCACGTACACCGGCGCGTCGGCCAAGACCATCGAGGACTCGGTCACCCAGGTGATCGAGCAGCGCCTGAAGGGCCTCGACCGCCTGGTCTCGATGGCCAGCACCAGCAACTCGGCCGGCACCGCCAACGTGCGCCTGAGCTTCGAGGCCGGCACGAACCCCGACGTGGCGCAGATGCAGGTGCAGAACAAGCTGCAGCAGGCCATGTCGCAACTGCCCCAGGCCGTGCAGGCCCAGGGCGTGTCGGTGACGAAGGCCGGCACCGACCTGCTGATGGTCGTCTCGCTGATCTCGGAAGACGGCAGCATGTCCGCCACCGACCTCGGCGACTACATCTCCAGCAACCTGCAGGACGTCATCAGCCGCGTGGACGGCGTGGGCGACGTCAACATCCAGGGCACCGGCTACGCGATGCGCCTGTGGCTGGACCCGGCCAAGCTGAACCAGTACGGCCTGATGCCCGGTGACGTGCGCACCGCCATCGCGGCGCAGAACACCGAGGTGTCCGCCGGCCAGTTGGGCGCGCTGCCCGCCACGTCCGGCCAGCAACTCAACGCCACCGTGACGGCCCGCGGCAAGCTGCAGACGGTCGAGCAGTTCCGCAACGTGGTGGTGAAGTCGGCCGCCGACGGCTCGGTGGTGCGCGTGGGCGACGTGGCCCGCGTGGAACTCGGCAGCGACAACTACACCACCCGCGCGCGCCTGGGCGGCAACACGGCCTCGGGCATGGTGATCTTCCTCGCCACCGGCGCCAACGCGGTGGGCACGGCCAAGGCCGTGAAGGCCAAGCTCGACGAGCTCTCGCCCTTCTTCCCGCCGGGCATGAAGGCCATCGTGAGCTTCGACACCACGCCGTTCGTCGAGATCTCCATCGAGGGTGTGGTGCACACGCTGCTCGAGGCGATGGTGCTGGTCGTGCTGATCATGTACCTGTTCATGCAGAACCTGCGGGCCACGCTGATCCCGGCCATCGCGGTGCCGGTCGTGCTGCTGGGCACCTTCGGCATCCTCTCGGTGTTCGGCTACTCGATCAACACGCTGACGATGTTCGGGCTCGTGCTCGCCATCGGCCTGCTGGTGGACGACGCCATCGTGGTCGTCGAGAACGTCGAGCGGCTGATGAGCGAGGAGAAGCTCACGCCGCTGGAAGCCACGCGCAAGTCGATGGGCGAGATCACCGGGGCGCTCGTCGGCATCGCGCTCGTGCTCTCGGCGGTGTTCATCCCGATGGCCTTCTTCGGCGGGTCCACCGGCGTGATCTACCGGCAGTTCTCCATCACCGTGGTGTCGGCGATGGTGCTGTCGGTGCTGGTCGCGATGACCCTCACGCCCGCGCTGTGCGCCACGCTGCTGCACGAGGGCGACGAGCCCGGCCACACCGACCGGCCGGGACTGATGGGCCGCTTCTTCAACGGTTTCAACCGCTTCTTCGACCGCAACGCCGACCGCTACGAGCGCGGCGTCGCCGGGCTGCTCAAGCGCAACGCCCGCAGCATGCTGCTGTACGCGCTGCTGCTCGGCGTCGCCGCGTTCCTGTACGTGCGGCTGCCCACGTCGTTCCTGCCCGAGGAGGACCAGGGCACGCTGCAGGTGCAGGTGCGCATGCCGGCCGGAGCCACCGACGAGCGGCTCAAGCAGGCACTGTCGCGCATCGAGACGTACCTGTCGAAGGAGACCGACGTCGTCCGCTTCTACAACCTCGTGAGCGGCCAGGGCGGCAACCAGGGCACAGGCCAGGGCTACATCCGCCTGAAGGACTGGAGCGAGCGCACGGGCAAGGGCCAGAGCGCGGCCGAGCTGGCGCGGCGCTACACGAGCGACCTGCAGCGCGAGATCCGCGACGCGCAGGTCTTCATCCTGCTGCCGCCGGCCGTGCGCGGCCTCGGCGCGAACGCCGGCTTCTCGGTGCAGCTGCAGGACGTGGGCGGCATCGGGCCCCAGGCGCTCGCTGCCGCACGGGACCAGTTCCTCGACCTCGCGAACAGCCACCCCGAACTCTCGCGCGTGCGCAACAACAACCTCGTCGACACGCCGGAGTTCAACATCCGCATCGACGACCGCCGCGCCGGCGCGCTGGGCCTCACCACGGGGAACATCAACGACACACTGTCGGCCGCGATGGGCGGCAGCTACATCAACGACTTCATCGACCGCGGCCGCGTGAAGAAGGTCTACATGCAGGGCGACGCGCCGTTCCGCATGGACCCCGAGTCGTACAAGAACTGGTACGTGCGCAACACCACCGGCGACATGGTGCCGTTCTCGGCCTTCGCCACCAGCGGCTGGACCTTCGGCTCGCCGCAGCTCACGCGCTACAACGGGATGTCCTCGTACGAACTCATCGGCGACCCCGCACCGGGCGTCAGCTCGGGCACCGCGATGCGCATCATCGAGGACACCATGAAGCAGATGCCCACCGGTGTCGGCTACGAGTGGGCGGGGCGTTCGTTCCAGGAGCGTCTGTCGGGTGCGCAGGCACCGCTGCTGTACGCGGCCTCGGTGCTGTTCGTGTTCCTCTGCCTCGCCGCGCTGTACGAGAGCTGGTCGGTGCCGTTCTCGGTGATGCTGGTCGTGCCACTCGGCGTGCTCGGCGCGCTGGCCGCCACCACGCTCGCGGGGCAGACCAACGACGTGTACTTCCAGGTGGGGCTGCTGACCACCGTGGGCCTCTCCGCGAAAAACGCGATCCTGATCGTCGAGTTCGCGAAGGCCCTGGAGGAACAGGGCATGGCGCTGGTCGAGGCCACGCTGAAGGCCGTGCGCCAGCGGCTGCGTCCGATCCTGATGACCTCTCTCGCCTTCGGCTTCGGCGTGCTGCCGCTCGCCTTCAGCACCGGCGCCGGCGCCGGCAGCCGCCGCTCCATCGGCACCGGCGTGCTCGGCGGCATGATCACCGCCACGATCCTCGGAATCTTCTTCGTGCCCATCTTCTACGTCGTGGTCCGCAAGGTCTTCGGCCGCCGCAAGGTCCAGCCGGCGGCGCCCACGGAGGCCACGCCATGAGCCGCCTCGCCCTGAGCACCCTGTGCGCTGCGGCGCTGCTGGCCGGCTGCGTGAACCTCGCGCCCCCATACGAGCAGCCCGCCGCACCGGTGCCCGGTCAATGGACGGGCGCCCCGGCCACCGGCGGCCCCGCGCTGCCGGCCGACTGGCAGTCGTTCGTGTCGGATGAACGACTGCGCCAGGTCATTGCGCTCGCGCTCGCCAACAACCGCGACCTGCGCGTCGCCGCGCTGAACATCGAACGCGCGCAGGCGCAGTACCGTGTCGCCCGCGCCGACCTGTTCCCCACGGTCGACGGCTCGGTGGGCGGCGTGCGCCAGCGCAGCGCCACCACCGGCACCACCACCACGCAGTACACCGCCGAGCTGGGCCTCGCCCGTTACGAGATCGACTTCTTCGGCAAGATCCGCAACCTGAACGAATCGGCGCTGCAGGCCTTCTTCGCGGTGGAGGAGAACCGGCGCAGCGCGCAGATCAGCCTCGTCGCCGAGGTGGCCACCGCGTGGCTCACGCTCGCGGCCGACACCGAACGCCTCGCGCTCGTGCGCGACACGCTGAAGAACCAGGAGACCGCGTACGACCTCGTGCGCCGCACGCGCGAGCTGGGCGGCACGTCGGGCCTCGCATTGGCCCAGGCCCGCATGACGGTGGACGCCGCGCGGGTCGACGTGGGCACGTACACGAGCCGCGTCGGCGTCGACCGCAACGCCCTCGACCTGCTCGTGGGCGCGGCGGTGCCGGACGGCCTGCTGCCCGCACCGGGCGCCGGGGCCGGCGCGAGCCGCCTCGTCGACGTGCCGGCGGGCCTGCCGTCCGAGGTGCTGCTGAAGCGCCCCGACGTGATCGCCGCGGAGCATCGATTGAAGGCGTCCTACGCCGACGTGGGCGCCGTGCGCGCCGCGCTGTTCCCGAGCATCTCGCTGACGGCATCGGTGGGCACGCAGAGCCGCACGCTGTCGGGCCTGTTCGGCAGCGGCACGGGGGTCTGGAGCTTCGCACCGTCGATCGACATCCCGCTGTTCGACGCGGGCGCGCGGCAGGCCAACGTCACGGCCACCGAGGCCCAGCGCAAGATCGAGATCGCCACCTACGAGGCCACCGTGCAGGCCGCGTTCCGCGACGTCGCCGACGCCTTGGCCGAACGCGCCACGCTCGCCGACCGGCTCGCCGCGCAGGACTCGCTGGTCGAGTCCTCGCAGCGCGCGTTCGACCTGTCCACCGCGCTCTTCAAAGGCGGCGCCAGCAGCTACCTCGACGTGCTGGTGAACCAGCGCGCGCTGTATGCGTCGCAGCAGACGGCGATCTCGCTGCGGCTGCTGGAGGAGATCAACCGGGTGGATCTGTACCGCGCGTTGGGCGGCGGCGGGGACTGAGGCAGAACGAATCATCCCGGCGAAGGTCCACTGCTGTCCGGGAAAAAGAGATGTCCTCAAAACACTGGTCATCCCGGCGCAGGCCGGGACCCTGGGCCTTGCCGCAAGCGCGGTGTTGAACCTCGCGACACTGCATCCGGGCACGAGGGCGACAAGCCATCGCGGAGGACTGTCCAGAGCCTGAGCGGTGAACAACGCACAGGGTCCCGGCCTGCGCCGGGATGACTGCCTGTTTTTACGAGGCGATCGAGTCTCGACACCGGTGGATGCGTTGCATCCCGCGTGGGATGCGGCTCATCGCCGACCCCTCGATTTTCCCCGAACAGCGATGGTCCTTCGCCGGGATGACGAGTGTTCTGACGGTGTCTCAGTTTCCCGGCAGCAGTGAGAGGAGGCCGGGCTCCACTGCCGCTGCAACCCGTCACGGCACGAGCTGCCAACCCGTCGGCGCCCATCGCAGCACCATCTCCGGCGCGAGCGGGTTGGGCGCACGTCCCGCCATGCGGCGGGACTGCCCGCGCAGCGCTTCGATCGCCGCCGGTGTGGCTTCCGAGATGTACAGGACGACGTCGGTGGTCGGCAGGACCACGAGCAAGGTGCCGCCCTGGGCCACGGCGAGCTCCGTCCATTGCCCCACCAGTGCGAGACGGCCGACCTCGTACACGTCGCCGCCCACCACGCCGATCTTGCCGGCCCGCACCGGATCCGTGACATCGCCCAGCGGCCGCAGGGCAGCCACGAGGTTCGCCTCGGCCAGTTGGAACAACTCGCCGGCGGTCACGCCCAGTTTCGGCAGGTCGCCCGCCAGGATCGGCCGGAGGGCACGGGGCGTGTCGAGCACGACGACGGTGATCAGACCGTCGACCAGCGGACGCGTCTGCAGCGTCGAGCCACTCCCGTCGGCCGAGGGCGGCACCTGCCCGAGGTACTCGCGCGGGCGCACGACGAGGCGGATCGCCGCCTTGTCCATCGGCGCTTTGGCTTCGGTCAGCATCTCCTTCATCGCCTTGGCGAAGGTGGTCGCCTGGTCGGCGCAGTTCCCGCGGACCCGCAGGCAGTAGTTGTAGAGCCGATCGAGATTGACCTGCATGCGGTCGACCTCCAGCGTCAGCGGCTCGCCCGCCTTGACACGCACGGGGATGTCGCCCGCCTCGGCCTGGAACACCGTGGCCATGTGGGCGGTGAACGCAGGCTCGTCGCGCGGGAGCGGTTGCGCCGCAGCTGTGGCACGCGCCCCCACCAGCAACAGCAGGGCGGCAATCGGGTTCAGCCAACGAGACGAGGGTGGGGACATGGCGGCAGGGGCAGGCATCCGGGACGCCCCGGACGGGGCGCGCCATTCTGCCGCAGCGCCGCGCGCCCAGTCAGAACAGCTTGCCCACGTTGAACAACGTGAGCACCCCCAGCACCGCGAAGATCCCCGCCGCGATCGCATGCACGAGCTTCATCGGCACGCGCTTCGCGATCTTGTCGCCCACGAACACCGCGGGCACGTCGGCGATCAGCATGCCGAGCGTGGTGCCGGCGACCACGGCGAGCAGGTCGTTGTAGCGCGCGGCGAGCGCGACGGTGGCGATCTGCGTCTTGTCGCCCATCTCGGCCAGGAAGAACGCGACCACGGTGGTGAGGAACACGCCGTAGCGGGCCGACACGGCCTCGTCCTCGTCGATCTTGTCGGGGATCAGCATCCACCCGGCCATCGCGATGAACGAGATGCCGATGACCCAGCGCAACACGTCCGGGCCGAGCGCGGAGGCGACCCAGCCACCGACGGCACCGGCCGCGGCATGGTTGAAGAGGGTGGCGACGAGGATGCCCAGCACGATGGGGGCCGGCCGCTTGAAACGCACCGCCAGCAGCATGGCCAGCAATTGCGTCTTGTCGCCCATTTCACCCAGGGCGACCACGCCGGTCGAGATCAGAAACGCTTCCATGAACACTCCAGGGCCTGACAACCAAGACGACCGCACACCCGCCCGGCCCTTGTTCCGGAAGGCGTGCAGTCAAAGGTCTTGCCAGGTGGGTGTTCCACTGCCCGCGCCATGGCCGTGAGGGCCAAGTGTGTTGACGCGGGCCCCGCCACACGTTGCGCGTGGCGGTCAGCTACTCCCCAATGACGGGAAGCCACCATTGTAGCCGCGTCATGCCAGCCACCGCACGAACAGCGGAATGAGCAGCGCCGCCAGCAGCACCTGCAGGCCGAGCGCGATGCCGGCGTAGGCGCCGGCGTCGGGATGGACCTGCATCGCCCGCGCCGCGCCGATGCCGTGCGACGCGGTGCCGATCGCGAAGCCGCGCACGGCCATCGACTCGATGCGCAGCAGCGTGAACAGGTAGCGGCCGGTCAACGCGCCGACGAGGCCGGTCACCACGGCGAACACGGCGGCCAGCGCCGGCACGCCGCCGATGCGGTCGGCGATGCCCATCGCCACCGGCGCCGTGACCGACTTGGGCACGAGCGACCGGATCACTTCCTCCGGCAGGCCCACGGCCCACGCCATCGCCGCCGCGCTGCCGGCCGCGGCCAGGCCGCCGGCCAGCGCCGCGAGGGTGAGCGCCACGCCGCGCCGGCGCACTTCCGCGCGCCGCACCCACAGCGGCCAGCCGAGCGCGACCACCGCCGGGCCCAGCAGCACGTGCACGAACTGCGCCCCGGCGAAGTAGACGGGGTAGGCGGTGCCGGTCAGCACGAGCACCGCGCCCAGCACCAGCACCGACCACAGCACGGGGTTGGCCCAGGGTGCGCGTCCCACGCGGTCGTACACGGCCGAGCAGGTCACGTACGTGAGCAGCGTGGCGGTCAGGCCGAACAGCGGGCTCGAAGACAGGTAGACCCAGAGCTGGACGAAATCATTCATGGGCGCCGTCCTCCTTCAGCAGTCGGCGCAGCACGAGCGCGGTGACCGCCATGCCGATCCACGTCGACACCACGATCACGGCCATCAACTGCAGCCCGAACCGCGCGACGAGGTCCAGGTGCACGATGACCCCGACCCCCACCGGCACGAACAGCAGCGACAGGTGGGCGAGCAGCACGTCGGCCGCGGCCGACACCGGCTCGCGCACGAGCCGCCACGAGAGGCCGCCGAGCAGCAGCACGAGGCCAATCACCGGCCCGGGGAACGGCAGCGACAGGCCATGGGCCACGCCTTCACCGGCGGCCTGGAACAACAACAGGATCGCCAAACCGCGCAGCGCCTCCACCCTCGTCTCCTCGTTCGTCGAAACGAACGATTCTGGCAGCGTGCCGCCGGATCGTCAGGCGAACACCGAGGCGCCCGCCTTCGCCACTTGGGCATCCTGCTCAGGCTTGACACCGGACACGCCGATGGCCCCCACCACCTGGCCTTCCACGACGATGGGCACGCCCCCTTCGAGCAGCCCGGAGAGCGGAGCCGACAGGAACGCGAAACGCCCCTTGTTCACCATGTCCTCGTAGCCCTTGCTCTCGCGCCGGCCGAGCGCGGACGTGCGGGCCTTCTCGGTCGCGATGTACGCACCGACCGGCGCGCAGCCGTCGAGCCGTTCGAGGGCGAGCAGGTGGCCACCGTCGTCGGCGACGGCGAGGGTGACGGCCCAGCCGTTGGCGGTGGCTTCGGCCCGGGCGGCGTCGAGCACGCGGGCGACGTCGGACTGGGTGAGGACGGGTTTGGACTTCATGGGACGGATTCCTTGTGTTGCCCCGGCGCGGTGCGCGCCGGTCGTTTGGACATGTTGGACCGCAAGCGCCATGCCCGCCACCCTAGAATGGGCGATGACGAAGGTGTCGCGGGTCCCTGCCGGGGACGCCGCGGTGAAACGGGAAACAGGTGCGAAGCCTGTGCTGCCCCCGCAACGGTCAGCGGACCAGGACGTCTCGGGCAAGGCCATCCATCGGCCTTGCAGCCACTGCGCCTCGCGGCGCGGGAAGGCGAGTCGTCCGGCCACACGCGTTCCCCCACGCGTGCGGCCATTCCGCGAGCCCGGAGACCGGCCTTCGGAACCACTCGGTCGCTGCGGGCGTGCGGCATCCGGGCAGGCCGGCGCGTGCGCCGGCCGGCTCCGGTGCGTGTGCCCGATGCGACCGCCACCACCACGGACGGCCTGCGGGGACGCAGGCCCAGGAGCCCCACGATGACCCTTTCCCTCCGACGGCCGGCCGCCGTCCTCGCCACGTCGTTCCTCGCCGCCCCCGCCTTCGCGCACCACGCGATGGACGGCAAGACCCCGGTCACCTTCCTGCAGGGCCTGCTCTCGGGCATCGCCCACCCGGTCATCGGCCTCGACCATCTCGCGTTCGTGCTGGCCGCCGCGTGGGTGCTGTCCCGCGTCGCGACGGTGCCGCGCATCGCGCTGGCCGCGTCGTTCGTGGCCGCGGCCGTCGCCGGCACCGTGCTGCACCTGGCCCTCGTCAACGTGCCCCGGTCCGAACTGCTCGTGGCCCTGACGGTCGTGTTCGCCGGCCTCGCGGTGGCCTGGCGCCGCGCGTCGCCCGCCGCGCTGCTGTGGGCCGCGCTGCCGGTGGCCGGCGTGCTGCACGGCTATGCGTACGGCGAGTCGATCGTCGGCGCGGAACCCGCGCCACTGGCGGCCTACCTGCTCGGCTTCGCGCTCGTGCAGCTCGCCGTGATGCTCGGTGCCGCATCGCTGCTGTCGCGCCGCGATCCCGTCCGCGTGCGGCGCGCCGCGGTGCCCGCCGGCGCCCTCGTCGTGCTGGTCGGCGTGTACTTCGCCGCGCTGCAGCTCGTGCCGCAGGCCGCGTGAGGAGTCCGACATGAACCACGCCAAGATCCCCGCCACCGTCGTCACCGGTTTCCTCGGCAGCGGCAAGACCACGCTGCTGCGCCACATCCTCGAGAACGCGGGCGGGCGGCGCATCGCCGTGATCGTCAACGAGTTCGGCGAGCTCGGCATCGACGGCGAGATCCTGAAGGCCTGCGGCATCGGCTGCGACGAGGACGGCAACGAGGTCGAGGGCCAGCTCTACGAACTGGCCAACGGCTGCCTGTGCTGCACGGTGCAGGACGAGTTCCTGCCGGTGATGAAGCAGCTGGCCGCCCGCCGCGCCGACCTCGACCACGTGCTGATCGAAACCTCCGGCCTCGCGCTGCCCAAGCCCCTGGTGCAGGCCTTCAACTGGCCCGAGATCGCGACCGTCTTCACCGTCGACGCCGTGGTCACCGTGGTCGACGGGCCGGCCACCGCCGCCGGGCAGTTCGCGGAAGACCTCGAAGCGGTCGACGCGCAGCGACGCGCCGACCCCGAACTCGACCACGAGTCGCCGCTGCACGAACTGTTCGAGGACCAGCTGTCGGCCGCCGACCTCGTGGTGCTCAACAAGACCGACCTGATGGACGACGCCCAGCGCGCCGCGGCCGAGGCCGTCGTGCGCGCCGAACTGCCCGACAGCGTCAAGATCGTCCCGGCCCGCAGTGGCGCCCTGCCCGTGGACCTGCTGCTCGGCCAGCGCCGCGCGGCCGAGTCCACCATCCACCTGCGCGACAGCCACCACGACCACGAGGAGGACCACGACCACGACGAGTTCGATGCGTTCGTGATCGACCTGCCGGCCGTCGACCGCGACCGCCTGCTGGCGGCCCTCGCCGCGCTGGTCGAGGCCCACGCGATCTACCGCGTCAAGGGGTTCGCCCACGTGCCGGGCAAGCCGATGCGGCTGCTGGTGCAAGGGGTCGGCGCGCGGTTCGACAGCCACTACGACCGCAAGTGGTTCGCGACGGAGACCCCGGCCACCCGCCTCGTCTTCATCGGCGACGAACTCGACGAGGCCGTGCTGCGCCGTGGCCTCCAGGCCGCCATCGCCTGACACATGCACCTGCTGAACACCCGGCCGGGCGGATTCGTCGAGGACGAGGGCGCCGTCGTGCGCCTCGGCCAGACCCCGGCCGACATCGTGGTGCTCAGCTCCGCCGACACCACGCTCGCGCTGCTCGCCGCGGCGCAGGCGCGCGAACCCGCGCCGCCGTCGCTTCGGCTCGCGAACGTGATGTTCCTGAAACAGCCCGCGTCGCTCGACCTCTACATCGACGAGGTGCTGCGGCACGCGCGGGTCGTGGTGGTCGACCACCTCGGCGCCGAGTCGGCCTGGCCCTACGGCATCCGGCGGCTCGGTGAACTGGCGCGCGCCCGCGGCCAGCGCCTCGCGATGTTCTCGGGCGACCTGCAGGAGGATCCGAACCTGCTGCGCAAGGGCACGGCCCCCATCGACTGGTGCCGCACGCTGTGGCACTACCTGCGCGCCGGCGGGCCGGCGAACGCCACGCAGTTCCTGAGGAGCCTGGCCTTCCACGGCCTCGGGCAAGGCCCCGCGCCCGAACCGCCGCGCCCGGTGCCGCAGGTGGCCGTGCATGTGCCGGGCCGCACGGGCCTCTCGACCGTCGGCGACATCACCGCGGGCTGGACCGCCGGCGCGCCGGTCGTCGCGATCGTCTTCTACCGCTCGCACCTGCAGTCGGGCAACGTCGCGGCGTTCGATGCGCTGGCCGGCGCCCTGCGCGAGCGCGGCCTGAACCCGTTGCCCATCGCGCTCGATTCGCTGAAGGACCCGGTGTGCATCGCCACGCTGCGCCAGCTGTGCGCCGACCACGCGGTGTCGCTCGTGATGAACACGACGGCCTTCGCCGCACTCGCCGACGCCGCCGCCGAGCCGCTGGCAGGCGACGCCCCGGTGCTGCAGGTGATCGTGAGCGGCGCCGCGCGCGACGACTGGCTCGCCGACCCGCAAGGCCTGCGCCCGCGCGACATCGCGATGCAGGTGGCCCTGCCCGAGGTCGACGGCCGCATCGTCACGCGGGCCATCAGCTTCAAGGGCCTCGCATGGCGCTGTGAACTCACGCAGACCGACATCGCCGGCTACCAGCCCGATGCCGAACGCGTGGCCTTCGTGGCCGACCTCGCGCAGCGCTGGTGCCGTCTGCGCTCGCGGCCCGCAGCGCAGAAGCGCCTCGCGCTCGTGCTGGCGAACTACCCCGGCAGCGAGGGCCGCATCGGCAGCGGCGTGGGGCTCGACACACCCGCATCGGTCGTGAACATCCTGCGGCGGCTGGCCGCGGACGGGTACGCCGTGCACGATCTGCCCGAGGACGGCGACACACTGATGGCCACGCTGCAGCAAGGCATCGCGAACGACCCGGCGATGTGGGACCGGCGCCCCGCCTGGCAGAGCCTGCCGATGGCCGGCTACCGCAGGCGCCTCGCCGCCCTGCCCGCCGGTCTCGCCGACGCCATCGACGCACGCTGGGGCCCACCGGAACAGGATCCGATGGTGCGCCGCGGCCGCTTCATGGTGGCGGGCCTGCGCTGCGGCAACGTGTTCGTCGGCATCCAGCCGGCACGTTCACCCGGCCTGGACTCGTACGCGAGCTACCACGACGCCGACCTGGTGCCCCCGCACGGCTACCTCGCCTTCTACTTCTGGCTGCGCGACACCTTCGCGGTGGATGCGGTGGTGCACGTGGGCAAACACGGCAACCTCGAATGGCTGCCCGGCAAGAGCCTCGCGCTGTCCCAGTCATGCTGGCCCGACGCGGTGCTCGGCCCGATGCCGCACCTGTACCCCTTCATCGTGAACGACCCCGGCGAAGGTGCGCAGGCCAAGCGGCGCACGCAGGCCGTGATCGTCGACCACCTGATGCCGCCGCTCACCCGCGCCGAGAGCCACGGCCCGTTGCAGGACCTCGAACGCCAGGTCGACGAGTACTACGACGCGCTGCTCGTCGACCCGCGTCGCGCCGCGGTGCTGCGCGCGCAGATCGTCGCCCTCGTTCGCGAGCACCGGCTGCACGAGGAACTCGCGGCGCCTGCGGCCGACGACGACACGCTGCTGGCCCGCGTCGACGCGTACCTGTGCGAACTGAAGGAGACGCAGATCCGGGACGGCCTGCACGTGTTCGGCACATCGCCCGCGGGCCGGCAGCGCCGCGACACGCTCCTCGCGATGGCCCGTTACCCGGTGGGCGACGGCCAGGGCGAGCGGCGCGGGTTGACCCAGGCCCTGTCGGCCGACCTGCTGCCCGGCGAGGGGTTCGACCCGCTCGACATCAACCCCGCCACGCCGTGGACCGGCGACCGGCCGGCACGGCTCGCGGGCGAGGGGCCGTGGCGCCACCACGGCGACACGCGCGAGCGGCTCGAAGACCTCGCGCTGCGCCTGCTCGACGGCGAACCCGCCGACGGCCTGCCGCACACCCGCGCGGTACTGGACCGCATCGCGCGTCGCATCGCCCCCGACCTCGACGCGTGCGGGGCCGAGGAACTGGCCCAGCTGATGCGCGGCCTCGCAGGGCGTTTCGTGCCGCCGGGCCCGAGCGGTTCCCCGTCGCGCGGCCGGCCCGACGTGCTGCCCACCGGCCGCAACTTCTACGGCGTCGACACCCGCGCCATTCCCACCCGCACCGCGTACGACCTCGGCGTGAAGTCGGCCGCGCTGCTGCTCGAACGCCACCTGCAGGACCACGGCGACCATCCACGCGCCGTGGGCCTGTCGGTGTGGGGCACGGCCACCATGCGCACCGGCGGCGACGACCTCGCGCAGGCCTTCGCGCTGCTCGGCGTGCGCCCGAAGTGGGCCCCGGGCAGCCACCGCGTGACCGACTTCGAGGTGCTGCCCGTCGCCGTGCTCGGGCGCCCGCGCATCGACGTCGTGCTGCGCATCTCGGGCTTCTTCCGCGACGCCTTCCCGAACGCCGTGCAGATGTTCCATGCGGCCGTGCTGGCCGTGGCCGCGCAGGAAGACGAGGACGCGGACCAGAACCCGCTGCGCGCTCGCATCGTGGCCGAACGCGCGGCCCTCGCCGCCGCGGGCCGGGCGCCCGAGGCCGCGGACTGGCGCGTGTTCGGCTCCCCGCCGGGCCACTACGGTTCGGGCCTGCAGCCCCTGTTCGACCACGGACGCTGGCAGACCGACGGCGACCTCGCCGAAGCCTATGTGGGCTGGAGCGCGCACGCCTACGGCCCGACGGGCGACGGCGTGCCCGCGGCCGACGCGCTGCGGCGGCGCCTGCGCGACATCGACGCCGTGGCCCAGAACCAGGACAGCCGCGAACACGACCTGCTCGACTCGAACGACTACTACCAGTTCCAGGGTGGCATGGCCGCGGCCGTGCGCCACCTGGCGGGTGCGCAGCCGGCCCTGTACCACGGCGACCATGCGAACCCGCGCGCGCCGCGCGTGCGGTCCTTGAAGGAAGAGGTGTCGCGGGTCGTGCGCGCCCGCGTCGTCAACCCCAAGTGGATCGCCGGCGCCCGACGCCACGGCTACAAGGGCGCGTTCGAGATGGCCGCCACCGTCGACTACCTCTTCGGCTTCGACGCCACCACGCGCGTGGTGGGCGACCACCAGTACGCGATGGTGGCCGACGCCTACGTGATCGACGCGGCGAACCGCGCGTTCCTGCAACGCCACAACCCGCGCGCGCTCGGCGACATCCTCGACCGCCTGCTCGAAGCCATGCAGCGCGGCCTGTGGCAACACCCCGGCGCGCACCGCGAGGCGATCGAATCGCTGCGGCTCGCCCACGACAACGACCAGGAAGGACCCTCCTCATGACCCCCGCGCCCCTGCCGCCGGTGTTCCCGTTCTCCGCACTGGCCGGCCAGCCCGCGCTGCGGCTCGCGCTGCTGCTCGTCGCGATCGACCCGGGCATCGGCGGGGTGCTCGTCGAGGGACCGCGCGGCACGGCCAAGTCCACCGCCGCACGCGCGCTCGCCGAACTGCTGCCCGGCTCGGCCTTCGTGCCGCTGCCACTCGGCGCGAGCCTCGAGCACCTCGTGGGCACGCTGGACCTGGACGAGGCCCTCGCCGGCCATGCCGTGCGCTTCCGGCCGGGCCTGCTCGCGCGGGCCAACGGCGGCGTGCTGTACGTCGACGAGGTCAACCTGCTGCCCGACCTGCTCGTCGACGCACTGCTCGACGCCGCGGCGAGCGGCCTGCACGTGGTGGAGCGCGACGGTGTCTCGCAGGCGCACGCGGCCCGCTTCGCGCTCATCGGCACGATGAACCCGGAGGAAGGTGCGCTGCGGCCGCAACTGCTCGACCGGTTCGGGCTCGACGTGGTCCTCGACAACCTCACCGACCCGGCCGTGCGCGAGGCCGCGGTGCGCGACCGGCTCGCGTTCGACACCGACCCGGTGGCGTTCCGCGCGCGGCACGACGCGGCCCGGCGCGACCTCACGGAGCGGCTCGCCCGCGCCCGCGAACGGGCCCCGCGGCTCGACAGCGGCGACGCGGTCTTCGCACACGCGACCGGCCTGTGCCTCGCGGCACGCGTGGACGGCCTGCGGGCGGACCTCGTGCTGCTGCGGGCGGCACGGGCACTGGCCGCCTGGGAGGAGGCGCCGTCGGTGTCGCCAGCCCACGTGGACCAGGTCGCCGAACTGGTCCTGCGGCACCGCCGGCATCCCGACGTGGCCGCCGCGCCACCGCCCTCGTCCGAAGCGGCGGTGCCACGGCCTGCGGCCGACGACACCCCGTGGGGCGAGATGCCGCCCGAGCCCGTGGGCCTGACCCCCGTCAAGCCGCTGCGTCCGCTGGCCGGAGCGCCCACCGCAAAAAAAGCCTGAGCGCCCCGCAGGCCCGCGCGAGCCGCTCGGGCCTGCGGCGGCGCGATGGCGGCATCGACTGGGTGCGGACCCTCGCCGCGCGGGGCGGCTCACCGCTCGACCGCCGCCACCTTCGCCAGCGTGACCTCGTCGCGGGCGCACCGGCGCTGCACTGCATCGTGATCGACGCCTCCGGCTCGATGGTGGGTGGCGGGCGGCTCGCGAAGGCCAAGGGCATCGCCGCCGCACTCGCGGACGCGGCCTGGCGGCGGCGCGACGAAGTCGCGGTGCTGTCGTTCTCGGGCGGGCACACCCTGGTGCACGTGCCACCCGGCCGCGCGCGCCCGCGCAGCGGTGTCCGCTTCGCCACGCTCGGCGGCGGCGGTGGCACGTCGCTCGCGCGCGGCCTCGCCGACGCGGACGCGCTGCTCACGCGCGCCGCCCGCCGGCACCCGCACCAGGTCCGCTGGCTGTGGCTGCTGACCGACGGCCGCAGCGCGCAGGAACCCGGACGCCCGCACGCGGCGGACCACGTGCGGATCGTCGACCTCGAAGGCGGCCGCGTGAACCTGGGCCGCAACGCGGCGCTGGCGGCGCGCTGGGGCGCCGGATACCTGGCGGCGGCCGACTTCGGATGACCGGAGCACCGGGGCGACGACTTCATCATCGCCACGGAATTCGTGCCCATAATGCATGACGTTCACACGACCCCAGGGGAGCGCATTCGAATGGCCTTCAAGACCATCGCAACCGGAGTCGCCACGATCGCCTTGCTGGCGATGGCCGTGGCCTGTTCGTCGATCGAGCCGCCCCCGCCGTGCGCGGGCGGTGACCCGGCCGTGGTCTGCACGGCCGAGGGGCCGGTGCGGGGTTCGCTGGAAGGCGGACTGCTCGCGGTGCGCGGCATCCCGTACGCCGCGCCGCCGGTGGGCCCGAAACGGTGGCAGCCGCCCGCCAAGGCCGCGCCATGGTCCGGCACCCGCGACGGCACCCGCTTCGGCAACGTCTGCCCGCAGCTCGCCGGCCCCGACGTCGTGGGCGACGAGGACTGCCTCACCGTCAACGTCTGGGCCCCGCGCCCGGCACCGGCCAAGCCGCTGCCCGTGATGGTGTTCTTCACCGGCGGCGGCAACCACGGCTTCTCCGGCCAGGGGGCCGGTGTGTTCGGCGGCGTGAAGTACGACGGCTCCCGCCTCGCGCCCGAGGGCGCGGTGTTCGTGAGCTTCAACTACCGGCTGGGCGCCCTCGGCTTCCTCACCACCGACACGCTCGCCGGCAACTACGGCAGCCTCGACCAGATCGCGATGCTGCAGTGGCTGCAACGGAACATCGCGGCGTTCGGCGGTGATCCGAAGCGCGTGTTCCTGTTCGGCACGTCGGCCGGCGGCGGCAACCTCTGCGCGCTGATGACGGCCCCCGCGGCACGCGGCCTGTTCCATGGCGTCTCGATGCAGTCGAGCGTGCCCACCGGCTGCGAGATCGCCACCGCCGCCGACCTGCGCGCCGGCAGCGGGCAGCGGGTCGCCCAGGCGCTCGGCTGCACCGACGAAGCCTGCCTGCGCTCCAAGACCACCGCCGAGGTCGTGAAGGCGCTGCCCGGCACCTTCGGCCTGTCGCCGCGCCTCTACGGCCCGAACGTCGACGGCCGCGTGTTCCCCGAACAGCCCCTCGCCGTGATCCGCCGCGGCGCCCATGCCCACATGCCGGTGATCGTCGGCAACTCGACACTGGAGACGATGCAGTTCGTGGGTTCGGCCGGCCCCGTGCCCGACGCCGCCGCATACGCCGCCGCGGTGCGCAAGCTGTTCGGCGCGGACGGCGACCGCGTCCTCGCCACCTACCCCGCGTCGGCCCACGCCACGCCACGCGACGCCCTCGTGCGCCTGACCACCGACGGCCTCTTCACGTGCCAGGCCCGCCGAGTGGCCCGCACGCTGGCTGCCGTGCAGCGCGAACCGGTGTACCGCTACCTGTTCGACCACCGCCTCGAGAACGACCCAGAGCAGCGTGCGCTCGGCGCCGTGCACACCATCGAGCACCCGTTCTTCTTCGGCTGGGCCGGCACGTACCGCCCCACTGCCGACGACCTCGCCGTGCAGCGACTGCTCGTGTCCCACTGGACCGGCGTCGCCCGCGATGGCGCCACCACCGCCTGGCCCGCCGCCTTCCCCGGAGACACCTGGCTGTGGGTGACGCCCACGCCCGACGTCCGGTCCGACGACCCGGCGCAGTGCGCGTTCTGGGACACGGTGACACTGCCATGGCCGCACCTCTGACCCCGGACCTCGGCCGCCGCGCGTTCCAGGCCTCGCTGCTCGCGGCCCCGCTGCCCACCCTCGCCGCCGGCGGGCCGCCCGTGCTGCTGGGCATCGACGGCGAGTTCGGGCTGCAGAACAGCACGTCGGCACAGGCCATCGAGCTGGGCGTGCGCATCGCGGTGGACCAGGTCAACGCACGCGGCGGCGTGCTGGGTGGCCGGCCGCTGTCCATCGTCACGCGCGACCACCGCTCCATCCCCGCGCGCGGCATCCAGAACATCGCCGAGTTCGCCGCGATGCCCGACCTCGTCGCGTTGTTCGGCGGGCGATTCAGCCCTGTCGTGATCGAGCAACTGCCCGCGCTGAAGGCCGCGAAGGTGCCGTTCCTCGCGGTGTGGTCCGCGGCGGACGCGATCGTCGACAACGGCAGCACGCCCAACTACGCCTTCCGCCTGTCGCTGCGCGACAGCCTGGCGATGCCGTTCATGATGACCCGCGCGAAGGCGCGCGGCGTGTTGCGCGTGGGCCTGCTGCTGACCAACACCGCCTGGGGCCGCAGCAACCTCGCCGCCGTGCAGAAGTACGAGGCCACGTCGAAGCTGCCGAAGGTGGTGGGGACGGCCTGGTACAACTGGCAGGAGAAGTCGCTCGTCGAGCCCTACCTGCGCCTCGTGCGCCTCGGCGCCCAGGCCATCCTGCTCGTCGCGAACGACGACGAGGCCGCCACGCTCGTGCGCGAGATGGCCCGGCTCGAACCCACGCAGCGCGTGCCGGTGCTGAGCCACTGGGGCATCACCGGCGGCCGTTTCTTCAGCGGAGCGGGCGACGCCCTGCCCCAGGTCGACTTCAGCGTCGTGCAGACCTTCAGCTTCTTCCGCGCGCCACCCGCCCAGCTCGCGACGTTCCTCGCCTCGGCGAAGGCCCACCGCATCCAGCGCATCGAGGACATCGAAAGTCCCGTCGGCACCGCCCACGCGTACGACATGACCCACATCCTCGCGAAGGCCATCGACCTCGCCGGCACCACCGACCGGCCGGCGGTACGCGATGCGCTGGAGCGCGTGAAGTTCCACGACGGACTCGTCCGCCGCTACGCCCCGCCGTTCACGCCGACTCGGCACGAGGCCCTCGGCACGGCGCAGCTGCTGATGGCCCGCTACCGCGACGACGGCGTCCTCGTGCCGGCCGAACGCTGACACCGATGCGCACGGCCAGCTGGCTGCCTTCGAGCCTGGTCCGCCGGTACGCCCTGGCCACCGCGGGCCTCGCGGCGGCCGCGCTCGTGATGACGTCGCTCGCGTCGTGGTGGCTGATCCGCCAGCAGCACCACGAGGCCGTGATCCAGCTCGCGAACGGTGAACGCCAGCACCAGGCCGCGGCCGTCGGCAACGACCTGCGGGCGATTTCCACCCGCATGGCCGAGATCGCGGCCAGCACCATCCTCGCCACGGGCCTGGTCGACAGCGCGGGCCGCGAGACCTACCTCGGCCCGTTCCTCAACGGCATCCGCCAGGTCAACGGCATCCCGGTGCAGCTGAGCTTCACCGACTACCGCGGCACCGAGATCGCGAGCAACGACAACAGCTCCTTCAACGCGGACCAGCTTGCCTGGCTGCGCGAGAACATCGAGCAGGCCCGCCCGGTGGCCACCATCTTCCCGTCGCCCAACGGCGACGAACTGGTGGCGCTCGAGCCCATGCGGTACGCCCGCACGTCGTCGCCCGAGGGCGCCGTCCTCTACAAGGTGAAGCTGCCGGACCTCGACGCCGGCCCCACCGCGCGGCTGATGTGGGGGCCTCGCGTGCTGGAAGGCGACAGCCCGGACGTCACGGCCGACGTGCCCTCGCCGCCCGTCTTCCGCCACCTCGCCTTCCGTGTGCGCGACCGCGCGGGCGCCCGCATCGCGGCCGACTCGCCGGACCCGCCGTACTTCCACATCGCGGTCGTGAGCGGCGCGCTGATGGCCATCGTCGTGATCGCCGGGCTCAACCTCGCCCGCGTGCTGACGAAGGACCTGCGGCGCCTCGAGTCGTTCTCCACCCAGCTGCTCGACGGCGACCTCGGCACGGGACGGGCGCCCGAAGGCGGCAGCGCGGAGGTCGATGCGCTCGCCCGCTCCATCAACGGCATGCTGGACCGGCTGAGCCAGCAGCGCGTGGCGCTGCTCGGCGAACAGGACAAGCTGACGAGGCTCACCTCCGAACTTCAGGCGGCCAACCGCCGCAAGGACGACTTCCTCGCGATGCTGGGCCACGAACTGCGCAACCCGCTCGCGCCCATCAGCGCGGGCGCGCAGCTGCTCGAGAAGCTGCCGCCCGGCGACCCGCGCGTGAAGCGCACGAGCGAGGTGATCACGCGGCAGGTCGGCCAGATGACGAAGATCGTCAACGACCTGCTCGACGTGTCGCGCGTGACCCGCGGCCTGATCACGCTCGAACGCACGCCGCTCGACCTCGCATCGGTGGTGGCTGCGGCGACGGAGCAGGCGCGGCCGCTGATCGAATCCCGCGGGCACGTGCTGAAGACGTTCCTGCCCGTCGAACCCGTTCGGGTCATCGGTGACACCGCGCGGCTCGTGCAGGTGCTCGGCAACCTGCTCACCAATGCGGCCAAGTACACGCCCAACGGCGGCCGGATCGACGTGCGGGTGGCCGCCGACGGCACCGACGCGCTGCTGCAGGTGAGCGACAACGGCATGGGCATCACGCCCGAGCTGATGCCCGAGATCTTCGACCTCTTCACGCAGGGGTCACGGGGCGTCGACCGCGGCCAGGGCGGCCTGGGCCTCGGCCTCGCGCTGGTCAAGAGCCTCGTCGAACTCCACGGCGGTTCGGTGCGGGCCGACAGCGCGGGCACGGACCGCGGCGCCACGCTGTCGGTGCGCCTGCCGCGTCTGAACGCACCGGCGTCCGCCGAGCCCGCCCACCCGATCCCCGCCGCGCCGGTGCCCCCGAGGCGCATCGTCCTCGTCGACGACAACGCCGACGCGGCCCGCACGCTGTCCGACTGCCTGGCCCTCGAAGGCCATTCGGTGGAGATCTTCAACGACGGCCCGAGCGCCCTCGACTTCGCCGCACGCGAAGCCGTCGACGCCTTCGTGCTCGACATCGGCCTGCCCGGCATGGACGGCAACGAACTCGCCCGCCGCCTGCGCGCGCGGCCGGCCACCGCGCACACGCTGATGATCGCGCTCAGCGGGTACGGGCAGGCGGCGGACCTCGAACGTTCGACCGCCGCGGGCTTCGACCACCACCTGGTCAAACCCGCGGACCCCGACGTGCTGAACGGCCTGCTGGCCGACGTGCGAGGGTGATTCGACACGGGCACGCCCGAGTCTGCGAACATCGGCCCTTTCGACTGGTTCCGATCGCCCCGTTTCCATGAACAAGCTGACCCAAGCCCTCCACCAGCGCCTGCCCGCCTGGGCGGCCGAGTGGCTGGACATCCTCGTGCCCACGATCGAGGTGGTGCTCATCGTCGTCGGCGCCTGGCTGCTGATGCGCGTCGCCCGCCGCCTCACGCGCCGCCTCACGGCGGCCTACTCGCTGCCCGTGCGGTTCACGTCGATCTTCCTGCGCACCGTGGGGGTCATCGTCTACCTCGGCGCGCTGCTGTGGGCCCTGGAACGGCTGGGCGTCTCCGGCGCCGTGCTGTGGACCGCATTCACCGGCTTCGCCACCGTCGGCGCCGTCGCCTTCTTCGCCGCATGGAGCGTGCTGTCGAACCTCTTCTGCGCGCTGCTGATCTACGTCACCCGCGCGTTCCGCATCGGCGACGTGGTGGAGCTGCTGGAGTCGGGCGACAAGCCGGGGCTCAGGGGCCAGGTGGTGGACATCAACCCGGTCTACACCACGCTGCACGAAAGCGGCGATGCGGAGAGCGGCACGAGCCTGCAGCTGCCGAACAGCCTGTTCTTCCAGCGCGCGCTGCGGCGCTGGCATGGGGCGGCGGCCACCGAGGCGATGGCTCAGCCGCGCAAGATCGACTAGGAGCCGCTCGCCGTGAACACCGCCAGCTGGTCGGCGAACGCCCGCTGGTACGCGGGCCGCGCCTCGCCCCGCGCGATGTAGGCGGCGACGTTCGGGAACGCCTCCACGAGGCCTGAACCACCCAGCCGGCGCAGCACGGTGATCATCATCAGGTCGCCGGCGCTGAAGGCCCCGTCGAGCCAGTCGGCCTCGCCGAGCGCGCGGGACAGTTCGCCCAGCCGCACGCGGATCCGGTCCTCGATCATCGCCAGCCGCTCGACGTGCCACGGCTTGTCGCGTTCGAACAGGACCGCCATGCTGCGCTCGACGATCGACGGCTCGACCGTGCTGAGCGCCGCGAACATCCATGCGATGGCCCGCGACCGCGCGTTCGCGTCGGCCGGCAGCAGCCCCGGATGGTGTTCGGCGATGTGGAGAACGATCGCCCCCGACTCGAACAGCACGAGGCCCCCGTCCTCATACGTGGGGATCTGGCCGAACGGATGGCGCGCGCGGTGCGCGGGCGCCTTCATCTCGGGGAACGAGACGAGCCTCACGTCGTACGGCTGGCCCACCTCCTCGAAGGCCCAGCGCACGCGCATGTCGCGCGCGAGGCCCCGGCCGCGGTCGGGGGATCGTTCGAAGGCGGTGAGGATGGGCATGCAAGGCTCCGGGTCGTTCAACCGGCGCCCAGTGTCCACCATCCCCGGCGTCACATCCAGACCTGCCGCCAGGGGCGGCTCAGTGAACCCACAGCACCTCGAACTGCTGCCGGCCCGGGGCGACCTCGATCGACACCGCATCACCCTCGCATTTCCCCAGCATGGCCCTGCCCAACGGAGCATCGCTGCTGACGACCTGAACGAGCTGAGTGCCGCTGGTCAACTTCATGCTGCCACCACCCGGGCCGAGAAAGAGCTGTTGCTCCCTGTCGTCGGAACCGACCAGGCAGACCAGCGCGCCGAGCTGAATGCCTTTGCTGGCGTCGTAGGGGAGCGGGCGGAACTGGCGCCAGTGGGCGATCGCCTGGCGGATGGCGTCGGCACGACGGGCCTGGCCGGTGGCCAGGTAGGCCGCTTCGAGACCCAACGTGTCGTACTTGTTTTCGGCGATGTTCTCTTCGTGAGTCGCCATTTCATGGGCCACCCGGGCGGCCTGTTCGGCTTGCAGCAGGTCTTCGGCGAGCCGTTCCAGGACCTGCTGCTGCAGCAAGAATTTATCCATGATGAAAGACAGGCATCTCGAACACGCGGGGGGCAGGTCTTGAGCCTGAAGGGAGCCGGTTGAGGCAGGAGCAAGAGCTTACCCTTCTCCACGGAGATGATCATCTGCACGGCGCCCATGCCCAGCGCGGTCATGCGCGGGGAGCCTGCTTGAACTGCGCTTCAGGGCGGGGTTGCCACATCCGCTTCCGCTGCGCAGCGCGTGGCAACGAGACCTCAGCCGAGCACCAGTGTCTCCTGCGCCCGTGACGCGCGATCGTGCAGCGCGACGACATCGCGCAGCGCGAGGTGCACGACCCCGCTGCCCAGTGTGTCGATGAAACGGCATGCGGCATGCTGCGCCGCCTTCGGCTCGTAGGCCGCGATCCAGGCCTCGCGCAGCCCGCGCCGCTCGGCCGCCACCGGCCAGATGCCGGGCCGCGGCCGCATGCGCGACGGCATGCCGATGCGCCAGGGCTTGGCCGTCAGGCGTGCGCGGAAGCAGCGCTGGTTCCGGCACATGCGCACGTAGAGCGGGTCGGCCCCCACGGCCGCGAAAAAGGCTGCCACCTCCGGCGACGTGGGGTCGAAGGTCGCGTGGGTCGCCAGCAGGCGCAGCCCGTTCGGCGTGCGATACAGCCGCAGGCTCCAGGCCGGATGCGCCGCGACGAAGGCGTCGATCTTCCGCCGCGCCACCACCTCGGGCCCGCCGCGCGATGCCGTCGATGCGCGCAGCGCAAGCTGCACCAGCAGGTGCGACAGGGCGAGCGCCGCGAAGGCGGCCACCGCGGTCCAGAGCCATCGGCCCGTCGCGGCACTGGCCAGCCCGCCGACCAGCAGGATGGCCGCCGCGACCCCTGCGACAGGACGCCCACCGGTTGCCGTGTCGAAATCCACGTCCGCGAACAACGCCCGCGGCGAATTGAGACAGTGCGCCCCGTACCCGTTGCGGGTGACGACCTCCTCGCCGTGGCGGGCCAGCACCTCCTCGCGGATCGGCACGCCGATGGCGCCGTTGTAGGCCGCCTTGCGTTCGCGGCGGTCCACCGCCTCGCCGGAAAGGATGCGGCGCAACGCGTCGTTCGCGCGCTGTTCCGCCATCGCCTGCGCGTCGGCCGCGGTGGTCTCGGACCAGCCGAAGCGGCGCACCGTCACCTGCCGCCGGCCCTCGCGATGCTGCACACGGGCTTCGGCCCAATGGTCGGGAACGATCATCGTGGAAATTCTCTCGGGTCGGGATCTGCGGGAATCGGGGCGGGCGGCCGGGCGCCCGGACCGCAGGCACTGTACGTCAGCGCGTCGGCCCGGCCCTCGGCGCTTCAGTCGCGGAACCGCGCGTGCGCGACCAGCGTCTCCAGTTCAACGCGACGATGCCACTGGGCAAGCAGTCGTCGGCTTCAGGCACGAAGCGGTCCTTCCGGATCGTGCGCAATTCCCCATGCCTCACCGCCCGAACACTTCCTCGATCAACTGCTCCAGCTGATCGGCACCCTCACGTGTCTTCGCCCAGTCGATCGGCATCACGTCCGGCAGGCTCTCCTGCCCCCGCACGGCGGCGATCCAGTTCCGCACCTCATACAGGTAGGCATCCACGGCGCTGTCCGGGTCCGGGGCATCGTCGAGCACCAGGTAAGCGGCCGGCACGTCGCCCCACACGATCCAGTGAAAGCGATCCACACCCCGCTTCACCGGGACCGTTTCGTAGAGAAACACCGCCGCTCGGTCGCCGAAGACGCGGCCGACGAAGATCTGCTGGACCCGCTTGACCCAAGCCAGCGAACACACGTACTCGCGGGCGCCGTGGGACAATTTCAAGAAGCCCGGCGTGCCAACGTCGGCCACGGCCGCGTACTCATTTATGTTCTTGACCTTCGAACGATCAAACTGCACGGCGAGAGACCTCATGGCTGAATTTCATTGTGTCGCCCCGGGCATGACGCTTCCGCTGCGACAAGCCCTTGGGATTCCTCGGGAGGGCGGGCGTGAGGACTGCATGAGCCGCACCCCAATCAGCGCAACCCGAGCCGCGTGAGCTTCTTGATCAGCCCGACCCGCGAGACCCCGAGCCGCCGCGCCGCCTCCGACTGGTTCCCGCCCGCCGCCTGCATCGCCTCGCTGATCATGCGGCGTTCCAGTTCCACCAGCGCGCGGTCGAGCAGGCCGTCGGCCTCGTCGGCGGCGGGTGCCGTCTCGGTGATCGGCACGCCGGCGGCGAGTGCGAGGGTCTCCGCGTCCAGGTCGCGCTGCCCGGGCAGCAGCAACGCGGCCGCGGCGTCGACCACGGCCTTCAGCTCGCGCACGTTGCCGGGCCACTCGCCCGCGGCGAGCCACGCGAGCGCGCCGGCGGACAGGCCCGCGCCGCGCCGCTGCGCGAAACACGCGGCCAGCAGCGGCACGTCCTGCCGCCGCTCTGCGAGGGCCGGCGTGCGCAGCACGATGCCCTTGAGCCGGTAGTACAGGTCCTCCCGGAAGGTGCCCGCGCGCACCATGGCCTCCAGGTCGCGGTGCGTGGCGGCCACCACGCGCACCTCGCTGCGTTGCGTGACGCGGCCGCCCACCGGCATGTAGCTGCCCTCCTGCAGGAAGCGCAGCAGCTTGACCTGCATCGGCGGCGGCATCTCCCCGACCTCGTCGAGGAACAGCGTGCCGCCGCGCGCCACTTCCACCAGGCCGGCCTGGTCGCGGTAGGCGCCGGTGAAGCTGCCCTTCACGTGGCCGAACAGCTCGCTCTCCAGCAACTCGGCCGACAGCGCGCCGCAATGCACCGGCACGAACGGGCCGCTCGCGAGCGGGCCGTGGTCGTGCAGCGCGCGCGCGACAAGTTCCTTGCCGGTGCCGGTGGGGCCCAGCACCAGCACGTTGACCCGCGTGGGCGCGACACGCCGCACCATCGCGCGCAGCGACTGGATCGCCGGGGCCTGCCCGACGAGCCCCATGGCGTCGTCGCCCTGCTGCGCCCGCAGCCGGGCCACCTCGGCATCGAGCTTGCGCTTGCGCAGCGCCCGCGTAACGACGAAGCGGAGCAGGTCGGGGTCGATCGGCTTCGACAGGAAGTCCCAGGCGCCGAGTTCGGCCGCACGCAGCGCGAGTTCGTGTTCCGCGTGCCCGGTGAGCACCACCACCGGCACCCCCGCGAACCGCGGGATCAGCGCGAGCCCCTGCTCCGGGTCCATGCTGGGCGGCATCGCGAGGTCGAGCAGCACCAGGTCCGGGTGGTCGTCCGCGTACGCGGCGAGCGCCGACTCGCCGTCGCCGGCCAGCAGCACCTCGTGGCCCAGGTTGCGCAGGAAGGCGCCGCCCAGGCGCTGGAACGCCGGTTCGTCGTCGACGAGCAGCACGCGGCCGGGCTCGGCGGGCGAGGTGGTGTCGGGGGTCATCGGGGCATCTCCAGCGTGAAGCAGGTGCGCCAGCCGGCGCGTTCGGTCAGGTGGGCGCGGCCGCCGTGGGCCTCGGCGATGCGCGCGACGATCGCGAGCCCGAGGCCCGTGCCGCCCTGGCTGCGCGACGCGAAGGGCTGGAACAGCCGCTCGCGCAGGTCGTCCGGTACACCCCGGCCGTTGTCGCAGACGTGCAGGGCGACCCGTCCGTCGGCCACGTCGACGTCGAGCGTGCAGCCGTCCGGCGCGGCCCCCCGCGCGTTCTCGACGAGGTTCACGAGCGCCTGCTCCATGCGCCGCGCGTCGGCCTCGACCCACAGCGCCTCCGGCCACGCCGGCGACAGGCGAAGGCCCGGTTCGCGCAGCGCGAGGCGGTCGGCGAGCGCGCGCAGGTCGGTGCGCTCGCGCTGGAGGCGCCACGGCTTCGCGTAGTCGAGCAGGTCGTTCGTCAGGTGGGCGATGCGGGACACCTGGGCCGCCACTTCGGCCCGTGTCTCCTGGGGCGCCAGCGCGACGGCCATGCCGATGATGTTGAGGGGGTTGCGGATGTCGTGCGCCACGGTGGCGGCCAGCGCGCCCAGTTCGGCGAGGCGGGCCTGCAGCTGGCGCTCGCGTTCGCGGGCGGCGAGCTGCTGGCCTTGTTCGACGCGCAGCGTGGCGTCCGCGAGCACGGTGGCGAACAGTTCGGCCGCGTGGCGCGGGCCGGGCGGCGCGGCCTCCCAGCCGATCCACTCGGGTGTCCAGCCGGCCGCGGACGAACGCATCGCGAGGGTCGGGATGGACGCGGCGGCATCGCCGTCGATCACGACCCGCGCCGGCATGCCGAGGCGCCGCGAGAGCAGGTCCGAGGCCGTCGCGGCCAGCGCGTCGAACGTGTCGGCGTCGGCGAGCGCGCGGCGCCACGCGCCGAGGTCGGACGCACTCACCTCCCCGCCCGGGTACACGAGCCGCTGCACGAAGCCGCGCACCGGCCCGGCGAGCGCGAGGCAGCTGGCGGCCACCGCGAGGCCGCTCAGCCAGCGCGACTCGAAGGGCAGCAGCAGCGGCATCACCGCGACGATGGCCGCGCCCACCGCGAGCAGCAGGGTCCAGACGAGCGCGCGGCCGGCCCACGCATTCGCGACGAACACCCCGTAGCGCAGGATGCCGTACACGAGGATCAGCGGGTACAACGGCAGCAGGAGCAGGGGGAACGGATAGACGGGCCACCGCAGCAGCGCGATGCCGTAGCCGCACAGGCACACGAGGCCCCACAGGCACGAGGCGGTGACCGCGGCGACCTGGGCCCGGGCCGGCACCGCCCCCTCGGGCCGCGCCCGGAACAGCGTGTGCAGCAGCACGGACACACCGGCCACCCCGAGCACCACCCACGAGATGCTGGTGACCCACGCGGCCGGCAGCGCCCAGGCGATGCGGCCCACGTGGGGATGGTCCACGAAGTAGGCCGGCAGCAGGCCCTGCGACACCAGCACCGCGGCCAGGCCCAGCACGTAGGCCGCGCGGATCCAGCCCGTGCCCACGGGCGCCCGGCAGAACACCACGCAGAAATGGAAGAACAGCGCGGACGTGAGCGGCGCGGTGCCGAGCAGGTGCAGCGCGAGCGTCTCGACCCCGGGCCCGAACCAGTTCGGCAGTTCGTTGCCGACGATCCACACCGCGATCGCCGCGAGGAAGGCCGCGAGCAGGCGGCCGCCCGCCACCCGGTCGGCCCAGGCGAGGAGCACGCCGGCCAGCACCAGCGTCTCCACCAGCGAAAACCCCATCGCGACACGCAGCAGCATCTGTATACGTCGTTGACAGCCCTCGGGAACCGGACTGTAAACGATGGCGACAGGTACGGATCACTTCTTCAATGAAATCAACGACTTAGCGCCTGGCCCGCTTCTCGCAAAAGCAGGCTCATGAACACCCTCGCCCACACCCGCCGTCAACACCCCGCCGAACCGCTGGACCTCGCCGCGATGGTGGGTCCGGGCTGGGCCCGCCTCCCCGCCGCGGTCCGCCGCCGCTTCGGCGCCCATGCGGCCCGGGTCACCTACGCCGGCCGCATGGACCTGCGCTGCTCGCCGCTCGGCCGCGTGATCGCGTGGCTCGCCTGGCCGCTGCGCGGTCCGCTGGTGCCGCACTGCGTCACGGACGTGCCCGCGTCCGTCGAGGTCTACCCGGACGGCCACGGCGGTGTCGTGTGGTCCCGCCAGCTCGGCGGCCAGCTGGTGTCGTCGACCAAGCTCGCCCACCCGGACGGGAATGGCGTGCTGGAGCGCACCGCCGGCGGCCTCGCGATGGCCCTCGACGTGCTCGAGGACGACGGCGCGCTCGTCTTCCGGAGCCGCCGCTACGCGTGGTGTGTCGGCTCCCTCGTGCTGAACCTGCCCCGGTGGCTGAGCCCCGGCCAGTGCCGCGTCGAGCACCGCGACCTCGGCGCCAACCGCTTCCGCTTCACCCTGACGATGACCCACCCCTGGTGGGGCGTCACCTTCGAACAGACCGGCGAGTTCATCGACCCGGTCGAGGAGAACTGAGATGCTGCTGATCGACACGATCCTGATCTGCCAGGCGCTGCTGGGCGCCTTCGACAACCTGTGGCACCACGAGTGGCAGGCCCGCCTGCCGCAGCAGCGGGGCGCACGCCGCGAGCTCGCGCTGCACGCGGCGCGCGAGGCCCTGTACGGCGCGCTGTTCCTGGGCCTCGCGTGGTGGGCCTGGCACGGGCTCTTCGCGCTGGCCATCGCCATCGTGCTCGCGGTCGAGGTGGTCATCACGCTCGCCGACTTCCTCGAGGAAGACCGCACCCGCCAGCTGCCCCCCTTCGAACGCTGGCTGCACACGGTGCTGACGGTGAGCTACGGCCTCTTCGTGGGTGTGATGGGGCCGGTGCTGCTGGACTGGGCCGCCGAACCCACCGCGCTGGTGGCGAACGGACGCGGCCTGGTCTCGTGGTGGTTCACCGCGATGGCCGCCGGCGTGTGGGCCTGGAGCGTGCGCAACGCGCTCGCGGTGCGGCGGCTGGGCGAGGTCCCCGCGCCAGCCGTGCTGCCGGTGCCGCGCGGTGCCGAGGCCGTGCTCGTGACCGGCGGCACCGGCTTCGTGGGCCGCGCCCTGGTCGCCCGGCTGAGGGCCGAAGGCCGCCGCGTGATCGTGTTGACGCGCGACGTGCGCCAGGCCCGGCTGCAGTTCGATCCGGCGGTCACCTCGGTGGGCTCGTTCGACGAGATCGCCCCCGAGACCCGCATCGGCGCGATCGTCCACCTGGCCGGCGCGCGTGTGCTGGGCCGCCCGTGGACGGCGGCGCGCCGCCGCGAGCTGGTCGAGAGCCGCACCCGCCTGAGCGAGGCCCTGCACGCCCTCGTGCGCCGGCTGGAGCAGCGTCCCCGCGTGCTCGTGGCGGCCTCCGCCGTGGGCTACTACGGCGTGCCCGAGGCCGGCACACGCTGCGACGAAGGCACGCCGCCCCAGCCGGGCGTGTTCCAGTCGGACCTGTGCGCCGCCGCCGAACACGAGGCGCGCCGGCTGGAAGGCCTGGGGCTGCGGGTGGTGCGGCTGCGCTTCGGTGTCGTCCTCGGCACGGAGGATGGGGCGTACCCGATGCAGGCGCTGGCGGCGCGCCTGGGATTCGGCGCGGTGCTCGGCAACGGGCGGCAGCCGGTGCCGTGGGTGCACCTGGAGGACGCGGTGGGCCTCGTGCGCTGGGCAATGGCCGACCCCGCCGTGCAAGGGGCCGTCAACGCGGTGGCACCGGAACACTGCGACCAGGCCGGGTTCTCCCGTGCGCTTGCTGCGTCGTTCGGGCGCCGGGTGTGGCTCCGCATGCCGGGCGCACCGCTGCGCGCCGTGGCTGGGGAGATGGCGACGCTGCTGCTCGACGGGCAGGCGGTGTGGCCGCGGCGTGCGCTGGCGGGTGGGTACCGCTTCCGGTATGCGACGCTGCGCCAGGCCTTGCCGGCGTTGGCTGCGGCCTCCTCGGGGCGGCCCGCGGCGGCCTGCGTCGAGCCGTCGCCCTCCACCACCGTTCGACGTTGAAGCGCCAGATCGAACCCGCCTGTCGCAGAGCGATGGCTGGCTTCACAAGGATCCTGAGAATGCCATTGAAGAATCCGAACTGGCATCGACATACAATGCTCCGAACTATTCACAAGCAATTCCAGTGAGCGTCACCCACCGTCCATCGAAAGCCGACCTCCCTCAGGAGATCGAGAGACAGCTTCTGTATGGGAGTCGCTCGGCCGCGCAACTCATTGCCGCGCTCGGAATCAGTCAACCCACGCTCTCGCGAACTATTCAGGTCCTGTCACGCACGGTGACGAGTTTCCGTGTGCGTGGGGTCCGAACGCCGATGTACGGCCTCCTGCGCCAGCTTCCCATGGGCCTGAGTCCCCGCCAGCGGATCTACCGGCACATGCGCGGAGGCAACATCGAGCCCTTTGCCGACGTGGAGTTCCTGGCTGGCGGCGCCACCGTCGAGCGGATCGGCGACGTGACGCGCCTCTATGAAGGCTTGCCGCCGTACATGCTCTTCGCAGCACCCTCGGGCTTCCTGGGGCGGCAACTGGCACATGAGGCCGCGCGAAACCAGCCATTCCCGACCAGCCTCAAGGACTGGGGCGACGACCACCGGGTCGCATACCTCTTCACGCAGGGCCTGAACCTGCCCGGCAACCTCGTCTTCGGCGACGCCCCCCTTGAAAGGGAACTCGCCTTCCTGGCCGCCAAGCCAACGCCAGCCGAGGACAAGGTCGACGACTACGTCGGCATGGCCTCAGCTCTGCGGGGTGCCGCATACGGCTCCAGTGCAGGTGGCGAACAGCCGAAGTTCCTCTGGCTGACGGAGGACACCGGGCACGTCATCGTCAAGTTCGCCAAGGTCGGCAGCCGCATGGCCGAACTCCTGCCGCTGGAACACCTGGCCCTGCGGTCTCTGGCCGAGATCGGCGTTCCTGCAAGCAGCACTCGGCTGCTCGCAGGGGGCGACTATGTTTTCCTGGAGGTGCAACGCTTCGACCGCATCGGCTTGAATGGCCGAGTCGGCATGCTTTCAGCCGGCTCCGTCGACGACGAGTTTTTCGGAAGGAGGGATTCCTGGTCCGAGTTCGCAGCACGCTGCGAGCAAGAGCGCTACCTCACGGCCGAAGACGCCAGGAACATCGATGCCATGGCCGCCTTCAGCGAGCTGATCGGCAACAACGATCGGCACTTCGAGAACATCTCGCTGCTGATCCGCGAGGATGGTGAGTACCAAGGCGTCGCGCCGGCCTACGACATCCTCCCGATGCGCTACGCCTCGCTGGGCGGCGGCGTGGACCCGGACCTGGCTCCCATCGAGCCCAAGGTCGGCACCATCGGCGCGCGCCCCGCGGTGTGGGCGCGCGCGGCCGCGGCGGCTGAACGGTTCTGGATGGCTGCAATGAAAGAGGACCTGCCGGCACCTCTGTCGCACGAGATGCGTCAGGCAGCCCACGAGAATCTGAAGGTCGCCAAAGCGTTTGTGGCCCCACTCCTTCCGCGCTGAGATCAGCGGGGAGCCGCCCCTCCAGCCGGGCCGCGGGTGGTTCAACCAGGGCCCAGTTTCTCGAACGCGCTCGAAAAGTCCAGCCCCCCGTGGCCGGATGCGCTCAAGCGTTCGTACAACCGCCGCGCCTGCTCCCCCATCGGCACGGGCTCGCCGCTCGCCTCGGCGTTCTCGACGGCCAGCCCCAGGTCCTTGAGCATCAGATCGACCGCGAAGCCACCGGTGTAGCCGCGCGAGGACGGCACGTCGGGCATCACGCCGGGGCACGGGTTGTAGACCTGCAGCGCCCAGTTCGAGCCCGAGCTCTTGCCCATGACCTCAGACAGCACCGCGGGGTCGACGCCGTTGGCGACCCCGAGCCGCAGTGCCTCGCAGGTGCCGAGCATCAGCACGCCGAGCAGCATGTTGTTGCAGACCTTCACGGTCTGCCCCGCTCCGCTCGGGCCCGCGTGCAGGATGTTGCGGCCCATCGCCGCGAGCACGGGCCGCGCGCGTTCGACGTCGGCCGCGGCGCCGCCGACCATGAAGGTCAGCGTGCCGGCGCGTGCACCGTTGGTGCCGCCCGAGACGGGCGCGTCGATCATCGCGAAGCCCCTCGCTGCCGCGTCGGCCGCCACCTCGCGGGCCACCGTGGGCGCGATGGTGGAGCAGTCGACGAGCAGCGCGGTCCTCGGTGCGTGGTCGAACACACCCGTGCCGTACAACGACTGCACGTGTTTCGACGCAGGCAGCATCGTGATCACGAGGTCGGCGCCGTCCACCGCCTCCGCGACGGACGACACTCGCCGGCCGCCCGCCTCGGCCAGCACCTGCCGCGGCGCCTCCGCGAGGTCGAGGCCCCTGACCGCGTGCCCGGCCTTGACGAGGTTCAGCGCCATCGGCAGGCCCATGTTGCCGAGCCCGATGAATGCGATCTGCATGGCGTCTCCCGGCGCGTCAGAGCGCGATGGTGGTGTTGATGCGGCGCGACTCGCTGCCGGGCTCGTACCACCGCGCCGTCACGGTCTTCGTCTGCGTCCAGAACTGCACGGCCTGCTTGCCGTTCGGGCCCAGGTCGCCGAGCTTCGAGCCGCGCGAGCCGGTGAAGCTGAAGTACGCGACCGGCACCGGGATGGGCACGTTGATGCCCACCTGGCCCACGTCGATGTCGGCCTGGAACTTCCGCGCAGCCCAGCCGCTGCCGGTGAAGATCGACGTGCCGTTGCCGTTCGGGTTCGCGTTGACGAACGCGATGGCGTCGTCGAGGGTCTCCACGCCCACCACGCACAGCACGGGGCCGAAGATCTCCTGGGTGTAGACCTCCATCTTCGCCGTCACGCCGCCGAACACCGTGGGGCCGACGAAGTTGCCCGACTCGTAGCCGGGCACCTTGCAGCCGCGGCCGTCGAGCAGCAGCTTCGCACCTTCCTCGACGCCCTTGCCGATCAGCCCCACCACGCGGTCGCGCGCCCTTGCGCTCACGAGCGGCCCGAGGTCCGCCGTGCGGTCGGTGCCCGGGCCCACCTTCATCGCCTTGCTCTTCTCGACGATCTCGGGCAGCCAGTCGCGTGCCTCGCCCACCAGCACCACCACCGAGTTCGCCATGCAGCGCTGGCCGGCCGCGCCGAAGGCGGAACCGAGCAGGTTGTTGATGGCCTGCTCCTTGTTCGCGTCGGCCAGCACCACGCAGTGGTTCTTCGCGCCCATCATCGCCTGCACGCGCTTGCCCGCGGCGCCCGCGCGCTCGTGGATGTGGGTGCCGACGTGGGTGGAGCCGATGAACGAGATGGCCTTGATGTCCGGGTGGTCGCACAGCATGTCGGCCACCTCGGCCCCGCCGTGCACGACGTTCAGCACACCCGGCGGCAGGCCGGCCTCGTGGGCCAGCTCCACCAGCAGCATCGTCGAGCTCGGGTCCTGCTCGGACGGCTTGAGCACGAAGGTGTTGCCGGTGGCGATGGCCATCGGGAACATGAAACAGGGCAGCATGACGGGGAAGTTGAAGGCGGTGATGCCCGCGCCCACGCCCAGCGGCTGCTGCAGGCTGTAGACCTCGACGCCGGTGGCGGCGTTCTCGGCGATCTCGCCCAGCTGCAGCGACGGGATCGCGCAGGCGTGTTCGATCACTTCCAGGCCACGCCCCACCTCGCCCTCGGCGTCGGGCAGCGTCTTGCCGTGCTCGCGGGTGATGAGTTCGGCGAGGCGCGCGGTGTTCTCGCGCACGAGATGCTGCAGCCGCAGCATCACGCGCATGCGAGCGCCGAGCGGCGTGCTGCGCCACGTGGCGAACGCGCGCTTCGCGTCGGCCACGGCGCGGTCCACCTCGTCGCGCGTGGCCATCGGCACGCGGGCCACCACCTCCTGGGTGGCGGGGTTGAGCACGTCGCGCCATTCGGTGCTGGCCGAGCGCACGCGCTGGCCGCCGATGACGAGGTCGAGGGTGGGGATGTCGGTGGCCATGGCGGCTCCTTTCAGGGGACGGTTCACTTCTTCGCGACCAGGTCGCACGTGGACTGGTCGAGCGGCTTGAAGGCGGTGGCTGCGGGCACCGTGCCCAGCAGGTTGTAGTAGTCCCACGCGCCCTTCGACTCGGAGGGTTTTTTCACCTGGAACAGGTACATGTCGTGGATCACGCGGCCGTCGGGGCGGATGCTGGCGTTGCGCATCACGGCGTCCTCGATCGGCAGCTCGCGCATCTTCTGGGCGACGACCTTGGCATCGTCGGTCTTCGCGGCGGCCACGGCCTTCAGGTAGTGCAGCACGCTCGAGTAGACGCCCGCCTGCACCATCGTCGGCTTGGCGCCCTTGTGTTTCGCGGCGAAGCGTTCGGAGAAGGCGCGGGTCTGCGGATCGAGGTCCCAGTAGAAGCCGTCGGTGAAGGTCAGGCCCTGCGCGGTCTCGAGGCCGAGGGCGTGCACGTCGGTCAGGAACATCAGCAGCGCCGACAGCGTCTGGTCCTTCGTGCCGACGCCGAACTCGCGCGCCGACTTGATCGCGTTGACCGTGTCGGCCGCGCCGTTGGCGAGGCCCACCACCTGCGCCTTCGACGCCTGGGCCTGCAGCATGAACGACGAGAAGTCGGACGCGCCGAGCGGGTGGCGCACGGACCCGACCACGGTGCCGCCGTTGGCCTTGACCATGTCGCCGCCCTCTTTCTCGAGCGAGTGGCCGAACGCGTAGTCGACGGTCACGAAGTACCAGTTCTTCTTGCCGCTCTTCGTCAGCGTGGTGGCCGCGCCGTTGGCCATCGCGTACGTGTCGAACATCCAGTGGAAGCCGGTGGCCGAACACTCCTCGTTCGTGAGCCGCGTGGTGGCCGGGCCGCTGTAGAGCGCGATGCCGCCCTTCTCCTTCACGAGCTTCTGCACGGCCAGTGCCCCGGCGGAGTTCGTGAGGTCGGCCATCGCGTCGACCTTGTCGCGGTCGAGCCACTCGCGCGCCTTGCTGGAGGCGATGTCGGCCTTGTTCTGGTGGTCGGCGTAGACCACCTCGATCTTCAGACCCTTGCACGGGCCCTTCAGGCAGTCCTCCACCGCGAGCTGCGTCGCGGCCACGGAACCCGCGCCGCCCATGCCCGAGTACGGGCCGGCCATGTCGGTCAGCACGCCGATCTTGACGACGTTGTCGGAGATCTGGGCATGGGCGCTGGCGAGGCCCGACAGGGCGGCGGCGAACACGCAGGCGGAGCGGGAAAGGCGGGTCATGGGGTCTCCTGGAAAGCCGGTGCGGAAGGCCCCGGGCTTTGCGTTGCTGCACGAGGCGTTCAGAATGTACGACTGCATTTGTGCAACACGTTCGGGCATCGGCGCCAAGCCGCTGTGCAATCGCGCACATCGTGTCGAACCCTTACGGGCAACCCCTGAGACCTCACCGATGGACATCAACTGGGACAACCTGCGCGTCTTCCTCGCCGTGGCCCGCAGCCGCTCGGCGCTCGAATCCGCCGCCGCGCTGAGGCTCGACCACTCCACCGTCACGCGCCGGCTGAAGAAGCTCGAGTCGGACATCGGCAGCCAGCTGTTCGACCGCAGCCCGCAGGGCCACGTGCTCACGCCCATCGGCCAGCGGCTGCTGGAGTCGGTGGAGGACATCGAACGCACGCTCGCGCGGGTCGACTCGCGCATCGCCGGCGACAACCAGGTGCTGACCGGCCACGTGCGGCTGGGCGGCACCGAAGGTTTCGGCAGCGCGTTCCTGGCCCCGCACCTCGCCGACTTCTGCGCCCGCCACCCGTCGATCGAGGTGGACCTGCTGGCCGTGCCCCGCTTCGTGAACCTCTCCAAGCGCGAGGCGGACCTCGCGGTGAGCATCGAACGGCCTCGCGCCGGCTCCTTCGTCGTGTGCAAGCTGTCGGACTACCGGCTCGCCGTGTACGGCACCCGCGAGTACCTGCGCCGCCACCCGCCCATCCGCCAGCTCGCGGACCTGGCCGCGCACCGCTTCATCGGCTACGTCGACGAACTCTCGTTCAGCGCCGAGCTGCGCTACCTGCAGAAGATCACCCCGGGCGCCCACGTGGCGCTGCGCAGCACCAGCATCGTGGCGCAGATGCACGCGGTGCGGCGCGGCCATGCGCTGGGCGTGCTGCCGTGTTTCCTCGCGGCGGGCCACGACGACCTGGTGCGGGTGCTCGACGACGACGCGTCCGTCGTCCGCACCTTCTGGATGTACGCCCCGAAGGAGCAGCGCGAGATCGCCCGGGTGCGCGCGCTGTGGGACTACCTGCGGGAGGCGGCCCGCGTGCAGCAGGACTTCCTGCTCGGGACCGCCTGATCGATCGACGCTTTTCGGGTAGCCCCTCGTCCTACAGCCGCACGGCGTGATGTCCTGCATCCGCGCACACGGCCCCTTCGTACGCTCGCGGATTCCCCTGGAGAAACCACGATGCGTGTCCTGCCCGTCCTCGCCGCCCTGCCCTTCGCCACGCTCCTGGCCTGCAGCCAGCCCGCCCCCGACCGCGCCGCGGCCGGTCCCGTGGCGGCGGAGGTCACCCTGCGCACGGCCGAGGGCCAGTCCGCCGGCCGCGCCACGTTGACCGACACCGGCGCGGGCGTGTCGATGAAGATCGAGGCCGCCGGCCTCACCCCCGGACCGCACGGTTTCCACATCCACCTGAACGGCGCGTGCGCCCCGGCCCCCGACGCCGCCACCGGCAAGACCGTGGCCTTCGGCGCCGCCGGCGGGCACTTCGACCCGGGCATGTCCAAGCATCACGGCGCGCCGGGGGGCATGCCCACCGCCAACCACGCAGGCGACCAGCCCAACCTCGTGGCCGATGCCGGCGGCCGGGCCTCGCTCGAGTACACGAACCCGAACGTCACGCTGTCCCCGGGGCAGGGTTCGGTGATGGGCCGGGCGCTGGTGGTGCACGCCGACCCGGACGACTACAAGACCGACCCCGCGGGCAACTCCGGGCCGCGGGTGCTGTGCGGCGTGATCGAAGCAAAGGCCCGTTGAGCACTGGCCCGCGAAGCGGTAGATTTCCTACACGCGCCGACGGTGCCCTGCGCCACCATCATCGAGCCTCGTTGCAGTCGGACGCGGGCGACGACCGAAGAGGGCGTTCCATCCCTCCTGTTGTGCTGATGCCCGGAGCCCATCCCGTGAGTGTCCAGTCCTTCGATTTCGGCGAACTCTTCACCCTGAGTGCCCGGCCCGTGATCGCCGGTGCGGTGCAGCGCGGCCTCGAGTTCTACTTCGACTACGGCAGCCCGCCGAACCGCGTGGCGGGCGACGCCCAGGCCTTCCGCCGGGGCATCTACCGCATCCTCTCGGCGGCCAGCCAGGTGCTGGAGGCCGGGGTGCTGATCCTCTCCGGCGAGATCGGCCCCGGGCCCGAGCCCGGCACGGTGAGCCTGCGGGTGGATGCCGCCGCATCGGGCCTGCGCTCGGACGATGCCGGCATCGACGCCGTGCTGGCCGGGCTCGAACTCGAGAAGGACGCGGCCGACCCTTCGCTGCCCCACGTCGTCACCGCCCGCGGCACCTGCCCGGTGCTCGGTGGCGACGTCCTCTACCGCTGCGTGCCGAGCGCCGGGGTGCTGTTCAGCCTGCTGATGACCTGCGAGGGCGAGGTGCGCGAGGAGTTGCGCCCCCCCGACGCCCACGGGTGTTCCGCGCTCATCCTCCATGGTGGAGACCAGTCCGCGCACGGACTGAGCCGCCGGCTCCAGCGGTTCGGGTGGCACGTGCACCAGTTCGAGTCCGTCGAGGCCTTCGCCGACGCCGTGGCGTCGGACACGTGCCCTCACCGGCTGGCCGTGGCCATCGCGTCGGAGGGCGTGGACGTCGACACGCTCGTGCGCCTGAACGCCCTGACCGCCTCGGTCACGCCGGGCAGCGTCGACCTGATCCACGCCGTGCGTGCCGGGTCGCCGGTGCTCGGGGCCACACCGCCGTCCGGCTGGGACTTCCGCGTCGTCCCCTTCCTGCCGTCCGAGATCTGGGACTTCACCCGCCGCGCCGACCCCGACGCGTCCGGCGTCCACCAGGAGTCCCGCCCCACGCCGCTCGCGTCGACGAGCCGGCCGCGGGTGCTGGTGGTGGACGACGACGAGGTCAACCGCATCATCGCGTCCGGACTGCTGCAGATGATCGGCTACGACACGCTGTCCGCGTGCAGCGGCGACGAGGCCATCGCGATGTGCCGGCGGGTCTCGCCCGATGCGGTGCTGATGGACATCAACATGCCCGGCCTCGACGGCTACCAGGCCACGGCCGTGCTCAAGCGCCTGCAGAAGGCCGGCGGCATCCCGCCATTCCCCATCATCGCGGCCACCGCGGCCGGCACCCAGGCCCGGTCGATGGAACAGGGACTCGACGGCCACCTGTCCAAGCCGCTGCTGGCCGACGACCTGCGCCTGCAGCTGCACCGCGCGCTCAAGGGCCTGGCAACCGGGCTCTGAGCCCGCCGATCACACGCAGCGGAACCGTGCGCCCACGGCATCCGGCCGGGCGGGGGTGTCGTGCGCGGCGATGGTGGGCAGGAAGTCGAGCACCAGCAGGTCGTCCAGCCCCCGCAGGCCCACCGCGACACACGGGCGGCCACCGAAGCTGGCCGCCAGGCCGGGCGCCTGCACCGCGGACCTCGGGTACTGCAGCCGGTCGAGTTCCAGCATCGCCTGCAGCTGGCCCCACAGCAGCGCGTCGAACAGGTCCTGGGAGGCTGCCGGCGAGCGGAACGCGGCGACGAAGGCCAGCGAGTCCCGCGAGCCGGACGCCGCCTCGCGGAGGAACCGGTGCAGCGCCGACCACACCGGCCCGATGGCGTCGCGCGTGCCCAGTTCCTCGAACAGCCCGAACCGGTAGCGCCCGCCCATCAGCGCGGCGCGCACCTCCGGCCGCGGGAAGCCGGGACGGCGCGCGGCCGCCAGGAACCGGGTGTGTGCCGCGGCCCACGCCGACGGATCGGCCCCCACGTTCGGCCGGAGGTGGCGCGTGGGGCCCGGATCGGTGAGGGGGTGCTCGTGGGACATGGGTCAGGGCGGCTCGTGTCGACCCGTCGACGATAGCGGACGATCGTGGCAGGCGCTGTCACCCTCGGGCGCGAAGGCGTGTAGGCCGTTTCGGACATCCAGGGATGCCCGGGGCACCTCACCCGAGCAGCGCGAGCAGGCTGTCCACATCCACCGGCTTCGTCAGGTGCCGCTCGAACCCGGCGGCCGCGGTGGCCTGCCGGTCCCGGGCCTGGCCGTAGCCGGTGATGGCGATCAGCCGGGTGGCCGCGAGTTCCGGCCGGGCCCGCAGCCGCCGCGCGACCTCGAACCCGTCCATGCCCGGCAGGCCGAGGTCCAGCAGCACCACCTGCGGCCGGAACGTGCCGGCCAGGGCCAGCGCGGACTCGCCGTTGGCCGCCACCTCCACCTCGTGGCCGGACATGCGCAGCAGCATGGCCAGGCTCTCGGACGCGTCCGCGTTGTCGTCGACGACCATCACGGACTTCGGCGCGGCCGCCTCGCCCGCCGGACCGACCGGCTCGGCGACCGGTTCCCAGGCGGCCAGCGGCAGCGTCACGGTGAACGTGGCCCCGTGCCCGAGGCCCGGGCTCTCGGCCCACACCGCCCCTCCGTGCAACTCGGCGATGCGCCGCACGAGGGTGAGCCCGATGCCCAGCCCACCCTCGGAACGGTCGAGCGTGCGTTCGCCCTGCACGAAGGGTTCGAACACCTGCTGCAGCATCGGGGGCGACAGGCCGATGCCGTTGTCGCTCACCCGCAGCACCGCCTGGCCATCCTCGGATTCGAGCGACACCACGATGCGGCCACCCCGGGGGGTGTACTTCGCGGCGTTGGTGAGCAGGTTCACCACCACCTGGGTCAGCCGGGTGGTGTCGCCCGACAGCGGCACGGGGTGGTCGGGCAGGTCGAGTTCCAGCACGTGGCCGTAGGACTGCACGACGGGCCGCTGCGAGTCGGCGGCCATGCGCACGAGCGTGTTCAGTTCGAGGGCCGCGCTTTCCAGGCGGATCTTGCCGCTGGTGATGCGGCTGACGTCCAGCAGGTCGTCCACCAGCCGCGCCAGGTGCGTGACCTGCCGCCCGATCACGTCGGCGGCCCACGAGGCGACCGGCGTGCCGCCGGAGCGGTCGAGCACCGCGACGGCGTTGCGGATGGGGGCCAGCGGGTTGCGCAGCTCGTGGGACAGCATCGCGATGAACTCGCCGATGCGCTTGCCTTCGGACTCCAGCACCTCGACCCGGCGGCGTTCGCTGAGGTCGTGCACGATGAGCGTGAAGCCGCGCAGCGCGCCCTCGGCGTCCCGCAGCACCGTGGTGGCGACCCGGGCCCAGAACGGCGTGCCGTCGGCCCGCTGGCGCCAGACCTCCTGCTGGCTGAAGCCGAGGTTCAGCGCCATCGACAGTTCGGCCCGGGGCCGGCCCGCGGCGCGGTCCTCCGTGGTGAACAGCACCGCGCCTTCCTGGCCCAGCACCTCGTCGGACGTCCAGCCGAACACCCGCTCGGCCCCGGCGTTCCACGAGCGCACGACCCCGTCGCCGTCGAGCAGGAACATGGCGTGGTCGCGCACCCCCTCGACCAGCAGGCGCAGGTTCTCCTCGCGCTCGCGCAGCGCCTCCTCGTGGCGGCGGCGCTCGGTCAGGTCGCGGGTGACCTTGGAGAAGCCCAGCAGCCGGCCCTCCTCGTCCTCGATGGCGGTGATGACGACGTTCGCCCAGATGGCCGTGCCGTCCTTGCACACGCGCCAGCCCTCGTCCTCGTAGCGCGACAGCGCGCGGGCGCGTTGGAGTTCCTCCTGGGGCCAGCCCCGGGCGATGGCCTCGGGCTGGTAGAACATCGAGAAGTGGCGGCCGACCGCCTCCTCGGCGCTGTAACCCTTGATGCGCTGGGCGCCGAGGTTCCAGCTGGTGATGTAGCCATCGGGGTCCAGCATGAAGATGGCGTAGTCGCGCACGGTCTCCACCAGGCGGCGGAAAGCCTCCTCGTGCCCGCTGGCCGGGAGGGAGACGTCACGTGCATCGGGTCGGTCGATGGCCATGGGGCGGGAAGGCGGGACGGAGCCGGTGGATGGGCAACTTTAATCCCTTCCGCCAGGGCGCCGCCCCGGGGTTGACCAGAACCGCGCCCCCACTGGCCTCCACCCCCCTGCCGGGAGATAATCCGGGTACCACACGAATCGGTGCAGGGGAGTGCCATGGAGAAGGAAGAGGTGCGGGTGGTGATCGTCGAGGACGACGACGACATCCGGGAACTGTTGACGACGCTCATCGAGCTCGACGGCTACCTGGTCCGCTCCGTCCCCGACGGCGAGACCGCGCTCGCGCTTGTCTCCGAGTTCCGTCCGGCCTGCGTGCTGGTCGACCTGACCCTCCCCGGCATCGACGGCGCCGAAGTCACCCGCCAGTTGCGCGCCGAGATCGGCACCGAGCTGGTCATCATCGCCGTCACCGGCTCCCCGTCCACCTCCGAACACGAGCGGCTCGAGCTCGCCGGGGTCGACTTCGTGCTCGCCAAACCCCTGGCCGAGAACGAACTGCGGCGCTTCCTGCCGCCGCTTTGAATTTCTTTACAAACCACGCCCTGATCGATTCACGGCGTCGTCACGCGCCCTGCCTAACGTGCGCCTCTTCACAGAGGAGCACCCATGCATTCCAAGTTGTTGACCGCCCTGGCGGTCACCGCCCTGATCTCGGCCTGCAATTCGAGCGACGACACCACGACGCCCCCGGCCGCCACCACCCCGAAGAACGTCATCTTCTTCCTCGGCGACGGCTACGGCATCGTCCCGATGACCGCCACCCGCATCTACGCCGCCGGCGAAGAGGGTGACCTGACGATCGACACCTTCCCCGAGACCGCGTTCGTCAAGACGTACTCGCTCGACGCCCAGGTGACCGACAGCGCGCCCTCGATGGCGGCCTACATGACGGGCGTGAAGACCCGCAACGAAGTGCTCGGCATGAACGGCGACACCATCGCCTACTCGCCGGCCAAGGACACCGAGACGGGTGTTTCCTCCTCCGTGGACAAGTGCCCGGCCACCGGCAACGGCGCCGCCTCCACCACGCTGCTCGAGCTGGCCATCGCCGCCGGCCGCGCCACCGGCGTCGTGACCACCGCCCGCCTGACGCACGCGACCCCCGCCGCCACGTACGCCCACACCTGCCACCGCAACGCCGAATACGAGATCGCCCGCCAGGCCGTGCCCGGCGGCGCCGGCTACAACGCGGCCCTCGGCACCGGCGTCGACGTGCTGATGGGCGGCGTGAGCCAGTACTGGCTGCCGTACAACGCGACGACCAACCCGGCCGGCCGCCCCGACAAGCGCGACCTCGTCGCCGAACTGAAGGCCAAGGGCTACACCTCGGTCACCGACCTCGACACGCTGAAGGCCGCGCCCACCGCCGCCGGCACGAAGCTGATCGGCCTCTTCGACCAGGCCAAGGCCGAAGGCCACATGTCGTACGAACTCGACCGCGACGCGACGAAGGAACCGAGCCTCGCCGAGATGACCACGAAGTCGATCGACATCCTGTCCAAGCGTGACAAGGGCTACTTCCTGATGGTGGAAGGCGGCCGCATCGACCACGCGCTGCACGGCACCAACGCCCGCCGCGCGCTGTCCGACGCGAAGGCCTTCGACGACGCGATCAAGGCCGCCATCGCCAAGGTCAAGGAAACCGACCCCGAGCTGAAGAACACGCTCATCGTCGTCACCGCCGACCACGACCACACAATGGTGATGAACGGCTACGCCGCCATCACCGGCAAGACCACGGACGCGAACCCCGGCATCCTGGGCCTGATGCGCGACTACACGGCCCCGGCCACCCCGGCGCTCGACGCCGACGGCAAGCCGTTCACCACGCTCGTGTTCGGCAACGGCGAGAACCGCGTCGCCGGCAGCCGCGCGCTGATGACCACGCTGACCGACGCCGCCGTCTACGACAAGAACTACCACCAGGAAGCCGCGATCCAGATGGGCATCGGTGGCGAGACCCACGGCGGCTCCGACGTCTTCCTCGGCGCGATGGGCCTGGGTGCCGACACCTTCCACGGCACGATCGACAACACCGAAGTCTTCTCGCTGGTCCGCAAGGCCGTCGGCCTCTGATCCCCGACGTCACCGGAATCATCCACATGAACAAGCTCAACACCCTGGCACTCGCCCTTTCCGTCGCCGCCTTCGCGTCGCCCGCCCTCGCGGCCGGTGAAGCCAAGAACGTGATCTTCTTCCTCGGCGACGGGATGGGCCCGGTCACCACGACCGCCACCCGCGTCAAGTACTACGACGTCGTCACCGGCGACAAGGTCGTCATGGGCTCGATGGCGATGGACAAGCTGCCGTACGCCGCGCGCATCAAGACCTTCTCGAAGGACGGCCAGACCACCGACAGCGCCCCGTCGATGGCCGCCTACATGACCGGCGTGAAGACCCGCAACGAGACGCTCGGTCTCGACGGCACCACCGTCGCGGTGTCGCCGGGCACCGATCCGGTCACCGGCGTCGGCAGCTCGATCGACAAGTGCCCGGCCACCGGCAACGGCTCGGCCTCGGTCACGCTGCTCGAGCTCGCGATCGCCAAGGGCAAGTCCACCGGCGCCGTCAGCACGGCCCGCCTGACCCACGCCACGCCGGCCGCCACATACGCCCACACCTGCCACCGCAACGCCGAGTACGAGATCGCCCGCCAGGCCGTGCCCGGTGGCGCCGGCTACAACGCGGCCCTCGGTGCCGGCGTGACGGTGCTGCTCGGCGGTGTCAGCCAGTACTGGCGTCCGTACGACGCGACGAACCAGCCGAAGGGCCGCCCGGACGGCCGCGACCTCGTCGCCGAACTGCAGGCCAAGGGCTACACCTCGGTCACCGACCTCACCACGCTGAACGCCGCGCCCAGCACGGCCACCACGCGCCTGATCGGCCTGTTCGACCAGGCCAAGGCCGAAGGCCACATGTCGTACGACGCCGACCGCGACCCGACGAAGGAGCCGAGCCTCGCGCAGATGTCCGTGAAGGCGGTCGACATCCTGTCGAAGAACGCCAACGGCTTCTTCCTGATGGTGGAAGGCGGCCGCATCGACCACGCGCTGCACGGCAACAACGCCTCGCGCGCGCTGAGCGACACGAAGGCCTTCGACGACGCCATCCAGGCCGTGATCGACAAGGTCAAGACCTTCGACCCCGAACTCACCAACACCCTGATCGTCGTCACCGCCGACCACGACCACGGCATGGCGTTCAACGGGTACGGCAAGCGCGGCACCGACATCCTCGGCCCGAACATCAGCTACGCCACCGGCACGGCCAGCAAGGACGCCAACGGCGTCACGTACCCGAACCTCGTGTTCGCGAACGGCTCCAACCGCCCGGACGTGCGTGCCGACATCGACCCGACGGTGATGGCCGCGAAGGCCTACCTGCAGGAATCGGTGATCCGCAAGGGTGGCGTGGGCAGCGAGACCCACGGTGGCGGCGACGTCAAGCTGCTGGCCGCCGGCGCCGGCGCGAAGACCTTCAAGGGCACGATCGACAACACGAAGGTCTTCGGCCTCGTGAAGACGGCGGCGGGGTACTGAGATGGTGACATTCCTCCGCGTCACGGCAGCCGCACTGGCCGTGATCGGGGCGTCCGCCGGCGCGAACACGCCGGCGGCGGCGCCGGCCGCGCCCGCGCCCGACGTCGAAGCCATCGTCAGCTACGAGACCCGGCACGTGATGTCCTCGGGCATCACCCGCGTCGACACCTGGCAGGAACGCCTGGTGCGCCGCGGCGACCAGGTCTGGACCGAACGCATCCTGCCGGCCGCCGTCCAGGACCATGACGACGACCACGACAAGAAGCCCGAGCACATCGGCCACAAGCACTTCAACGGCGACACCGCCGCCCGCTGGCTTCGCCTGCAGGCCGACGGCAAGGTCGACGTCAAGTACGTGGACCGCGAACACAAGGCGGTGGTCGCCATCCCGCGCGCCGAGTACGGCACCGTCGGCTTCGACGGCAGCTGGGCCGGTGCCGCGAACATCGTTCCGGCCGTGCTGGCGAAGTCGATGAAGGCCGGCGCCTCGTCCGGTGAGGCCCAGTGGCGCACCGACCGGCGCGATGGCTGGTCGCATCGCGTGCTGTGGTCGGAGTCGCGGCAGATCGCGATGAAGGTGGAGTCGGTGAAGGACGATGGCACCGTGCGCCGTCTGGTGACCGTGCAGCTGAAGCCCGTGGCGGCGAAGGCGCCGTGGGATCTGCTCGCGGGCTACGCGCAAAAGCGCTACGACGACTTCATGGATTGAATGGAGCCCCCCAGTCGGCTGGCGCCTCCTGCCCCCAGGGGGCGCCACGGGTCGGCCGGGAAACCCGTCCTCGCGTGTGGCTTGAAGGGCGGCTTCGCTTCGCTCGCCTGAGGCGTCCTCCTACAACGGATTGCGCCACCGTTCCGTCGACGGTGGTGGGGCCGGCTCCTACGATGGCGTCTCTTTCCCAAGGGACAGCCCGTGAAAGCCCACGCCTGCGAACGTTGCGGTCAACGCATCTTCTTCGAGAACACCCGCTGCGAGAACTGCGGCGCCGTGCTCGGCTTCGACGCCGACGCGCTGTGCATGCGCGCGTTCGAGGTGGATGCCGAGGGCGCCTGGACGTCGGTCGCCGCGTCCGGTGACGTGCCGCCGCTGCGCCCCTGCGCGCACTACACGACCGGGAACGTGTGCAACTGGCTGGTGGCCGCGGACGACCCGAATCCGCTGTGCCGCTCGTGCCGCACCACCCGCGTGCTGCCCGACCTGGGCAAGCCCGGGAACCTGGTGTACTGGGCCGCCATCGAGACCGCCAAGCGCCGCATGGTCTACAGCCTGTTCGCCCTCGGCCTGCCGCTGCCGGGCAAGGGGGAGGACCCGGACCACGGCGTCGCCTTCGAATTCCTCGAGCAGCTGGAGCCCACCTTCAAGGTGCTGACCGGCCACGACGACGGGGTCATCACGCTCAACATCGCCGAGGCCGACGACGCGCAGCGCGAACACCTGCGCCACCACCTGCATGAGCCCGCGCGCACGCTGCTCGGCCACTTCCGCCACGAGATCGGCCACTACTACTGGGACCGCCTCGTGCGCGGCACGGCGTGGGAGGAGCCCTTCCGCCAGCTGTTCGGCGACGAACGCCAGGACTACACCGCCGCGCTGCAGGCGCACTACCAGTCGCCGCGGGCGGACTGGATGTCGGGCTTCGTCAGCGTGTACGCGAGCTCCCACCCGTGGGAGGACTGGGCCGAATGCTGGGCCCACTACCTGCACATGCTGGACGGCCTGGAGACCGCCGAGGCCTGGGGCCTCGAGTTGCGCAACGCCGTGCCGGGCATGCCGCCCGTGAAGGCCCGCGCGCTGACCCCGGGCTCGAAGCACCTCGAACGCAACCTCGTGCAGAACTGGCTGCCGGTCTCGCAGTTCGTCAACGCGATGGCGCGCAGCCTCGGTGCGCGCGACAGCTACCCCTTCGTCGTTCCCACCCCGGTGATCGACAAGCTCTCGTTCATCCACGACGTCATCCGCGCCGCCGTGCGCGGCGACGTGCCGATGAACTTCACCCCGGCGGTCCCCGCCGCCGTCCCCGAACCTTCCTCCACGGAGCCCAGCCCAGCATGATCCGCATCGCCATCGTCGACGACCACGCCCTCGTCCGCGCGGGCCTTCGCAAGTACCTCGCCGAACAGGTCGACTTCAAGGTCGTGGCCGAAGCCGCCAACGGCAGCGAGGCGCTCGACATCGTCCGCGGCGGCGAAGTCGACGTGCTCGTGCTCGACCTGTCCATGCCCGGCCAGAGCGGCGTCGACGCGCTCGCCGCGATCCGCGCCCGCGCGCCCGAACTGCCCGTGCTCATCCTCAGCGGCTTCCCCGAGGCCCACTACGCCGCGACCCTGCTCAAGCAGGGCGCGAGCGGCTACCTCAACAAGGAGTGCGAGCCGGAGGAGATCGTCTCGGCCATCCACACGCTGGCCCGCGGCCGCCGCTACATCACGCCGCGCGTGGCCGAGCTCATCGCCGACCAGCTCGGCGACAAGTCCAACCTCGCGCTGCACGAGACCCTCTCGGAACGCGAGTTCCAGGTCTTCCTGCGGCTCGCCAAGGGCGAGACCGTGGGCGCCATCAGCGACAGCCTGTGCCTGAGCGTGAAGACCGTGAGCACCTACCGGACACGGGTGATGGAAAAGATGAAGCTCGAGTCCAACAGCGACCTCACCTACTACGCGCTCAAGAGCGGCCTGATCCAGTGATGGGTTGGCTCGCGAAGCTCGTCGGCAATGCGGCCTTCGCGCCGTTCTCGAAGGCCCTGCCCGCGATGGGCGACACCGAACGTGCCGCGCTCGAGGCGGGCACGGTGGGCTTCGAGGGCGACCTGTTCTCGGGCCGCCCCGACTTCGACGCACTGAACGCGCGTGGCCCCAACCGGCTCACCGAAGCCGAGAGCCGCTTCATCGACCACGAGGTGCGCGAGCTCAACGCGATGCTCGACGACTTCGCGATCGACGAGGCCGGCGACCTGCCACCCGAGGTGTGGCGCTTCCTGCGCGAGAAGAAGTTCTTCGGGATGATCATCCCGACCGGCTACGGCGGCCTCGGCTTCGGCCACTTCGCCCACGCGGCGGTGGTCACACGCATCGCCTCCGTCAACGTGGCCACCGCGGTGACCGCCATGGTGCCGAACTCGCTCGGCCCCGCCGAGCTGCTGCTGCGCTACGGCACCGACGCGCAGAAGCAGCACTACCTGCCCCGCCTGGCCGACGGCCGCGAGCTGCCCTGCTTCGGTCTCACATCGCCCCACGCCGGATCGGACGCGGCTTCGATCCCCGACACCGGCGTGCTGTGCGAGCGCGAGATCGACGGCCGCAAGGTCCGCGGCTTCCGCGTCACGTTCGACAAGCGCTACATCACGCTCGCCCCGGTCGCCACCGTGGTGGGCCTCGCGTTCCAGGCCGTCGACCCGGCCAGGCCCGAAGGGCAGCAGCACCTCGGCATCACCTGCGCGCTGATCCCCGTGCCCACGCCGGGCATGACGATCGGCCGGCGCCACCACCCGATGGACTCGGCGTTCATGAACGGCCCCATCCAGGGCGAGGACGTGTTCGTGCCGATGGACTGGGTCATCGGCGGCGAGGAACGCGTGGGCCAGGGCTGGCGCATGCTCATGGAGTGCCTGGCCGCGGGCCGCTCCATCTCGCTGCCCGCGCTGGGCTCGGCGATGCAGCAGACGGCGCTGTTCGTCGTCACCGGCTACGGCCGCATCCGCGAGCAGTTCGGGCTGCCCATCGGGCGCTTCCACGCCATCGCGGCCCTGGCCGGGCGCATCGCTGTCGACCTCTACGCGACCGACGCGGCGCGCCGCTTCACCGCGGCCGCGCTCGACGCGGGCGAACAGCCGAGCCTCGCGGGCGCCATCCTGAAGGTGCAGCTCACCGAGGCCGGTCGCCGCGCGGTGATCGACGGCATGGACATCCTCGGCGGCAAGGGCATCATCCGCGGACCGAAGAACCTGCTGGGCGTGTCGTACCGGCACGCGCCCATCGCGATCACGGTCGAAGGCGCCAACCTGCTGTCGCGTGCGCTGATCATCTTCGGGCAGGGCGCGGTGCGCTGCCACCCGCACGTGCTCGACGAGATGAAGGCCGTGGAGGCCGGCGACCGCGAAGCCCTCGGCGAGGCGCTGCTGGCCCACGGCGGGCACATGGCGCGCAACCTGTGGGGTGCGCTGTTCGGGCTCGGCGTGCGCGGCACGCCGCCGGCGGAGCTGCGTGCCGAGGCCGCGATGATCGCCCGGCTGTCGGCCGCGTTCGCGTTCACCACCGACCTCGCGATGGGGCTACTGGGCGGCAAGCTCAAGCGGCTCGAACTGTTGTCGGCCCGGCTGGGCGACGTGCTGTCGAACCTCTACCTCGCGAGCGGGGCGCTGTGGCGCCACCAGGTCGAGGGCGACCCGGCGCTGCTGCCCTTCGTCCGCGCGGCGATCCGCGTGCAGGTGGCGCGAGGCGCCGACACGCTGCACGAGCTGTACGCGAACCTGCCGTCGGCCGCCGCCCGCGGTCTCGCGCCGCTGCTGCTGCGCGGCACGCGCCAGCGGCGCCCGCTGCGCGACCGGCAGGTGCTGGAACTCGCCGACCTGCTGCGCGACGAGCCCGCGCTGATCCATGCGCTGTGCCCCGACATCGGCACGCCGAAGTCCGGCGGCCTGCTCGACCTGATGCAGGCGCTCGAACTGTCGAAGCCGGTGATGGGGGAGCTGGACGAACTCGACAAGGTGCTGCGGCGCACGCGGTCGTTCGAGCAAGCGGCGGCGCGGTCGAAGGATCCGGCCGCGGCGCTCGCCTACCTGCGGGCGGCGGACAAGGTCATCCAGGTGGACGACTTCCCGCCCTGACCCTCACGACATCAGCACGTGCAGGCTGTGCTCGTAGAGCCCGGTCAGCCGGTCGAACCCTTCCAGCAGGTTCTCGCTCGCGCGGCTGAGCGCGAGGCGCCCCTCGCCGCGGTCGATGGACCGCAGGCCGTGCAGCAGCTTGAGCCACTCGTCCCGCGCGGCCTGGAGCGCCTCGCGGATCTCCGCGTTCGACAGCGGCGCGGCCTCCAGCTCGGCCAGCGCCGATTCGAAGCGCTGCTGCAACGGCACGAGCCGCGTGTGGCGTTCGGCATCGCCCAGCAGTTCGGCGAGCAGCGCCTCCTTCACGAGGCGCTGGCTCAGCATGCGCTGGCGCCCGCACAGGTTGACCACCTGCAACGCATGCCGCCCCGCCGTGGCCTCGAGCGTCTCGACGAGCGCCTCGGCACGGGACAACAGCACCTCGGCCAGCGTGTCGACGTGGCCCAGCCAGCCGGGCACGTTGCGGTGGGCCAAGGCGTCGGCCAGCATCGTCCAGGCCTCCTGCGTGGCGGCCACCGCGGCCAGCGGCCCGTCGCCCGGCATGCCCGCGGGCCGCAGCGCCATCAGGTGGCTGAGCAGTTCCACCGCCCGGGCCTCGCACGCCTGCTGCAACCGCCGCGTGCGGTGCACGTCGACCCCGGCCGCGTGCTGGGCCGCGAGCTTGACGACCCGCTGCGACAGCATGCGCAACTGCCCCGCCTGGTTCAGCGCCTCGGCCCACGTGGCCGCCTCGATGACCGAGCGCGACACGTCGCCGATCTTCAGCTTGGCCTGCATCGCCGCGCCACGCAACAGGCGGAAGGCCTCGTCCTCGTCGAGCCCGCGCGCAGCGGCGAGCACGCCCTTCGCCCGGTCCACCCACTTGCGTTCGTCGAACCGTGACTTCACGTCGGCGAGTTCACGGCGCACCGCCGCCTCGCGCGCCCAGCGCAGCCGGTCGAGGGCCAGGCCGGCGCTCAGCGCGGTGGGGTCCGGCCACCAGCCGGCGAGTCCCAGTTCCATCAGGCGGGCCAGCAGGTTCCCGGCCGGCATCTCGCCCACCCCGCTGACCGGGCACGGCGGCTCGCCACCCCACCCTGCCAGGGCCTCGGCCAGGTCCGCCGCCGGGGCGGCCACCACGACCTGATCCGGTGCATGCGTGGCCACCTGCCGCACCAGATCGCGGCAGCCTTCCCCGTCGATGGGCACGAGGTCCGGCACCCCGCGCAAGGCCTCGCGCATCGGGTCGAGGGAGGCTCCGGGCGATGACAACAGCAGCAGCACGAGGGACATGGGGCGTGGTCGGGGCAAGAATCGGGGGGCGCCGGGGCCGCCATTTTGACGGGCCGCGCCGGTGGCCTGCATATTGCATCAGCGTCGGCGCGGTGCAACGACGCACCAGCAAGAACCTCGCCTGCCGCCTGCCTTTCGCAGGCCACCCCGCCTCCCGGGGTGCGCGCCCGGCCCTCCCCCTTTTTGTCTCACACGCCCCCGACGGGTTCGCCATGCGAGCCCTTCGGGCCCGTTCGTTTGTATCCCGCATTGGAAAGGTGAATCATGGAAGCCCCGTTTTTCGAGTTCGAAGCCGAGTTCGTGCGATCGCTGCGCTGCGTGCCGATGGTCGTTCGCTTCAAGCTGGACCAGTGCGGCCTGAAGCTGTCGCTGCGGGCATGGAACCTGTTCGACGACAGCGTGCGCGGCCGCCTGGTCGTGCTGCCCACCACGACCCCGGCCGACACCGCGCGCTACCGCGACTTCGTGGTGGCGGCGCTCGAGGCCGTCGAGCAGCCGGTGGTGCAGGTCGAGGTGGAGCCGCTGCCGGCATGGATGAACCGCTCCGCGGTGCCCCAGCCGGTGGCGCGCAAGGCCCGGTCGCTGGACCTGGGCGAGCCCGAGCCGGCGCTGTGGTCGAACCTGAACCCGCTGCAGCGCTTCGCGCTGACGAAGCTCACGCGCGGCAGCAACGAGAACAGCAAGTTCCTGCCGGCGCTGCGCGAGTTCGGCCTGACGGTTTGACCGTCAGCGCGCGTCAGGCGCGTTCGATCAGCAGGTCTTCGTAGAACGCGCCGAAGGGCCGTTCCGGGTGGGCGATCTGGATCTCGAGGATCCACAGGCCCGCGGCCGGGCAACCGGCGTAGTCGCCCAGGTCGCCCGCCTTGTAGATGGCGTGCGGGAAGTCGCTGACGCGGTGGCCCTTGATGTCGTGGTTGAGCCGCCAGCCCATCGCCTGCGCCTGCGCGTCGGCGAAGCTGTAGAGGCCCTGCCCCGTCAGTTCGCCCTTGTCCCACTCGGCCTTGACCACGTGCCACAGGGCGCGCGCCGCCTCGGCGCACGCGTGCATCTCGGGGTCGTCGCCCACCACGAAGGTGTCGCCGGCGTCGCCCTCGTGGCCGTCCCACACCGGACCGATGTCGATGAAGAAAATGTCGGAGTGGCCGAGCACGCGGTCCGGGTCGGACCGTTCGTTGTACTTCTTCAGCGTCGCTTCGCCGAAGCGCACGATCACCGGGTGCCAGATGCGCTGCATGCCCATGCCGTCGAGCACGGCCCGCGCATGGACGTTGGCCTGCTGCTCCGTCATGCCCGGCACGATGCCGGCGGCGATGCGCCGCACCGCGGCGTTGGACTGCTCACGGGCGTGGGCCATCGCGGCCAGGGAGTACTTCGGGCCGACGGCCTCGCGGGAAACGGGAGTGGACATGGGGGAACGGAAAGGCAGGTGACAGCGCCGTCGGAATCGGCATATAGAATGATACATAGCGACGATTCCACACCTCGTTGTTCGGTTATATAAGCCGACATACACCGAGCCCTCCCCTCCGACTTCGAACGCACCATGTCCCGTACCCCTGCCCGCCTCGCCGCCGCCCTCGGCCTCCTCGTCTGCTGGCCGGTGTGGGCCGCCGACCTCACCGTCTCGGCCGCCGCGAGCCTGACGAACGCCTTCAAGGAGATCGCCCCGCTGTTCGAGGCGCAGAACCCGGACACGAAGGTGCAGCTGAACTTCGGCGCCTCGGGCGCGCTGCTGCAGCAGATCGCCAAGGGCGCGCCGGCCGACGTGTTCGCCAGCGCCGACCAGGAGTCGATGGACCAGGCCCAGGCCCAGTCGCTCGTGAAGCCGGCCGAACGCCGCAACTTCGTCTCCAACAGCCTCGTGGTGATCGTGCCCGCCACCGGCGCCCCGTCGCCCAAGGCCCTCGCCGACCTGGGCCAGCCCGCGTACGGCCGCATCGCCATCGGCCTGCCGGCCAGCGTGCCGGTGGGCCGCTACACCAAGGGTGTGCTCGAGAAGGCGGGCCTCTGGACCACCATCGAGCCGAAGATGATCGGCGCGCAGAACGTGCGCCAGGCCCTCGACTACGTGGCCCGCGGCGAGGTCGACGCCGGCTTCGTGTACGGCACCGACGCCGCCGTGATGGCCGACAAGGTGAAGGTGGCCCTGACCGTGCCCACCGAGGTGCCCGTGCTGTACCCCATCGCCCCCGTGGCCTCCGGCCCGAACGCGGCCGCCGCGCGGAAGTTCGTGGCCTTCGTGCTGACCCCGCCGGCCCAGGCCGTGCTCGCGAAGTACGGCTTCGGCAAGCCCTGAGCCATGGATGGCGCCTGGGTGCCCCTGGCCCTGACGCTGAAGGTCGCCGGCTGGGCCACGTTCCTCAACCTGCTGCTGGGCGTGGGCACGGGCTTCCTGCTCGCACGCAAGCGCTTCTTCGGCCGCGAGCTGCTCGACGCCGTGCTCACGCTGCCGATGGTGATGCCGCCCACGGTGCTCGGCTACTACCTGCTCGTGCTGATCGGGCGCCGCGGCCCGCTCGGCGAGTGGCTGCAGTCCACGTTCGGCATCAGCCTGATCTTCACGTGGCAGGGCGCGGTGATCGCGTCCACCATCGTCGCGTTCCCGCTCGTCTTCAAGGCCGCTCGGGCCGCATTCGAATCGGTGGACCCGCAGCTCGAGCAGGCCGCGCGTGTGCTGGGCCTCGGTGAAGCCGCGGTGTTCCTGCGCGTGACGCTGCCCCTCGCCTGGCGCGGCATCATGGCCGGCCTGCTGCTCGCGTTCGCGCGCGCCACCGGCGAGTTCGGCGCCACGCTGATGGTGGCCGGCAGCATCCCCGGGAAGACGCAGACGCTGTCCATCGCCGTCTACGAAGCCGTGCAGGCGGGGCAGGACGACCTCGCCAACTTCCTCGTGCTCGTGACCTCGGTGACGTGCATCGCGGTGCTGTTGACGGCCGGGCGGCTCGCCCCGGGCCGGGTGGCGGGACAGGCCTGACATGGACCACTCGACCCGGCCCACCTGGGACCTCGACGTCCGCCGCCGCCTCGAACACGCGGGGCGCCGCTTCGACCTCGACATCCGCTTCACCAGCGACGCCCGCCGCCTCGTGCTGTTCGGCCCGTCGGGCGCGGGCAAGAGCCAGACGCTCAAGCTCATCGCCGGCCTCGCCGGGCCCGACTCGGGGCACGTGCGCCTCGCGGGCGACACGCTGGTCGACCGCACCACCGGCATCGACGTGCCGCCACGCGCCCGCCGCCTCGGCTACGTGTTCCAGGACTATGCGCTGTTCCCGCACCTCACCGTCGCGCAGAACATCGCGTTCGGCCTCGACCGCGGGCTGCTGAACCCGCGCCGGTCCGCGCGCGACCCCGCGGTGCTGCGCTGGATGGAGGCGTTCGAGCTGACCCCGCTCGCGGCCCACCACCCCGAGCAGCTCTCCGGCGGCCAGCGCCAGCGCACGGCCCTCGCGCGCGCGCTCGTCACCGAACCGCGCGCGCTGCTGCTCGACGAACCGTTCGCGGCCCTCGACGGCACGCTGCGCGCGAAGCTGCGCGGCGAACTCGTCGACCTGCAGGAGCGCCTCGCGATCCCGATGGTCGTCATCACGCACGACCCCGCCGACGTGGAGGTGCTCGGAGACGAGGTGCTGCAACTCGCGGACGGGCGCATCGCCGGCAAGTGATGGCGTATGCTCGCGCGCACACGAGACGGGCAACCATGGCGACCAGGCGCGGCAGACAGGCAGAGGCGATCGAACTCCAGGGCGCGCTGCGCATGACGATCGGCGGCGCCGACCTCGGCGGCGCCAACCGGGTCGAGCTGCTGCGCGCCGTGGGCGAACAAGGCTCCATCACCCATGCCGCGAAGGCCGTGGGCATGAGCTACAAGGGCGCGTGGGACGCCATCGACGCGATGAACACGCTGGCCGGCGAGCCCCTCGTCGAACGCGCCACCGGCGGCCGCGGCGGCGGCTCCACCCGCCTCACGGCACGCGGCGAGCAGCTCGTCGAGCGCTTCGCCCAGGTCGAGGCCGTGCACGCACGCTTCGTGCGGCTGCTGAGCGACGAAGGCATCGACCTGGCCCAGGAATTCGACCTGTTGAAGATGTTGAACATGAAGACCAGTGCACGCAACCAGCTCACCGGCACCGTCAGCGGCTACAAGGCCGGCGCGGTGAACGACGAGATCGAACTCACGCTCGCCGGCGGCGCCAAGGTCGTCGCCGTGGTCACGCGCGACAGCACCGAACAGCTGGGCCTGCGGCCCGGTGCCACGGCCTTCGCGCTCATCAAGGCCTCGTCGGTGATGCTGGCCACCGACCTCGGCGACGTGCGCCTCTCGGCCCGCAACCAGCTGCACGGCACCATCACCGCGGTGAGCCCCGGTGCCGTCAACACCGAGGTGGTGCTCGACATCGGCGGCGGCGCCAGCGTGGCCGCCGTGGTGACGCAGGCGAGCGCCCAGGCGCTGGGGCTGAAGGTGGGCGGCTCGGCCACCGCCCTGTTCAAGGCCTCCAGCGTGATCCTGGGCACGATGGTCTGAACCACCGCCGCCGCGCCGTCCTCACGGCGTGAACGCGTCCCCCAGCACCAGCCCTTCGCGCCGCGGGTCCGCCCCGCCCACCAGCGCGGGCGCGCCGTTGACGGTCTTGCGCACCACCGTGCCCGTGCCGCTCGACTGCGCCGCGACGCTGACCGTGTGCCCGAGCCCGCGCAGGCCCGTCACGAGCGTGTCGCCCGCGCCATTGTTGGCGGCCACCACGTTCGGGTGTTCACCGCCGACCCCCGTGGTGGGGCTGTTGCTCGCGCCGAAGTTGATCATCGACGTGGCCTGCTGCGCGTTCATGTTCCAATCGAGCACGCCCACGAGCGTCTTCGTGACGAACTGGATGATGCTCGCGCCGCCCGGCGAGCCGGTGCCCATCGCGAAGTCGCCGCGCGAGCCGTCGGTCGCCTTCTCGAACACGAGCGTGGGCGCCATCGAGCTTCGCGGGCGCTTGGACGGGCCGACGCGGTTCGCGATGGGGCCGTTCGTGTCGCTCGGCGAGAACGAGAAGTCGGTCAGCTGGTTGTTCAGCACGAAGCCGCGCACGAACCGGAACGAACCCATCGAGCTTTCCACCGTGGTCGTCATCACCACCACGTTGCCCCGCGCGTCGACGATGGTCATGTGCGTGGTGCCATGGCCCTCCTGTGCGCTGGTGCCCAGGCGCGTCACGCCGGGGAACGTGCCGGCCGCGGCCGTGCCCATGCTGGCGGTGAGCGAGATCCGTGCCGCGCGGTCGCGCAGGTAGTCCTTCGACAGCATCGCGTCGGGGCTGCCGCCGGGCAGCGGCACGAAGTCGGTGTCGGCCACGTACATGTTGCGGTCGGCGTACGCGAGCCGCTCGGCCTCGGCCACGAGGTGCACGCCCAGCACCGCCGGCTTGCCGCCCTCGTCGTCCATCGACGTGGGTGCATGGGCGGCCACGTCGAAGTTCTCGAGGATGCCCAGCGCCTGCAGCACCGCGATGCCGCCGGACGACGGCGGCGGCATGCCGCAGATCCAGTGCGTGCGGTACGTCGCGCACACCGGCGTGCGCTTGACGGCGGTGTAGGCCGCGAGGTCGCTCACCTCGGTGAGGCCGGGCGTCAGCGCGACCGGCGTGTCCACGCCACCCGACGTGGCCTTGATCTCGTCGACGATGGCCTGGGCCACCGGCCCCTTGTAGAACCCGTCGGGGCCCTGCGTGGCGATCAGCGAGAGCGTGTCCGCGTAGTCGGGGTTCAGCAGTTTCGTGCCGAGCGGCTTGGCCGTGCGGGCCGGCGCCGCGCCGAGGAAGTACGCCGCGGCATCGGGGTCGACCAGCAGGCTCGTGCGGTTGGCCGCGATGGCGTCGGCGAGGCGCCCGCTGATCTGGAAGCCGTCGCGGGACAGCTTGATCGCGGGCTGGAACAGGTCGGCCCACGGCAGCTTGCCCTTCTCGCCGTGCGCGAGCGCGAGCAGCTTCACCGCGCCCGGCGTGCCCACCGCACGGCCGCTCGCGCGCACGCCGCTGAAGGCCGCGCCGTCGGTCGTGACCGTGGGCGCCGTGGGCAGCGGGTACGCGGTGTTGGTGTCGCTGATGTGGCGCAGGTAGTTCTCGGTGGCCGCGGCCGGCGCCTGCTCGCGCCCGTCGTAGCTCTCGACCGCCTTCGTGGCCGCGTCGTAGTGCAGCATGAAGGCCCCGCCGCCGATGCCCGACGACTGGGGCTCCACGAGCCCCAGCACCATCTGCACGGCCACCGCGGCGTCCACCGCCGAGCCGCCCTTCTTGAGCACCTCGCACCCCGCCTGGCTGGCGAGCGGGTTCGCGGTGACCACCATGTAGCGCTTGGCGGTCACGGGCTTCAGGCCCAGCTTGTAGCCCGACGACGGCTCGGGCAGCGCCGGGTCGCCCGGCACGCCGGAGCCCACCACCACGCCGCCGTTCGCCGAGGTCTGGCAGGCGCTGTCGACGGCCACCGGCGGATCGTCATCGCTGCCACACGCGGACAGGAAAACGGCGACCAGGGCCAGCGACGCGGCCCTCCAGTGGCCGTGCGGCGGCCTCGTTCCGATCGGGTTCATGGGCGGCTCCTTGGGGAATTCGGACAGGCAGTCCGGAAGGGACCATAGCCGGATGAAAACGGCCTCACACGCGAGGGGTCTTGGCACGTCGGGTCCACAGAGTTGACGACGCGCACGCTGCCCCGTCTTCCTAGGATCCGCACATCCCATACCGGAGATCGCCCATGGACCTGCACACGCGCCCCCGTCGATGCCACCTCGTGCTGGTGGCCGCAGCCGCCCTCGCCGGCATCCGCCCGGCCTCGGCCGCGGACACCGAACTGCAGCAGCGCGCGGCGTTCTACAGCCAGTACGCCGCGCTGGCCGCGGACGTCTACATCACGGGTGGGCGCGTGGACAAGCTCGTGCCGATGGCGCTGGCATCCCCATGGCTGCGCCGGCAGATCAAGGAGTCCCAGGATGCCGGCGCCGCGGAACGCTACGAGGCCCTCGCCGTCACCGCTCGGCAGGCGCAGCGGGACGAGCGTGCCGACGAGATGCCCGCGTTCGCGACCCGCGCCGGGACGCCGGCCGCACCGGCGCGCCCGTCGTCCTCCGCCTCGGAACCCGCGCCCCTGATGAGCCTCGCGACACCCGGCACGTACGAGGCGCCGCGCAACCCCGAGGACTGCAACCGCGAGGACGCGCCCATCGCCCTCGTGCCGTTGAAGACGCGGTCGGGCTGGGAGCGCATTCCCGAACTGCACCGCGAGACCTCGGCCCGGGGCTGGTCGATGTTCGTGCCCGACCTCGCGATGGACGTCTGGCGCCGCGCGCGGGCACCCGAGGGCGGACGCGCCGTCATCGAGTACGCCATCGTGTACCGGGGCACCGACGGTGCGGGTGGTTGGTTCTCCAACATGCGGGGGCTGTTCGCGAACACCCCGATGGTGTGGGACCAGTACCGGCAGGCCCGGGACGTCACCAGCGACACACTCCTGCTGATCGACAAGCTGCACGCACTCACCGACAACATCTTCGGGAGAACGGCCGACGGCACGGGCACGAAGCTGCTGATCACGACCGTCGGGCATTCGCTCGGTGCCGGCATCGCCCGGTACATCTACCTGCGCGACAAGCGGGTGACCCGCGTGGTGGGATTCAACCCGTCGCCCATCGATGGGTCGTCGCAGATCCTCGTCGACGATCGGGACCAGGTCGACGTGGGCCGGGCCACGATCGACGGCGATGCACGAGCGCCCGGTGCGGCGATGTTCATGCTCTACGAACACGGCGAGGTGCTGAACGTCGTCTCGGGCGGCTGCCCCACGGGTCCGGTGTGGGGGGACGGCGGCGGGCCGCACATGCACTGCGAAAGCGTCAACCTGAGCCACGGCAACTGGGTCCGCCAGCACGGCATGCGGCAGCTCGCGTGCAAGCTGCAGATCGCCGCCTGGGGCATCGCCCCCGCGCCCGCGACCACCGCGGCACGCGCGCCCTGACACACCGGCCACGTCCGGCCCGAATCTCAACGTCCCCGGGAGGGAAACATGTCCATCGAACCGTCGGCGCATCGCGCCGTGAGCAAACTCGTCCTTTCGTTTGTCGCGCTGTCCCTGTGCCTGGGTGTCGCGAACGCCCAGTCCGCCGGCAACGGGGCGCCAACGGCGCCACCACCACCAGCACCACCCAAGCCGGCGGCGGCAACGCCCGAAGCCCCGACCGTCCCCAGTGACAACGACCGCATGGACGGCGACCACCTGACGCTGAACAACACGGTCTGGGGCTTCGTGGAAGTGGGGCGGGGAGACGACCTGCGGCGGCGCTGTGCACCGGCCCAGGCCAAGTTCGTCGTGGTGCGTGAGGTCAACGGGTCGCTGACGGTCCGCTTTCTCAAGTTCGACCCGGCCCTGGCCGGGCTGTGCCCCGCCGACCAGATCGTCGCGACACACACCCTCTACCGCATCCAGCGGACCGAGCTGGCCGTGCACGATTTCAAGCGGACCGGCTTCGCGTTCGGTGCGCTGGTCGTGCCGTTCAAGTTCCGCCTGGGCGACAACGAACTCGTCACCTCCTCCACCATCGCGCCCTACGTGGGCTGGCGCATGGGATTCCTCCAATCGACGGGCCTGACGTTCACCCCGGTCCTGTCGGCGGGGCTGGCCCTGGTGCCCGTGGCCGATCCGCAGACGTCGAAGACGGAAACCAAGTCCGCGCTGTCGTTGTCCGCCGGACTCGTGCTGGGCAGCTCGAAGAACGATCAGTTCCAGGCGGGCGTGCTGTTCGGCAAGGACTTCGCGAACCAGTCCGACCGCGAGAAGGACCCCGGGGTCAAGAAGCCCTGGGTCTCGGTCTACATCGGCTACAACATGTCGTCGCACTGAGGCCGGCGGGGCCGGCGAACCCGTCAGGCCGGCTGGGCAACCTGCTGCTGCAACTGCGCCCGCCGCCACGCCGCCGGCGGCAGGCCGGTGGCGCGCTTGAACGCGCGGGCGAACGCCGCCTCGGAGTCGTAACCCACGTCGGCCGCCACCGCCGCGACGTTGGCGTGGCCTTCGCGCAGCAGGCGTGCGCCGCACTGCATGCGCCAACTGGTGAGGTACTGCATCGGAGGCATCCCCGTGAGCGCGACGAACCGCTCGTGCAACGCCGAGCGGGACAGTCCCACACGCCGGCCCAGTTCCTCGAGCGTCCAGTCCTCCGCGGGCTCGGCGTGCAGCAGCGTGATCGCGCGGCCCACCTGGCGGTCGCGCAACGCGCCCAGCCACCCCTGCGATTCGGGCGGCAGTGAATCGAGGTAGCGCCGCGCGCCGTCGACGAACACCATCTCGCTCACCCGCTGCAGCAGCGCCGCGGTGCCCGCGCGCCGCGTCCCCGATTCGGTGACCGCGTGCCGCAGCATCGGCGCCACCCAGTCGCTCACGCCGTCGGCGGGCAGGTGCATCAGGCGCGGCAGCGCGTCGATCAGCGGGTTGAACGGCCGCAGGTCGCATGCGATGAAACCACACACGATGACCGTGCTGGCGTCGTGATCGGGCAACAGGCCCCGCTCGACCATGTTGCCGCGGTACGTCACGGGGATGGGCTTCGGGTCGTCCACCATCCGGAACAGCCAGTCGTCACCGGGCACCGGGTGCAGGCCGGGTGCGCTCGACACCACGTGGGCGTCGCCGTGCGGGAGCATGACGATGTCGCCCTCGCCCAGCTTCAGCGGCGGCTCGCCGTCCACCGCGACCCAGCCGCCGCCCTTCACGAACAGGTGGTACTCGATGATGTGTTCGGCGCCGGGCATCACGGCGGGCGCCACCTCGCTCGACGCGGGCGCGAGCGCCGCCCACTGGTCACGACAGCTGACGTGGAAGAACACGGACCCGCGCAAGCGGACGCTGCGGAGCACGTCGGACAACGGGTCGAAGCTGGTTGTCATGGGTGTTTGTGACGATCGGTTCGGCGGACGTTCGAGCAAGCCGGGACGACGACAGGTGAAGCGCCGGAAGGTGCTGCGGCGAATCATAAGTGCACCGGTTCTTCAGAAACCGGCTCATCCACACACAAGAGGATCAAGCACCATGAACACCGTCATCACCAAGCCCACCACCACCCCCGACTACGCGGCGATCAAACAGCGCCAGCAAGCCACCTGGGCCAGCGGCGACTTCGCCGTCATCGGCACCACGCTGCAGATCGTCGGCGAGATGCTGGCCGAGGCCGCCGACATCCGCTCCGGCGAACGCGTGCTGGATGTCGCCGCCGGCAACGGCAACGCCACGCTCGCCGCGGCGCGCCGCTTCGCCGACGTCACGTCCACCGACTACGTCCCCGCGCTGCTCGACAAGGGCCGCGGCCGTGCGGAGGCCGAAGGCCTCGCCGTGAAGTTCCAGGTCGCCGACGCCGAGGCGCTGCCCTTCGAGGACCACGGCTTCGATGTCGTGCTCTCCACGTTCGGCGTGATGTTCACGCCGAACCAGGCCCAGGCCGCGCGCGAGATGCTGCGCGTCGTGCGCCCGGGCGGCCGCATCGGCCTGGCGAACTGGACGCCGGAAGGCCTCATCGGCCGCCTGTTCAAGATCGTCGGTGCCCACGTGCCGCCGCCGGCCGGGCTGAGCTCGCCCGCGCTGTGGGGCACCGAGGCGCACCTCGTCTCGCTGTTCGGCCCCAAGGCGCGGGACCTGCAGGTGCAGCGCAAGATGTTCCCGTTCCGCTACCGCTCGGCCGAACACTTCGTTCAGGTCTTCCGCGACCTGTACGGCCCGACGCACAAGGCCTTCGCGGCCCTGGACGCGGCCGGCCAGGCCTCGCTCGAACGCCAGATCCTCGCGCTGCTGAACGAGGTCGACATCGGCGGCGGCCACGGCCTCGTCGCGCCGAGCGAGTACGCCGAGATCGTGATCACGGTGGGCTGACGCGATGGCACGGCATCCTTTCACCCTCGGGTTCGCCGCCGTGCTGCTGGGCACGGCCGCCGGCTGCGCCACGCCCCGCGTGGACGCGCCGGCCGGCGACGTCCCGCTGATGACCCTGGCCGCGCAGGGCGTGCAGCTGTACGAGTGCCGTGCCGCGGCGGGCGCGGCACCCGCCTGGGCCTTCGTCGCGCCGGAGGCCGACCTGTTCGACACCGATGGACGCCGCGTGGGCCGGCACGGCGCCGGACCGTCGTGGACCCACGGCGACGGCAGCGGCTTCACGGGCACCGTGCGCACGCGTGCGGATGCGCCTCGGGCCGATGCCATCCCGTGGCTGCTGCTGGCGGCCACGCCGAAGGGGCCGGAGGGCACGTTCTCCGGTGTCAGCAGCGTGCAGCGCATCCACACGGTCGGTGGCCTGCCGCCGGCCGGCGGGTGCACTGCGGCGACGCTCGGGAGCCGCGTGGGCATGGCGTACCGCGCCGACTACGTGCTGTTCGTGCCGCCGGGTTCGCCGGCGCGGGCCGCACGGGCGGCCGTGCCATGAGCGCCGCGGCGCAGGCGCCCCTCGTGGCGTACACGCTGGCGCTCACGCTGGTGCCCGGTCCATCCTCGCTGCTGATCGCCGCATCGGGCGCCCGGTTCGGCGTGGCCCGCTGCGTGCCGCACCTCGCGGGCGCATGGCTCGGCTACGAGTTGCAGCTGCTCGCCGCCGCGGTGGGCCACGGCGTGCCGGTGCTGAACGAGCCGGTGCTGCACACGGCGATGCAGGTGGCCTGCACCGTGTGGCTGCTGTGGCTGGGCTGGCGCGTGCTGGGCGTGCGCGGCGGTGCCCGCACGCCACCACCCGCACCACTCGCATGGACGTCGGCCGCGGTGCTGCAGCTGGCCAACCCGAGGCCGTGGCTGTCGGCCGCCGCCAGCGCCGGGCTGTTCCTGCCGCCCGCCGCGGAGGTGGCCGAACAGGGCGCCTTCCTGCTGTGTGCCGGCGGGGCCGGCGTGACGGGCCTGGCCGCATGGGCCATCGCGGGCGCGGCGCTGCAGCGCTGGCTCGGCCGGCCGCACGTGCAGCAGGCGATGAACCGGACGATGGCCGCGGCGATGGCACTCACCGCGCTGTGGGGATTGCGCGGGGCCTTCCCGCCCGCGTGAGACGACGGGGGAGGCGTTCGGGGATACTGCGGGCTCGGCGGCGCATCGGGCGCCTCCCCCGGAGCGCCCCGCTTGAACGCCATCCCCCTCCCCGGTTCCCGCTTCACCTGGTTCGAACAGGCCGGCCGCGACTTCCCGTTCAACGACGGCGCGGCCGTCCGCCTCACCGGCCCGCAATGGGCCTTCGTGCTGGCGATGCTGGCGCTCGGCTTCGCCGCACTCGTGGCACCCATCCCGTTCTTCGAGACCCGGTACGGCCAGATCGTGCCCGCGCTGCTGTTCGTCGCGCTGCCGCTGTGCGCGCTGGGCCACGTGGCGCCGGGCCATGCCACGGCGCTGTTCCGGCGCGTGCGTGGCGGCGATGTCGCATGGATGGGCGTGTTCGCGGCGCTCGCGCTGGTGGTCAGCGCGGGCATGGCCGTGGTGGTCGAGCACCTGTCGACTGTCGCGGAGAACCCCGCCGCGCAGGCGGTCGAGCACATGGATGGCGCCGACGTCGCGTGGCTGTTCGCGCGCACCGTCCCGCAGCTGATCGGCGAGGAACTGCTGACGATGCTGCCATTCCTCGCGACCCTCTCGTTCGCCCACATGAAGGTCGGCCTGGCGCGGCGCACCGCGGTGTGGTGGGCCGGCGGCGTGTCGACCCTGCTCTTCAGCGCGGCCCACCTGCCCACGTACGACTGGAACGTGGCCCAGTGCTTCTTCGTCATCGGCGCCGCACGGGTCGCGCTCACGCTCGCCTACGTCAAGACGAAGAACCTGTGGGTGCCGGTGGGTGCGCACGTGCTGATGGACTGGACCGCGCTCGGGGCCACGTGGGCCGCGGCGCAGTAGGCCGATGATCGAGCAGCGCTTCCTGCGGGACACCCTCGCGAACCGGAACAACCGGGCCATCCTCGACCGCTGGGCCACGCTCGACCTGCCTGATGGCTGGCTCGTCGCGGGCTGCCTGTTCCAGACCGTGTGGAACCTGCAGGCGGGGCGAACCGCCGAGGCGGACATCAAGGACTACGACCTCTTCTACTTCGATGGCGGCGACCTGGGGGCCGAGGCGGAGCGGCACGTGCAGGCGCGCGCGGACGAAGTGCTCGGCGACCTCGGCATCACGGTCGAGGCCGCCAATCAGGCGCGCGTGCACCTCTGGTACGAGGCGCACTTCGGCGAGCCCTATCCCACCGTGCTGCGCAACGCCCGCGATGGCATCGAGCGCTTCCTCGTGCCAGCCACGTGCGTGGGCATTCGCCCGGGCGAGGTGTGTGCGCCATACGGCCTCGACGGCCTCTATGCGGGCGTGATGACGATGAACCCGCTGGTGCCGCACCGGGCGTTGTTCGAGCGGAAGGTGGCGTCGTACCGGGCGAGGTGGCCGTGGTTGCGGGTCGTCGAAGGATCGCCCGTTTGAGTCCTCGCTCGATCGCCCTGGTTCTCGCCGTGGTCCTCGCGGCCTGCGATCGGCCGGAGGCGCCCGCGGCACCCGATCCAGTGGCGGGCGAGGTGGCCTTCCGGCAATGCGCGTCGTGCCACCAGGTGGGGCCGTCGGCGCGCGCGGGGTTCGGACCGCAGCTCAACGGCATCGTCGGTCGCAGGGCCGCGGCGACGGCCGACTACAACTACTCGTCCGCGCTCCGGAACAGCGGGATCGTGTGGTCGGACGAGACGCTCGCGGCGTACATCCGCGATCCCGATGCGGCGGTGCCAGGAACGAAGATGCGGTTCCTGTGCCTGGGGTGCAGTGATCGGACGGTGGCGGATCTGCTGGCGTACCTGCGGACCTTGTGATCGGAGGGAAGGCGTTTGCTCCTTTGCCGCGCCGGAGGAGCGTCTGGCGGCGCAGATCGTCCGGCCACCCTCACGCCGGACCCGGCCCGCGGCTGCGACTCCGTCCGAGACGGAGGCACAACACGACGATGAAGCCCACCACGGAGAACAGCAATCCATGGAGGACGGCCGCACCGATCGTGGCCCGAAGCACCACGACACCGAATGAGAATCCGAAGGCGAAGCCGTAGGCAATGGGCAGGTAGCGATACAGCCCCTTCTCGTTCCACCAGCGCAACGCCAGCCAAGCCGCCAGGCCGAGGCCGCTCAGGAAGACGAGCGCGAAGATCCCCGGAGTCTTCATCAGGTACAATCCTGCCAGTTGACTTGCATCGACGAGTCAGCGCCTGTACAGGCAAAGCCGCTTGCGTCGGCGCGTCGAGTGTTCGAACGACGAGAAAAACAACAAGAGCACACGCAATGTGCCGTAAACGTGGGCCGCGAAAGAGCCCACGACCAAATCTCCTGCTGATGAAGCCCGCCTCGAGCGGGCTTTTTCATGGGCGCGCCGAGCTCAGGCGTCGAAGCCGACAAAGACAGCCGCTTCGTCCACGGACTTCCGCATCGACACGACCGCATTCGCCGGGAAGCTGTCGTCCGGCCAGCCCATCGCCACACAGGTCTGGATGACCTGGTCCTCCGCGATGCCCGCCTCGGCGCGCACGACCGGCGACTGCATGATGCCCTGGCTGTTGATGACACAGCCCAGGCCCCGCGCCCATGCTGCATTGACGAGGCAGTTGACCACCCCGCCGCAGTCGAACGGGGCCACGTCGCTTCCGTGGATCGAGCGGTCGTAGGTGACGACGATCGACACGGGCGCGTCGAATTGGCGGAAGCCGCGGAGCACCCATTCCTGGCGCCGTTCCTTGTCGTCGCGTTCGATGCCCATCGCGCCGAAGAGCTGCTTGGCCACGCCGATCTGGCGTTCGCGGTGGACGCCGGCGTAGTCGGGGCCGACGCGGAATTCTCTCGAATGCGGTACCCCGGCGAGGTTGCGTTCCACGTTGCCGGCGCGGATGCGGTCGAGGGCGTCGCCCGTCACCACGTAGAAGTTCCAGGGTTGGGTGTTGTAGGACGTGGGGGCGCGCATGGCCAGCGAGAGGATCTCGCGGATCAATTCCTTCGAGACGGGCTTGGGGAGGAAGCCGCGGATGCTTCGGCGGGACTGAATCACTTCATCGAACTGCATCGGTGCCTCGCGTTGGTCAGAATCCTGCGCAGTCTAGGGGCGGATCGTTCGGTGGTTCGTCGCGGTGGTGACTCGACCGCTGGCCGAAGCCTCCGGCTTCGTCGGAGGAGGGTTTGGCTCAGAATCGCTTGAGCGATTCTTCGGGGCTTCGCCCCGCGGGCCGATGGCCCGCGCCCAAACAGTCCACCGGACTGTTTGAACGAACCCTGTGAGGGTTCTCGACCCTCCCACTCGAACGCCAATGAAAAGAGCCCGCACATGGCGGGCTCTTTGCATTGGCGGAGAGGGAGGGATTCGAACCCTCGGTACGTTGCCGTACGCCTGATTTCGAGTCAGGTACAATCGACCACTCTGCCACCTCTCCTGGTGTCACTGCTGGCAGGTCGCTGCCAAGCCGCAGATTCTAGCCGAGAAATGGAAAGCAACTCAAGCTTTCAACACCTCGAGCCCACCGAGGTACGAACGCAGAGCCTCCGGAACCGTGACGGATCCATCAGCGTTCTGGTAATTCTCGAGCACGGCCACCAGCGTGCGACCCACCGCCAGGCCCGAACCGTTCAGCGTGTGCACGAGTTCGTTCTTGCCCTGGGCGTTCTTGAAGCGGGCCTGCATGCGGCGGGCCTGGAAGCCTTCGGTGTTCGAGACCGAGCTGATCTCGCGGTAGGTGTCCTGCGCGGGCACCCACACTTCGAGGTCGTGTGTCTTCGTCGAACCGAAGCCCATGTCGCCGCTGCACAGCAGCACCACGCGGTACGGGAGGCCGAGCTTCTGCAGCACGGCTTCGGCGTGGCCGGTCATCTCGTCGAGGGCCTCGTAGCTCTTCTCCGGGTGAACGATCTGCACCATCTCGACCTTGTCGAACTGGTGCTGGCGGATCATGCCGCGCGTGTCGCGGCCGGCGCTGCCCGCTTCCGAGCGGAAGCACGGGCTGTGGGCGGTGAGCTTGATGGGCAGGGCGTCGGCGGCCAGCACGGTCTCGCGCACGCTGTTGGTCAGCGAGATCTCCGAGGTGGAGATGAGGTACTGCTCCGGCTGGTTCTCGTCGCCGCCGCGGCTCACCCAGAACATGTCTTCCTTGAACTTCGGCAGCTGGCCGGTGCCTTCCAGCACCTCGCGGTTGACGATGTACGGGGTGTAGCACTCGGTGTAGCCGTGCTCGACCGTCTGCATGTCCAGCATGAACTGCGCGAGGGCGCGGTGCAGGCGGGCGATGGGGCCCTTCAGGAACGAGAAGCGCGAGCCCGAGAGCTTCGCACCGGTGTCGAAGTCGAGGCCGAGCGGCGCGCCGAGGTCGACGTGGTCGCGCACCGGGAAGTCGAACACGCGCGGGGTGCCCCAGCGGCGCAGTTCGACGTTGGCGTTTTCGTCCGAGCCGGTGGGCACGCTCTCGTGCGGGAGGTTCGGCACGTTCATCAGCAGCGTGGCGAGTTCGCTCTGGATCACGTCCAGGCGGTCGGCCGAGTTCTTCAGTTCGTCGCCCAGGCCACCCACCTCGGCCATCACGGCGGTGGTGTCCTCGCCCCGGCCCTTCATGCCGCCGATCTGCTTCGAGAGGCTGTTGCGCTTGGCCTGCAGTTCCTCGGTGCGGGTCTGGATGGCCTTGCGTTCGTTCTCCAGCGACTGGAACCGGTCCACGTCGAGGTAGGGCTGGGGCGACTTGCGCCGCTCCAGCGCGGCGACGACGCTCGGGAGGTCTTTGCGCAGCAGGGTGATGTCGAGCATGGTGTCGGTCTTCTTGTCTGAGAACGAAAGGGAAAAGTTCAGCGCGGCGCGACGCCGGCCATGGCCTTGTCGCCGAGGCCCATCGGGAGCGGGAAGTGCACGGTCTCCTCGACACCGGGCATCTTGCGCACCGACACGGCGCCGAGCGCACGCAGGCGTTCGATGACTTCGGTGACGAGGATCTCCGGCGCGGACGCACCCGCGGTGAGGCCCACCCGGCGGCGGCCCTCGAACCATTCGGACTTCAGGTCGTCGGCCTTGTCGACCATGTAGGCGTCGGCACCCAGGCGTTCGCCCAGCTCGCGCAGGCGGTTGCTGTTGGAGCTGGTGGGGCTGCCCACCACGATCAGCACGTCGACCTGCGGGGCCAGCACCTTGACCGCGTCCTGGCGGTTCTGGGTGGCGTAGCAGATGTCCTGCTGCTTCGGTTCGCGCACGTTGGGGAAGCGGCGCTTCACGGCGGCGAGGATCTCGGCGGCGTCGTCGACCGACAGCGTGGTCTGGGTGACCACCGCGAGCTTGTCGCTCTGGGCCACCTGCACGCTGTCGACGTCGGCCACGTCCTCCACGAGGTAGATGCCCTCGTTGAGCTGGCCCATCGTGCCTTCCACTTCGGGGTGCCCCTTGTGGCCGATCATGATGAAGTCGTAGCCTTCCTTGTGCAGCTTGGCCACCTCCACGTGCACCTTGGTGACGAGCGGACAGGTGGCGTCGAAGATGCTGAAGCCGCGGGCCTGGGCCTCGCGCCGCACTTCCTGCGAGACGCCGTGCGCGCTGAACACCAGCGTGGCGCCAGGCGGCACGTCGGCCAGGTCCTCGATGAAGATGGCGCCCTTGGCCTTCAGGTCGTTCACGACATAGGTGTTGTGGACGATCTCGTGGCGCACGTAGATGGGCGCGCCGAACTTGCGGATGGCGCGCTCGACGATCTCGATGGCGCGGTCGACCCCTGCGCAGAAGCCGCGGGGTTCGGCCAGCAGCACCTCGTCGAGGCCGGTGGGTTGTGCTTCAGCCATCACAGCACCCCGATCAGGTGGACTTCGAACGTGACCGGCTGGCCGGCCAGCGGGTGGTTGAAGTCGAAGAGGAGCCAGTCGGTGCCCTTCTCGCGCACGACACCGGCGTACGAGGCCTGGCCGTCGGGCGTGGGGAACTGCACCACGTCGCCGACGTGGTACTCGGCGTCGGGGTCGCCCAGCTCGTGCAGCAGCGAGACCTTCACCTTCTGCAGCATCTCGGGGTTGCGCTCGCCGAAGGCTTCGCCCGGGGCGAGCGTGAAGGACGTGCGCGTGCCCTCCGGCAGGCCCAGCAGGCGGGCCTCCATGGCGGGGGCGAGTTCACCCGTGCCGAGCGACAGCGTGGCCGGCTTCTCGTTGAAAGTGTTGATCAGGTCGGCGCCGTCGGGCCCCGCCAGGCGGTAGTGCAGGGTCAGGAACGAGCCCTGTTGAACGTGGTTCAAGGAATATCCCGGTTCGATGGACTGAGGGGCAATTTTAGGTGCCCGGGCGAACCCGGTCCCGGAAATGCCCTGAAATAGCATTTTCCTGTGCTCAAAGACCTCCCTCCCGACGCCCGCCCGCGCGAAAAACTGCTCGCCCGCGGCCCCGCCGCGCTCGCCGACACCGAACTGCTCGCCCTGCTGCTGCGCACCGGGGTGCGGGGCACGCCGGTCATGCAGCTGGCGCGCAACCTCCTCGACCAGTTCGCCGGCCTGCCGGCCCTGCTGCAGGCCAGCCCCGACGAACTGAAGCAGGTGCGCGGCCTCGGCCCCGCCAAGCGGGCCGAACTGGGCGCCGTGCTCGAACTCGCCCGCCGGTCCCTGACCCAGGAACTGGCCGAACGCCCGGTGTTCGACAGCCCCGCCCGCGTGAAGCAGCACCTGCGCCTCACCCTCGGCCACCTGCCCCACGAGGTGTTCGCCGTGCTGTTCCTCGACGCCCAGAACCGCCTGATGCGCCTGGAGGAAATGTTCCGAGGCACCCTCACGCAAACGAGCGTGTACCCCAGGGAAGTGGTGCGCCGCGCACTGGAGCTGCACGCGGCGGCCGTGGTGCTGGCCCACAACCACCCGTCGGGCCTGGCCGAGCCCTCGCGGGCCGACGAGTTCCTCACCACGGCGTTGAAGAACGCGCTGAACCTGGTCGACGTGCGGGTGCTCGACCACCTGGTGGTGGGGCGCACCGAGGTCGTGTCGTTCGCGGAACGGGGATTGCTTTGACCGCCCGGCGGCCCTCCCGCACATGCCCGACAATCGAGCCACCGTGACCAAGATCAAGAGCCTCCATGACCTCGCCGACCTGCGCGTCGCCTTGAAAAAGGCCGAGCAGGAGGCCGCCGAACGCGCCGAACGCGAGCGGGTCGAGGCGGCGCGCCTCGAGCGCGAGCGCAACCTGTTCTCGCACGCCGTGGGCCGCGTCAGCGCGCTGCCGTCCACGGGACGCGTGGAGCCCGTGCGCGCGCGGGTCGAACCCGAGCCGCGCCAGCGCGAGCAGGACGAGCAGGCCGTGCTGCGCGAGGCCATCTCCGACGAGTTCGACGTCGAGACCCTGCTCGACACCGACGAGGCCCTGTCGTTCCGCCGCCCCGACATCGGCATCAACGTCGTGCGCAAGCTGCGCCGCGGCGGCTGGACCATCCAGGCCCAGATCGACCTGCACGGCCTGCGCCGCGACGAGGCCCGCGAGCAGCTCGCGGCCTTCCTGCGCGACGTGGTGCGCCGCGGCCTGCGCTGCGTGCGCGTGGTCCACGGCAAGGGCAACGGCTCGCCCGGCCGCGAACCCGTGCTCAAGGGCAAGGTGCGCACGTGGCTCGTGCAGAAGCAGGAAGTGATCGCCTTCGTGCAGGCCCGCGCCTCCGAGGGCGGCCACGGGGCGCTGATCGTGCTGCTGAACGCCACGTCGGGCCCGTCGTCCTCGGCCACCACCCTCGCCTCCCCCTTGTCCCCTTCGCCCGAGACGAAACGCCCCCGATGAGCTGGCACGGCCACCTGACCCTGAACTACCGCCGCGACGGCGCCCGCACCACCGTCGCCGACCGCCACACCGGCCCGCTGCGCATCCTGCAGAGCCTCTACCCCGAGGGCCCCGGCATCTGCCACAACGTGCTGGTGCATCCGCCCGCGGGCATCGCCGGTGGCGACGTGCTGGGCATCGACACCACCGTGGGCGCCGGGGCGCACGCGTTCATCACCACGCCGGGCGCCACGCGCTTCTACAAGAGCAACGGGCAACCCGCGCTGCAGACGGTGTCGGTGCAGGTCGAGGACCACGCCCGCCTCGAATGGCTGCCGCTCGAGACGTTGTGCTACCCGCGCCTGCTCGCGGAGAACCGCATGGCGTTTTCACTCGCGCCGCAGGCCGAGATGATCGGCTGGGACGTGCTGGCCCTCGGCCTGCCGGCCAGCGGCGCGCCGTTCGACGCCGGCCGCTTCACGCAGGAAATCCGCCTCGGCGACGCGTGGCTCGAACGGGGCACGGTCGACGGCGGCGACCACCGGCTGCTGCAGTCCCCGCTCGGCTGGGCGGGCCGCAGCGTGATGGCCACGATGTGGTTCGCCGCGGGTTCGGCCCTCTCCACCGAACGACGCGACCGGCTGCTCGCAGGGGCACGCGAAGCCTTCGAGGGCCACGCCCTCGCCCACGTCGCCGGGGCCACGTCCCCCCATGGGCAGGTGGTGGTGGTGCGCACGCTCGCGCACCGGGTCGAGCCGGCGATGGGCCTGCTCACCGCGGTGTGGTCGCGCTGGCGCCGCGACGTGTGGCAGCTCGGCGCCACGGTGCCGCGCGTGTGGCGCACCTGAAACGAAAAAAAGGGCCGCCCAGCGGCGGCCCAAGAGGAGTCGAAGCGAATGGAAGCGAAGTCGTCGTCGCGGCTCAGGAGCCGCTGAAGGTCGAGCGGCCGCGTTGCTGCGAACGCAGCGCCGTGCGGGTTTCCTCACGCACCTGCTCGCGGGTCAGGGTCGACTCGACCTTCGGGGCGCGGGCGTATTCGGCGCGGGTGCTGTAGTCCTCGATCGAACCGTCGGCGATCGCGGCGGCCACCTCGGCCTTGACCTGGGCGCGGGTCAGGCTGGAACCGGCGATGTCCTGCACGAACAGGCGGTCGTCGCGGTCGCTGCGCAGCAGTTCGCCGGAGGCGCGGGCACGGGCCACGTCGGCCTTCACCTCGGCGCGGGTCAGCGTCGACTGCACGGTGGGCAGGCTGTAGTCACGGAGGGGGTCGAACTCGCCGCCGGCGAAGGCGGAGGAACCGGCAACGGCGAGGAGGGCGGCGGCGAACAGGGTCTTGCGGGTCATGATGATCTTCCTTGGTGTCAGAGGTTGCGCTTTGCACTGGGCAATGGCGGCGGGATTGCCGTCTTGTCCACCTCGGTGAGTCGTCGTGTTGAATCGCTCATCGATGGGGTGAACTTTAGGGATTACCCTGGACCGGAAAAAGCATGCGGCGGCCAATAGGTTGTTCCATGGCTCGCAACAATGAGCAGCCAAAAGAAAGGCCGCCCGAGGGCGGCCTGCTGCGGAACCGGATCCCGTTCAGTCGTTTGCGAAGCTGTACGGCCCGCCCCGCTCCAGCGCCCGTTTGTACGCCGGCCGCGCATGGATGCGCGCGAGCCACGCCAGCGCCTTCGGCCGCCGTTCGTCGAGGCCCGCGCGCTGCCGCGAGGCTTCGAGCGGGAAGCTCATCTGGATGTCGGCCGCGGTGAACTCGGGGCCCGCGAACCATTCGCTCTTCTGCAGTTCGCCTTCGATGAAGTCGAGCTGGCGAGACAGGTTCGGGTCCACCAGCGTGCCGAGCACCTTGTCGGCGATGCCGCGGGCAATGGGCTTGATGAAGAACGGCATCTTCGTGTGCTTGATGCGTTCGAAGATGAGCTTCAGCAGCAGCGGCGGCATCGCCGAACCTTCGGCGAAGTGCATCCAGTAGCGATGGCGCAAGGCCTCGGGCGTTCCCGCGGCCGGGGCCAGGCGGCCCTGCGCATACCGCTCCATCAGGTAGTCGATGATCGCGCCCGACTCCGCCACCGTGACGTCGCCGTCGGTGATCACCGGCGACTTGCCGAGCGGGTGCACCTGGCGCAACTCGGGCGGGGCCAGCATGGTCTTCGGATCGCGCTGGTAGTGCTTGATCTCGTACGGCACGCCGAGCTCTTCGAGCAGCCACAACACACGCTGCGAACGGGAATTGTTGAGGTGGTGGACGGTGATCATCGCGGGCGGATGGTTGGAGAGGAAGGTCGGGCATTGTGACTCAAGGCCCCTCCCCCCGCATGGCGGCCTTGTCCGACACGACAGTCAGGCGGGACCGACACCACGTCGCCCCCTCGCCCGACAGGGCGCGCACCCGCCGCTCCCTACAGTCATCTCACTTGCCGCGCCTCACGGTGCGGAAGGAAAACACGCTGTCCATCACGCCATTCACACTGAGGTGACACCATGAACAAGACCTTCAAGCTCCTGCTCGCCTGCGTTCCCGCCCTCTTCATCGCAGCCTGCGGCGGCGACGACGACATCGACGACAAGCTGGACATCGCCGACCCGCAAGTGCGCCTCGTGCACGCGGTGCCCGCCGGCCCCAACGTCTCGCTCTTCCGCGACAACGTGGCCCAGTCCGCCGCGGTGACGAACGTGCCGTACGCCGGCGCGTCGAACTACTTCGACGTGGACACGAGCTCGGCCACGTGGTCCGTGCGCACCACGGTGGGCAACGTGGACATCGGCTCGTCGCTGTTCGAGGCCACGCGCGGCAACCGCTACACGCTGATGGCCGTGCCGGGCGCCGGCGCCACCACCGAAGTGCTGAACATCCGTGACCCGTACAACAAGAACCTGACGTCGGACAAGGGCCGCGTGCGCGTGGTGAACGCGGCGTTCAACCAGATCAACATCGATGCCTACATCTTCGAGCCCACCGTCGACACCGGCGCCTCCACGGTGACGCCGAACTTCCCGGCGGTCGCCTACCGTGCGGCCTACCCCGCCACCGGCAACGACTCGGTCGAGTTCGAAGCCGGCAACAAGGCCTACAGCCTGACGCTGACCGCCGCCGGCACGAAGACCCCGGTGTTCCGCGCGCCGATCACGATGGCCAACGACGCCGACCTGCTCGTCGTGGTGCTGCCGGACCGCGTGCTGCTGGTGACGAACGCGGCCACCCCCGCCACGGAACTGACGAACACGCTCTGATCGATCATCTGCTCGATGACCCTCGTTGGGCCCGCTTCGGCGGGCCCTTTTTTGCCCGTCAGATGGACATCTTCTGGCGCACGCCGTCCGCCTCCATGTCGGCGCCCCGCCCCCGCTGGATCACCTCGCCCCGCTCCATCACGAGGTACTGGTCCGCGAGTTCCGCCGCGAAGTCGTAGAACTGCTCCACGAGCACGATGGCCATCGTGCCGCGGTCGGCCAGCATGCGGATCACGCGGCCGATGTCCTTGATGATGCTGGGCTGGATGCCCTCGGTGGGTTCGTCGAGGATCAGCAGCTTCGGCCCCGCTGCAAGCGCACGCGCGATCGCGAGCTGTTGCTGCTGGCCGCCCGACAGGTCGCCGCCGCGCCGGTGCAGCATCTGCTTGAGCACCGGGAACAGTTCGAACAGCTCCGCGGGAATGGGTGTGCTGGCCGGCTTGTAGGCCAGGCCCATGCGCAGGTTCTCCTCCACCGTCAGGCGCCCGAAGATCTCGCGGCCCTGCGGCACGTAGCCCACGCCCTTGCGCACGCGCGTGTACGGCGTGTCGTTCGTGATGGGCGCGCCGTCGAGCTGGATGGTGCCCGTCTTGACCGGCACCACGCCCATCAGGCTCTTGAGCAGCGTCGTCTTGCCGACGCCGTTGCGCCCGAGCACGACCGTGACCTCGCCGAGCTTCGCCTCGAAACCGACGTTGCGCAGGATGTGCGAGCCGCCGTAGTACTGGTTGATGCCTTCGACCTTGAGCATGTTCCTGTTCCCTGTTCAGCGGCCGAGGTAGACCTCGACGACCTTCTCGTTGGCCTGCACGTCCGCGAGCGTGCCCTCGGCGAGCACGCTGCCCTCGTGCAGCACGGTGACCTTCTTGCCGTTCTTGCCGCCCTGGGTGAGTTCGCCGATGAACTTCATGTCGTGTTCGACGACCACGAGCGAGTGGTTGCCCTCGAGCGACAGGAACAGCTCGGCGGTGCGTTCGGTCTCCTCGTCCGTCATGCCGGCCACCGGTTCGTCGAGCAGCAGCAGCTTCGGGTCCTGCATGAGCAGCATGCCGATCTCGAGCCACTGCTTCTGGCCGTGGGACAGCAGCCCCGCCACACGCTGCGCGCTCGGGCGCAGGTGGATCAGCGTGAGGATCTCGCCGATGCGGTCGAGCTGCTCGCCCGTCAGGCGGAAGAACATCGACGAGCGCACGCCGCGGTCGGCCTTCAGCGCGAGTTCCAGGTTCTCGAACACGGTGAGGTGCTCGAACACCGTGGGCTTCTGGAACTTGCGGCCGATGCCGATGGAGGCGATCTCGTTCTCGCGCAGGCGCAGCAGGTCGATGGTGGAGCCGAAGAAGGCCTTGCCCACGTCGGGCCGGGTCTTGCCGGTGATGACGTCCATCATCGTCGTCTTGCCGGCGCCGTTCGGGCCGATGATGCAGCGCATCTCGCCGGCGCTGATGTTCAGGTTCAGCGCGTTCAGGGCCTTGAAGCCGTCGAAGCTCACGGTGATGTCGTCGAGGTACAGGATCGCCCCGTGCGTCACGTCCACTTCGCCGGGCGTCACCACGCGGCCGTAACTCGCGCCGCCGCTGCCCTGGCGGGCGGCCACGAGTTCCTCGTGGTGTTTCAGCGCCTCGACACCGGCTTCCATCAGGTCGGGGGTCATGCCTTCGTCTCCTCGGTCTTGGCGTTGCGGGTGAACTTGCGGGCCAGGCCCACGATGCCGTTGGGCAGGAACAGGGTGACGGCGATGAAGAGGCCGCCGAGGAAGTAGAGCCAGAACTCGGGGAAGGCCTGGGTGAACCAGCTCTTCGCGCCGTTCACGAAGAAGGCGCCCACGATCGGGCCCACCAGCGTGCCGCGCCCGCCCACCGCGGCCCAGATCGCGATCTCGATGCTGGCCGACGGCGCCATCTCGCCCGGGTTGATGATGCCCACCTGCGGCACGTACAGGGCGCCCGCGATGCCGCACATCACGGCCGAAATCACCCAGATCGACAGCTTGTAGCGCAGCGGGTCGTAGCCCGTGAACATCACGCGGCTCTCGGCGTCGCGGATGGCCTGCAGCACACGGCCGTACTTGCTGCCCACGAGCCACTTGGCCAGCAGGAAGAAGCCGATCAGCGTGAGGCCGGTCAGCACGAACAGGGTCATGCGCATCGACGGCGTGGCGATGGGCGTGTCGAGGATGCGCTTGAAGTCGGTGAAGCCGTTGTTGCCGCCGAAGCCCGTCTCGTTGCGGAAGAACAGCAGCATCGCGGCGTACGTCATCGCCTGCGTGATGATCGAGAAGTACACGCCCTTGATGCGCGAGCGGAACGCGAAGTAGCCGAACACGAAGGCGAGCAGGCCGGGCACCAGCACCACCAGCAGCAGCGTGGCGACGAAGCTGTCGCTCACGGCCCAGTGCCACGGCAGCTCCTTCCAGTCGAGGAACACCATGAAGTCGGGCAGGTCGCTCTGGTAGTTGCCGTCGCGGCCGATCTGCCGCATCAGGTACATGCCCATCGCGTAGCCGCCCAGCGCGAAGAACACGCCGTGGCCCAGCGACAGGATGCCGGTGTAGCCCCAGATCAGGTCCATCGCCAGCGCGCAGATCGCGTAGCACATGATCTTGCCCACGAGTTGCACCGCGTAGTCGCTCAGGTGGAACGGGTTGCCTTCGGGCACCGCCAGGTTGAACAGGGGCACCAGCACCAGCACGGCGGCCAGGGCGATGAACACGCCAGTCCAGGCCTTCGGCGACAGCAGCCGGGTCTTCGGGCCGAACGACGGCGACTCGGGGGGGGTGAGAACGGCGCTCATGTCTTTCAGGTTCGAAGTCGTGTTCATGCTTCGGCGCTCCGGCCCTTCATCGCGAAGATGCCTTGCGGGCGCTTCTGGATGAAGATGACGATGAAGACGAGCACCATGATCTTGGCGAGCACCGCGCCCTGCCAGCCCTCGAGCAGCTTGTTCAGCACACCCAGGCCCAGCGCCGCGTACACGGTGCCGGCGAGTTGGCCCACGCCACCCAGCACCACCACCATGAAGGAGTCGACGATGTAGCCCTGGCCCAGGTCGGGGCCCACGTTGCCCACCTGGGACAGCGCGCAGCCCGCGAGGCCGGCGATGCCGGAGCCGAGCGCGAAGGCGTAGGTATCGATGCGCGCGGTGTCCACGCCCACGCAGGCGGCCATCTTGCGGTTCTGCGTCACGCCGCGCACGAAGAGGCCCAGGCGCGTGCGGGCGATCAGCAGCGAGACGCCGGCCAGCACGATGGCCGCGAAGATCACGATGGCGATGCGGTTGTACGGCAGCGTCAGGTTGCTCATCACCTGCACCCCGCCCGACAGCCAGGCGGGGTTCTCGACCGGCACGTTCTGCGCGCCGAAGATCGAACGCACCGCCTGCATCAGCACGAGGCTGATGCCCCAGGTGGCCAGCAGCGTCTCGAGCGGGCGGCCGTACAGCCAGCGGATCACGCTGCGTTCCAGCACCGCGCCCACGAGGGCCGCGGTGAAGAAGGACACGGGGATCGCGATCAGCACGTAGTAGTCGAACGCACCCGGCAGGTAGGTGCGGAACACGTTCTGCACGATGAAGGTGGCGTACGCGCCGATCATCATCAGCTCGCCGTGGGCCATGTTGATCACGCCCATCAGGCCGTACGTGATGGCGAGGCCCAGTGCCACGAGCAGCAGGATGCTGCCGAGGCTCACGCCGGTGAACAGCACGCCCAGGCGTTCACCCCAGGCGAGGCGGCTGTCGATGGCCTTCAAGGCGATGCCGAGCTGGCTGCGCACGGCCGCGTCGTCCTCGCCGCCTTCGGCGGCGGGCTTCAGGCGTTCGGTGATCAGCGACTTGGTGGCCGGGGTCAGGCTCGTCGCGAGGGTCTTCGCGGCCTCCAGGCGGCGGGCCACGTCGGGCGAGGCCACCTGGATCGCGGCGCGGATCTGTTCGAGCTGGGCCTTCAGCCCCTCGTCGGTCTCGGACGCGAGCGCCTTCTCGATCAGCGGCAGGCGCGATTCGTCGGCGTCGTCCTTCAGGGCCTGGGCCGCGGCGCGGCGTTCGCCCAGGTCCTTGGAAAAGAGTTTCAGTGCGGCCAGCGCACCTTCGAGCTCGCGGCGCATCTGGTTGCTGTTGATGACGTCTTCCGCGTCTTCGGGGAGCGTCGCGGCGGCGCCGGTGGCGGCGTCCGTGGCCTCCTCGCCCTTCATCACGAACACCTTGTCGCCCGTGACCTTGACGCTGTCGTCGAGCATCGCCTGCACGAAGGCGGCCAGGCCCTCGTCGCCGCGTTCGAGCGACTTCGCGAGGGCTTCGATGCGTTCGTCGTTTTCACCGGCGGCGAGGCCGCGGGCCTGGTCGGCCGTGAGCGCGTGGCTCGACAGCGAGGCGAACGCCAGCGCGAGCGCGGCGCAGGTCTGGAGGAAGAAGCGGGGCAGCATGCCGTGAATCCTTGGAGTTCCAACAACAACCGGGGTGACGCGATGCACCCCGGTGTGTCTAGCATCGAGAAGGTCCCCGGAGGGACCCGGGGATCACTTCTTCTCGGGCTCGTCCTTCTTCTTGTCGTTGCCTTCGATGAACGGGCTCCACGGCTTGGCCTTGACCGGCGCCGGGGTCTTCCAGACCACGTTGAACTGGCCGTCGGCCTTCACTTCGCCGATGAACACCGGCTTGTGCAGGTGGTGGTTCTTCTCGTCCATCTTCGCCACGAAACCGCTCGGGGCCTTGAAGGTCTGGCCGGCCATCGCGGCGATGACCTTGTCGGTGTCGGTGCTCTTGGCCTTCTCGACGGCCTGGGCCCACATGTGGATGCCGATGTAGGTGGCTTCCATCGGGTCGTTGGTCAGCGGCTTGTCGGCGCCCGGCAGCTTCTTGGCCTTGGCGTAGGCGGCCCATTGCTTCTTGAACGCGTCGTTCGTCGGATTCTTCAGGCTCATGAAGTAATTCCAGGCGGCCAGGTGGCCCACCAGCGGCTTGGTGTCGACGCCGCGGAGCTCTTCCTCACCCACCGAGAACGCGACGACGGGCACGTCGGTCGCCTTCAGGCCCTGGTTGCCCAGTTCCTTGTAGAACGGCACGTTCGAGTCGCCGTTGATCGTCGAGATCACGGCCGTCTTGCCACCGGCGGCGAACTTCTTCACGTCGGCGACGATGGTCTGGTAGTCGCTGTGGCCGAACGGGGTGTACTTCTCGTCGATGTCCTTGTCGGCGACACCCTTGCTCTTCAGGAAGGCGCGCAGGATCTTGTTGGTGGTGCGCGGGTAGACGTAGTCGGTGCCCAGCAGCACGAAGCGCTTGGCGCCGCCACCGGCCTTGCTCATCAGGTATTCCACGGCGGGGATGGCCTGCTGGTTCGGGGCCGCACCCGTGTAGAACACGTTCTTGCTCAGTTCCTCACCCTCGTACTGCACGGGGTAGAACAGCAGGCCGTTGAGTTCCTCGACGACCGGCAGCACCGACTTGCGCGACACGCTGGTCCAGCAGCCGAACATCACGGCGACCTTGTCCTGCGAGATCAGCTGCTTGGCCTTCTCGGCGAACAGGGGCCAGTTGGAGGCCGGGTCCACCACCACCGGCTCGAGCTTCTTGCCGAGCACGCCACCCTTGGCGTTGATCTCGTCGATCGCCATCAGCGCGGTGTCCTTCAGGACGGTCTCGGAGATGGCCATCGTGCCCGACAGCGAGTGCAGCACACCCACCTTGATGGTGTCGGCGGCCTGGGCGAACACCGGCAGGCCGAGGGCGGCGACGCCCAGTGCCACGGCCGACAGGGATTGCGCGAAATTGCGGCGGCTTGCTTTCATGAACGAACGCTCCTTGGTTGAGTCTTGGTGCCCCGGGGGACGACAGAACCAAGGTTACGGACGGGCCCTCGAACGGGCCATACGACAGACGGCGTAGGCGGTGGCGTAGACCGTGGCGTCAGCGGGCGGACGGGGGGCCGAAGACCCGCCGCGCCACCTCCCGCGCCGCGAACACCCCGGCCCGGGCCGCCGCCTCGCGGGCGCCCACGTACCGCCCGAGCGCGTCGTTCAGCGTCTCGAAGGCGGGAGACCGGGGCAGCAGTCCGGCGAGGGTCGAGGCGTCCATCAGGGCCTCGGCGGCGCCCTGCCCCGTGGTGGGCAAGCTCGCGTGGGCGGCGTCGCCCACCAGCACCAGCCGCCCGAGGTGCCAGGGGCCGCCCGGTTCCAGGTCGAAGAGGTCGTGGCGGTGCACGGCGTCCTCCGGGGTCGCGGCCAGCACGTCGCGGACGAGGCCGTCCCGGCCCGGCAGCAACGACTGCACGGTCTCGCGCCAGGGGCGGGTGGCCGGCACGAGGTCCGCGCGGGCCGTGGCCGCCCAGTACACACCGCCGCCACCGCACGGCACGACGCCGAGGCGGGCGCCCGGCCCCCACAGGTCCACCGCCACCTGCCCCAGCCTGTCGCCGAGGGACGGTGCGGAAGCGACCCACGTGACGAGGCCCTGGTCCACGCGCGCGATGCCCCGCACCCGGGCCCCGACGACCGAGTTCATGCGGCCATCGGCGCCCACGACGAGGTCGGCCTCGACCCGCCGGCCGTCGCCGAGGGCCAGCACCGCCGGAGCGTCGACCCCGCCCTCGGCGAGCACCGAGACCGCCGGCAGGTCGAAGGCCAGGGTCACGCCCCGCTGACGCGCGGCAGCCGTCATCGCATCCACCAGGTGGACACGGCGCACCGCCAGCGCCGCGAAGGCGTTGCCGCCGCCGCGGAAGTCGAAGGTGTCGATCGCGGCACCGTCCAGCTGCCGGCGAACCAGCCCGTGCAGCACCTCGGCCCGCGGCGCCACCGAGTCGAGCAGGCCCAGCCCGTCGAGCACGCGGCAGGCGCGGTCCCAGAGGATCACGCCCGCACCTTCGGACCGGCCCTCGGGCCGCCGCTCGGCCAGGTCCACCGCATGGCCGCGGTCGGCCATCGCGATGGCGCAGGCCAGACCGGCGATGCCGGCGCCGACCACGGCGATCTTCATGCGGGGCGCCCCGGGCGGGCGGGAATCATCGAGGTCATGGGGAAGCCTTGCTCGTTCCGGATGGGCCGCGAGCTTACCTGCCCGGAGCGGTCAGGCCCCGAACTCGCCCACGAGCAATTCCCGCAGCCGGTGGGCCAGCGGCGAGACGTGGGCATGCCGCCTTGTCAGCAGCCCGATGCGCCGCCGCAGCGCCGGCAGCGCGATGGGCAGCGGGCGCAGACCGACGCCCGCCATGGCCTCCATCGACCACTGGCTGCCGAGGGTCAGCATCGGGGTGCCGGTCACGAGGCGCAGGGTGTTGATGCCGGTGGCGGCCGCCTCCACGCGCACGTTCAGCGTCGGCAGCCCGGCCTGCTGCACCACCCGCTCCAGCTCCCGGCGCATGCGGGTGTCGGGGGGCGGCAGCAGCCAGGGCTGGTCCACCAGGTCGGCGAGTTGCAGCGAGCGACGCTGCTGTAACGGGTGGCCCACGTCGGCGACCACGTGCAGCACGTCGTCGTACAGCGGCGTCGCCTCCAGCTCGGGAGGCAGCGGCTGCGGGGTCGGCACGACGACGGCGTCCAGTTCACCGTCCAGCAGCATCTGCACGAGGTAGTGCATCAGGCGTTCGGTCAGGTGGATGCGGGCGGCCGGCCGCTCGACCAGCAAGCGCCGCACCACACCCATCAGCCGTTCGGTGTCGAGCGTGGGCGTGAGCCCCACCCGCAGGATGCCCAGCTCGCCGGTCTTCATCTGGTGCATCTCGGAGAGGGCGTCGTCGTACTCCATGCGGATGCGTTCGGCCCGGCGCAGGAAGGCCTCGCCGGCCGGCGTGAGCACAACGCCCTTCGGATGGCGCTCGAACAGCGGCATGCCGGCCAGCGCCTCCAGCCGCGCGATGGCGCGGGTGAGCGCGGGCTGGGTGAGGCCCAGCGCCTCGGCGGCGCGGCCCACGTGCTGGTGGGCCGCCACCGTGGCGAGGTACTCGATGTCGTTCAGGTTCACGGGCTGATCTTGATTACTTCAAGTCATCAGGATGAACCTTTTCGTGCATTGCGTGAATGGTGGTCGACCCTGAGACTGCGGACCTTCCATCCCCATTCCAACGACAGGAGACACTCCGTGGACATCTGCAGGCACATCCGCCTCGGCGCGCGTTACTGGCCCCAACAGGAGGCGGTGGTCTGCGGCACGAGCGTCCTGACCTTCGCCCAGCTCGACGACCACAGCAACCGCCTGGCCAACGCGCTGCTCGCGCTCGGGCTTGTCAAGGGCGACCGCGTGGCGGTCCAGTCGCGCAACGCCACCGGCCTCGTCGTGCTGGAAGTGGCCCTGCTGCGCGCCGGGCTCGTGAAGGCGGCGCTGAACGCCCGGTTCACCGCCTCCGAGGCCCGCGACGTGGTGACCAACGCGCAGCCGGCCGCCTTCGTCGCCGGCCGCGGCTTCACCCACCACGGCCCGGACACCCCGGGCTTCGAGGGCGTGCGCCACTTCATCAGCCTGGATGGCCCGGCCGAAGGCCGGCTCGACATGAACGCGCTGATCGCGGCCGCGTCGCCCGCGCCGGTGGCGATCGAGGCCGATGCGGACGACCTCGCGGTGCTGCACTTCTCGTCCGGCTCCACCGGTGCCATCAAGGCGGCGATGCAGACCTACGGGAACCGCATGGCCTGCATCCGCAAGGTGCTGTTCCGCAACGAGTCGGCGCCGCGCCCCGGCGACCGCATCGCGCTGCTGGGCCCCGTGACCCACGCGAGCGGCATGCTGATGCAGCCGTTCCTCTACGCCGGCGCCACGCTGCACCTGTTCGAGAAGTTTGACCCGGCCGAATTCCTGGCCGCCGTCGCGAAGTACCGCGTCACCCACACCTTCATGGTGCCGGCGATGATCAACGCGCTGCTGCAGGAGCCGAGCCTCGAGGCGAGCGACCTGTCGACGCTGCGGCAGCTGACCTACGGCGCAGCGCCGATGGCGCCCGCGCGCGTCGAGGAGGCCTGGCGGCGCATCGGCCCCATCCTGGCCCAGGGCTACGGCCTGAGCGAATCCACGTCGGCCGTGGCCTCGCTCTCGACCCGCGATCACGCCGAGGCGCTGCGCAACGCGCCCGAACGCCTCGCCTCCTGCGGCCGCCCGTACGGCGAGACCGAGGTGAAGGTGGTGGACGAACACGGCCACGAGGTGACCGGCGAGGCCATCGGCGAGATCGTCGTGCGCGGCCCGGACATCTTCAAGGGCTACTGGGGTGAACCGGGCCTCACCGCCGAGGCGGTGGTGGACGGCTGGCTGCGCACCGGCGACCTCGCGCGCACCGATGCCCAGGGCTTCATCTACATCGTCGACCGCAAGAAGGACATGATCGTCTCGGGCGGCTTCAACGTGTACCCGAACGAGGTCGAGGCGGTGCTGTACCGCCACCCCGCGGTGTACGAGGCCTGCGTGATCGGCGTGCCCGACGACCGCTGGGGCGAGGCCGTGCGCGCGGTGGTCGTGCCGCGCGCGGGGGCCGCCGTCAGCGAGGCCGACATCGTCGCCCACTGCCGCACCCACCTCGCCGACTACAAGGCCCCGCGCGCGGTCGACTTCGCCCCCGCCCTCCCCAAGAACCCCAACGGCAAGCTCGCCCGCAAGGACGTGCGAACGCCCTACTGGGCCGGCCAGCAACGCCAGGTCAACTGATCCGAAGGACCCCGCCATGAACCACCTCACCGGCCCCGCCTACGCCGACCTGCGCGAGCGTGCGCTGCGCTACATCCGCGAGGAACTGCTGCCCCTCGAGAGGGAACTGGGCCTCGGCCCCGAGGACCCGGCCCCGCGCAACGTGCTGCGCGGCATCTGGCAGCGCTCCCACGCCCTGGGCCTGCTGACCGGCGCGATGCCGAAGGCGCTGGGCGGCCCCGGCCTCACCACGGTGGAGCTGTGCCTGCTGAAGGCCGAGATCGCCGAAACCGGCGCCCTCTTCGCGATGCACGTGCTGGGCGAGCTGAGCGGCCCGCCGCGCATCGGCAGCCTGATGCAGTTCGCCACGCCCGACCACCTCGAGCGCTTCTTCCAGCCGGTGATGACGGGGAAGAAGGGCATCTGCTTCGCGATGACCGAACCGCACTCCGGCTCGGACGCCGCCAGCCTCAAGACGAGCGCCGTGCGCGACGGCGACGACCTCGTCCTCAACGGCCACAAGCACTTCATCACCGGCAGCCCGTTCGCGGACATCGCGATCGTGCTGTGCGTGACCGACCCCGCCGCCGGCCCGAAGGGCATCTCCGCGGTGTTCGTCGAACTCGACGCGCCGGGCGTGCGGGTGGACGACACCTACGTGCCGATGTCGGGCCAGCACATCGATGCCGACATCCTGTTCGAGAACGTGCGCGTGCCGGCCACCAACATCATCGGCGGCCCGGGCAACGGCCTGCGCCTCGGCATGGCCCGCATCAACCTGAACCGCCTGCTGCACACCGCGACGATGATCGGCGCGGCGCGCAAGGTCTTCAAGATGTCGATCGCGTACGCGCAGACGCGCCAGCAGTTCGGCGGCCCCATCGCCCGCTTCCAGGCCATCCAGCACATGCTGGCCGACATGGCCGCCTCGCTGTTCGCGTGCGAGGGGATGATGCTGCACGCCGCCGCGAAGGCCGACGCCGGCGAGGAGTTGCGCATGGAGGCGTCCGCGTGCAAGCTCTTCATCTCGGAGCGCTGCTTCGAGGTGGCCGACAAGGCGGTGCAGATCCACGGCAACCTGGGCGTCACGCACAACCACCCGGTGGAGCTGACCTTCCGCCAGCTGCGCATGATGCGCATCCTGACGGGCACGAGCGAGATCCAGCGCAACACGATCGCGCGCGAGATCCTGCAGGCCTGACCCGGCGCCGGAGCACCCCATGAGCACGTCCTACCAGCCCGCCCGCGCCTGGACCATCGCCAGCCTCCTCGCGCTGATGATGACCACCAACTTCCTCGACAAGGTCGTGATCGGCCTCGTCGCGGTGCCGATGATGCAGGAGCTCGACCTCACGCCCACCGAGTTCGGCCTGCTGGGCGGCAGCTTCTACTGGCTCTTCGCCCTCGGGGCGGTGGTGGGCGGCTTCATCTCCAACCGAGTGCCGGCGCGCCGCGTGCTGCTGGTGATGGCGCTCGCGTGGGCGCTGATCCAGCTGCCGCTCGCGCTCTCGGGCTCGTTCCTGGCCTTCGTGGTGTGCCGCGCGCTGCTGGGCCTGATGGAAGGTCCCGCGTCGCCGGTCGCCACCCACGCGCTCTACAAGTGGTTCCCGAACGACCGGCGCAGCCTGCCGGTCGCGCTGCTGCACCAGGGCAGCTCCGCCGGGCTGCTGATCGCCGGGCTCGTGATCCCGGTGGTCACCGCGCACTGGGGCTGGCGCGCCAACTTCTACCTGCTGACGGCACTGGGCGCGCTGTGGTGCCTCGCGTGGTTCGCGTTCGGCGCCGAGGGGCAGGTGGAGACGCCGGCCACCACGCAGGCCGAGCCGCGCGTGCCGTACGCGCGGCTGCTGACGGACCCCACCGTGCTGGGCAATTTCGCCGCGCACTTCGTCGCGCACTGGGTGCTGGCGGCCTCGCTGACGTGGCTGAACCGCTACTTCCAGACCGGCCTCGGTTTCGAACCGATCCAGGCCGGCCGGATGTTCGCGCTGTTCATCCTCGTCACGGCGCCGGTGAGCCTGGGCCTCGCCTGGTTCTCGCAGGTGCTGATGGCGCGCGGCATGGCGTCGCGGCATGCGCGGGGTGCGTTCGTCGGCCTCGCGCTGATCGCGTCGGGCCTGCTGAATTGCGCGCTGCAGTGGATCCCGATGTCGAACCTCGAGAAGTTCTTCACCCTCGCGGTGGCCGGCGGCCTGATGCTGACGATGAACTCGATCGGCCCCGCCATCCTCGGGGAGATCGTGCCGCGCGCCCAGCGGGGAGGCATCCTGGCCATCGGCAACGCGGTCGCGTCCCTGGGCGGCCTGGCCGCGCCGGTGGTCATGGGCTGGCTGATCCAGCGGTCCGGCGGGGTCGCGGCCCACGGCTACGAGCAGGGCTTTTTCGTCGGCGGGTTGCTGCTCGTGGCGGGGGGCCTGATCGGGATCGCGACGATGAACCCGCAGCGCTCCAGCGCGCGGCTGGCCCCCGCCGCGCTGGAACGCGCGCCGGCATGACGCGCGAGTTGCTGGCCGCCGCGCTGTGTGGCGCGGTCGTGGCGGCCTACCTGCTCCACCTGGTGTTCGGTCCCGGCTCCGCGGCCCACCGGCACCACCGCCACACCCGCCTGCTGTGGGTGCGCGGCGTGATGGCCGAACGCAGCCAGGCGGTGATGGCGGTGCAGAGCCTGCGCAACTACGTGATGGCCGCGAGCTTCAAGGCCTCGTCGGCGCTGCTGCTGGCGATCGGCACGGTGACGCTGTCGGCCCAGGCAGAAGGCCTCGCGCGGGCGTGGCACCCGGCCGGCGGCGTGCCCTGGGGACCGAAGGTCCTGCTCCTGCTCGGCGCGCTCGCCCTCGCCTTCGTCGCGTTCGCCCTCACCGTGCGCCACCTGAACCACGTGCTGTTCGGGGTCGGGCTGAACGCCGTCGACGCCACCGGGCCACGCACCGCGGAGAACGTCTCCGCCCAGTTGAACCGCGCCGGCATCTGCTACACCCTCGGCATGCGCGCGCTGCTGCTGGCCGTGCCGGTGGCCGCGTGGCTCGCCGGACCGGTCCCGCTCGTGGTCGCCACCGCCCTCGCGGTGGGCCTGTGCCTCTCCCTGGACCGCCTGCCCGCGCCGCATTGACCCCATGTCTTCAGGAAACGCCCCCATGGCCCGACTGCCCCTCGCCGCCGCCCTCGCCCTCGTCCTCGCTGGCTGTGCCAACACCCCCGCCGCCCCGATGGCGGCCGGCGGCGTGACCGCCACCACCGCCGCGCGCCAGGCGGCCGCGGCGTCCGCCCTCGACCTCGCCGCCCCCCGATCCTTCGAGGCCGCCCGCCGCGGCCTGGTCGCGAAGCCGACGGGCCAGGTGCGCGACGAGACCGGCCGCGTGGTGTGGGACTACGACGGCTTCGCCTTCGTGCAGGGCGAAGCGCCCGCCACCGTCAACCCGAGCCTGTGGCGCCAGGCGAAGCTCAACAACGAGGCGGGCCTGTTCAAGGTGACCGAGGGCGTGTGGCAGCTGCGCGGCTTCGACCTCGCGAACGTCACGCTGATCCAGGGCCGCACCGGCTGGATCGTCGTCGACCCGCTCACCACCCGCGAGACGGCCGCGGCCGCGCTCGCGTTCGCGCGCCAGCACCTGGGCGACCGCCCGGTCAGCGCCGTCGTCTACACCCACAGCCACGTGGACCACTTCGGCGGTGTGCTGGGCGTGCTGACCGCCGAGGACGCTGCGGCCCGCAAGGTGCCGGTGGTGGCCCCGGTCGGTTTCATGGACGAGGCCACGAGCGAGAACCTGCTGGTCGGCACCGCGATGTCGCGCCGCGCCGGCTACATGTACGGCGCCCTGCTGCCGCGGCGCGCCGACGGCGCGGTGGACACGGGCCTCGGCAAGGCCGTGGCCGCCGGTCGCGTGGGCATCCTGCCACCCACCGTGGTGGTGGACCAGCCGCACCAGGCGATGACCCTCGACGGCGTGAAGTTCGTGTTCCACAACGCGCCCGGCACGGAAGCCCCGGCCGAGATGACCTTCACGCTGCCGGACCTGCGTGCGTTCGGTGCGGCGGAACTCGTGTCGCAGACCCTGCACAACCTCTACACCCTGCGCGGCGCCAAGGTGCGCGACTCGCTCGCGTGGGCGAAGTACATCGACGAGGCGCTCGGCTACGCCGGCGACAGCGACGTGATGTTCCTGCAGCACGGCTGGCCCGTGTGGGGTCACGACGACGTGATCGCCTTCCTGAAGACCCAGCGCGACACGTACCGCTACCTGCACGACCAGACCGTGCGGATGATCAACGCGGGCCTGACCGGCCCCGAGATCGCCGAGGCGATGGTGCTGCCGAAGTCGCTGGAGACGGTGTGGAGCTCGCGCGGCTACTACGGCACCGTGCGGCACAACACCCGCGCCATCTACCAGCACTACATGGGCTGGTTCGACGCCAACCCGGCCAACCTCGACCCGCTGCCGCCGGTGGATGCGGCGAAGAAGTACGTGGCGCTCGCGGGCGGCGCCGACGCCGCGGTGGCCGCCGCGCAGAAGGCCTTCGACGCGGGCGACTACCGCTGGGCGGCCGAGTTGCTGAAGCACGTGGTGCTGACCGATGCGACGAACACCGGCGCCCGGGAGCTGCAGGCCAAGGCCTTCGAGCAGCTGGGCTACGTGGCCGAGTCGGCTCCATGGCGCAACTTCTACCTGAGCGGAGCGAAGGAACTGCGCGAAGGCCCGCCGCCGCCCGCCCTCGCCCGCGGTGTGCCGGTCGACCTGCTGCGCCAGATCCCGATCGACACGTTCCTCGATGCCATGTCAGCCCGACTGAACGGACCGCGCGCCGATGGGGTGGACCTGCGCGTCGACCTGCGCTTCTCCGACCTCGGCCAGACGCATGGGCTGTGGATCGAGAACGCCGTGCTGCACCACCGGCCCAAGCCGGTCGAGGGGCGTGCGGATGCGACGCTCACGCTGACCCACGACCTGTTCCTGCGGCTGGCGACGGGGCGCGCGACGGCCGGTGAACTGGTGGCGTCGAAAGATGCGCGCATCGACGGCAACCCCTTGGCACTCGCGAAGCTGTTCGGGCTGCTGGACAAGACGCCGGGGAACTTCCCGATCGTGACGCGCTGACAGCGACAGGGTCACCCCGGCGGACGCCGGGATGATGGTGTTGGTGTGGGGGCGGCTATGCTTCGCCCCCATGCGACCGACCCCGCCCCAGGACCTCCCGCACCCGCAAGCCAACGAGGCCACGGCCTTGTTCTTCGAACGGGTCGCCGCCCAACTCGCACCGCTCGGTGCCGACCGCGCGACCGCCCTGCTGGCCCACCTCGCCACCGGCGAGCCGGCGGACGTCCCGGTGGACCCGGCGCTCTTCGAGGCCCTGAGGCTGGAGGGCTTCGACCGGCGCCACGACCCCACGCTGTACCAGCACGCCGACCAGCTGCCGGTGGCCGTGCTCCTGCGGTGGGCGAAGCTGCTCGCGGCCGCGCTGGCACCCCACGCGTCGTCGTTCCACATGGTGTTCCCGGACGGTCGCCATTGGCCCGAAGCGCTGCTGACGTACTCGGCTGGCGGCACCGTCCTCGGCCACATCGGGTCCGCGACAGCGGACAAGGTGCCGGCCGCCACCTTCGAAGCCTTGCTCGCCGCCGACGACCTGGCGCCTTCGGCCCTGCTCGTGGCCGCCCTGACGCCACCGGTCGGAGAAGACGACGACCTCGATTTCGCCCGCTTCCGCCAGCGCCTGGTGAAACACATGCCGGGATACGCGGACCACCTGGACCGGCACCTCGAGACGGTGCGCCCCTCGCTGTCCCCGGCCGACGAGGACGTTCGCCTGCACGTGCTGCGGCTGCTGGACACGGCCCACGACACGACCCTCTCGCGGGTCGCGACCGAGATCGCGCAGATGGCCGTCGCGAAACAACGCCGCGTGCGCAGCAAGGCGGAGGACCTGGTCCGCCGCAGCCTCGACACTGCGGTGCCTGCACTGCGGGTGCTCGCTGCCAGCGGCAAGTCCACCGGGCGGGGCCTCGCCTTGCGCCTGCTGGGATCGATCGCCCAGGAGCACGGATGGGCCGACCTGTGGACGTTCACGTGGCAGACGGCGCACGCGCAACCGAGCCAGGCTGCCGAGGACCTCCGCGCGGAGTGGCGGGCTGCGGGTTTCGGTGAAGTGATCGCACCCGCGCCCCTACCGGTCGAACCCGCGACGGTGCCCTTTCGTTCGGACGCTCCCACCGACGAGGCCCTCGCCCGCTTCTGGTCGCTCGTGCAACGGGACATCGAGGCCCACAACGACGATGCGCGTGAATCCCAGGAGGAGTTCGAGGAGGACGGCCATGACGTCGCGCTGAATCTCCTGGCCCAGCCGGACAGGCGGACGATGGATGCGCTGCACCACTGCCTTCGCAACCGCGACTGGCGGACGGGCCCGCAGGCCGGCATCGACCGCTTCACCGCCTGGAACCTCGTCGGCCCGCAGATCGCCGCGCTGGCCGAGGCCGGCGACCTGTCGCCGGGCGCCGCGCTGCGCATGCTGTGGTTCTTCGACGTGCTCGCGGACGACGACAGCCTGCTGCGGCCCGTCTGGGACGTGTTCACCGCGCTGCGGCGCGGCACGGGTGAACCCACGCTGCGCGGCCTGCGGTCGATCGTCGAATCCGCCAGAGTCCCGGGAGAATCGCTCAATTCCTGGCCTTGGTACGCTGCCAGCACCGAGGCGGATTGGCCGGGCGAAGTGGTCTGGCCCTACCTTCGGGCCCACATGCACGAGGTGATCCGCGACATGGACGCGCGGGCCGGGGAGCGGGGTGTGCTGTACCGGGCGATCGCCTCGATGCCGGCACCACCCGAGCCGTTGCTGGCGGCCCTGTTCGAGGTGGCGCTCGGCAGCGGGAAGGCCCGGGCGAAGGAGGCGCAGGACGCATTGGCCGGGCATCCGGACCTGGCGCGACGGCTCGAGGCGGCGCGCACGGACACCCGCGCGGCCGTGCGCAAGAACGCGGAGGCCTGGGCGGCACGGCTCGGGTGAGCCGCAGTGGGTCCCGGCGTTCTCCCATTGCTGTCCGGGGAAAGTTTGAGTGCTGAGCGGTAAGTTGTTGCGAGGGTTGGTGATTTGGGATAAATCCCAGAGCGCCAACTCGATCAACAAACCCCCGCAACATGCAAAGCATAAGCCGGTTCCACCAGTTCCTGAAGCTGCTCCCACGCGGGGCGTTCGACAAGGCAGTCGAGAGATACAACGCTGATCGGTACTGCAAGAGCTTCGACAGCTGGGGGCACTTGGTGGCGATGGTCTATGCCCAGGTGTCCAAGTCGAGTTCGCTGCGGGACATCGCGACCGGCTTCAACGCTCAGAGCAACCACCACTACCACTTGGGCGCGGGACGCCTGACGCACTCGACGCTGGGCGACGCCAACAAGCGCCGTGACTGGCGAGTGTTCGGCGACACGGCTCGAGCGTTGATGAACATGCTCAAGCCGAAGGTGCGCAGGGAGTACAGCGACCTGCTATTCCTGATCGACTCGACGACGGTGAGCCTGAAGGGACGCGGCTTCGACGAGTGGGCGGCTCCGACGAAGGTGCGCTCCACGCAGGGCCTGAAGCTGCACATGGTGTACGAGCACGGGAGTGCAACGCCCTGGTGGCAGAGCATGACGGCCACCAACGTCAACGATCTGACGGCGGCGCTGCCCGTACCGATCGAGCGGGACGCCACCTACGTCTTCGACAAGGGGTACTACGACTTCAATTGGTGGCACGACATCGACGCTGAGGGCGCGCGGTTCGTGACCCGGTTCAAGATGAACGTGAAGTTGGAAGTGGTGGCGGAGCGGGAGATCGTAGAGGCAGACGAGGGCGTCATCCTCAAGGATCAAGTTGTTCGATTGACCAACCGCAGGCCCGGCGGTGGCCGATACAACCGCTACGTCGAACCGCTGCGTCGGATCGAAGTGCACCGGCCCGGCGACACGCCGCTGGTGTTCGCCAGCAACGATCTGAACGCACCCGCCGCAGAGATCGCAGCGCTCTACAAGGAGCGCTGGGCGGTGGAACTGTTCTTCAAGTGGATCAAGCAGAACCTGAACATCAAGAAGTTCTGCGCGCGAACAGAGAATGCTGTTCGGATCCAGGTGATGACGGCACTGATCACCTACCTGCTCCTGGTGCTGGAGCAGGCAGGAAAGCAGGGCGAGAGCAGCTTGCGAACGCGGTTGAACGAGTTGACAGCAACACTGTTCGAGCGAGTCGGGCGGCGCGAGAAAACCACCGAGAGCCGACGACGACGAACCGAGCTACGAGCCTTCAAGGCGGGCCAGATGGATCTGGCCTTCGCTTGATACAAGTTCCCCGGACAGCAATGGGCGTTCTCCGGGATGACATGCTGGTGGCCGGGGCCGACCGCCCTCAGGCCAGCAACCTCACCTTCGAGATCGCCAGCGACGCCGCCGCATTGCGCGTCTCCACCCCGAGCTTCTCGAACACGTGCTCGAGGTGCTTCTTCACCGTGGCCGGGCTGCTGCCGAGGATGTCGCCGATGTCCCGGTTGGTCTTGCCCTTGGCCACCCAGTACAGCACCTCGGCCTCCTTCATCGTCAGCTTGAAGGTCTGCTGCAGCGACTGCACGACGGCCGCGTCGGAGACCTCGCGCATCACCACCAGCCAGTCGTCGTCCGCGGTGCGCTGCTGCAGCGACAGCACGAGCTGGCGTTCGTCGTGCGCCACCGTCAGCGGCCGCGGTTCGCCGGCGGTCTGCGAACGCAGCCACTCCAGCACCTCCGGCGGCACCTGCCCCACCGGGGCCTCGAAGTAGCGCAGCATCAGGTCGCGCGCGAGCGGGGTCTGCCACACCGCCTTGCCCACCGTCAGCGCGTCGTCCGCATGGATGGCCATGGTCGCGTGCCCGAACGCGTCGAGCGCGTTGCGGGCCTGGCGTGCCTGGCGGGCACTCTGCAGGTGCACCGTCATGCGGGCCAGCACCTCCATCGGCCGGATGGGTTTGGTGACGTAGTCGACCCCACCCGCGCCGTAGGCGGCCACCACGTGTTCGGTTTCGGTGAGGCCCGTCATGAAGATGACCGGGATGTGGGCCGTCTCCGAATGCGCCTTCAGCCGGCGCGCCACCTCGAAGCCGTCCATGCCCGGCATCATCGCGTCGAGCAGCACGATGTCGGGCAGGGCCTGCGCGGCGCGCTGCAGCGCCTGTTCGCCGTTGGTGGCCACGAGCACGGTGTAGCCGGCCTCGTCCAGCGCGTCGTGCAGCACCGACAGGTTGTCGGGCATGTCGTCGACGACCAGCACGAGGTCGGAGGTGCTGCGGTCAGGAAGCTTGCCGGTCATGGATCGACTTCGTCAGGATGGCGGTCAGGGCGTCGAGCTGGAAGTTGCGGGCGAGGCCGCGCAGGTGTGCGACGAAACTGCCGTGGGCGGCATTTTCGCCTTCGATCTCGTCGAGCTTGCGCTGGATGCCGCGCAGGTAGCCCAGCGCGACCAGTTCCTGCAAGCCCTGCAGCTGGGCGAGCGACGGCAGCACCCAGTGCGGCATCACGGCCGGCGCCGGCTGTTCGGTGGCGGACTCGATCCAGTCGAGGCCCAGGCGCGCGCCCAGCCAGTCGAGCAGCTCGTTCACGCGCACGGGCTTGAGCACGAAGTCCTCCGGCCGCACGCCCACGTCGTTGTCGAGTTCCTTGTCGAAGGCGTTGCCGGACACGATGGCCACCGGCGCGTCGGTGAGGCGCTGGGCCCGCATCGCGCGGATGGTGGCCCAGCCGTCGATGCCGGGCATGGCCAGGTCCATCAGCACCGCGTCGGGCCGGAAGGCGGAAACGATCTCCAGGCACTGGTGGCCCGAGGCGGCCTGCAGCAGCTCGAAGCCGAGGGGCTCCAGCACGCTCGCGAGCAGCGCGCGGTCGACCTCCTCGTTGTCGACGACGAGGATGCGCCGGCGCGGGCCGCGGTAGCCCACACGGGCCGCCCGGGTCACCTCCTGCGCCACGGCCACGCCGCGTGCACCGGGCAGGAACAGGCGGATGCGGAACAGCGTGCCCTCGCCCACGGTGCTCGACACCGACATCTCGCCCCCCATCAGGTCGGTCAGCATCTTGCTGATCGTGAGGCCGAGTCCCGTGCCGCTGCCCGTGGTCTCGGTGCCGCGCGCGAACGGCTCGAAGATGTGCTCCAGCTGGTCGGCCGGAATGCCGGGGCCCGTGTCCTCGACCTCGAACACCGCCATCTCGCGCACGTAGCGCACGCGGAACGTCACCCGCCCGGTGTGGGTGAACTTGACGGCGTTGCCGAGCACGTTGATCAGGATCTGGCGCAGGCGCTTCTCGTCGCAGCGCACCACCTCGGGCAGCGTGTCGGCGATGTCGTGGCTGAACGCGATGCCCTTGTCGGCCGCCTGCAGCTCGAAGAGCCGCACGATCTGCTGCACGCCGTCGCGGAACCGCATGGGCTTCGATTCGAGCCTCAGCTTGCCGCCCTCGATGCGGGCGATGTCGAGCGTGCCCTCGATCAGCGACAGCAGGTGGTCGCCACCGCGGCGGATCACGCTGACGGCCTGCTTACGGTTGGCCGGGATGGCCGCGTCCTGCTCCAGCAGCTGGGCGTAGCCGAGGATGCTGTTGAGCGGCGTGCGCAGCTCGTGGCTCACCGTGGTGATGTACCGGCTCTTCGCCTGGTTCGCGAGTTCGGCCTGCCGCTTGGCCTGCTGCAGCTGCTCGTCGGTGCGGCGGTGCGAGTCGATCTCGCGGCGCAGCGCCAGCGTCTGCTCGTGCGCCGCCTGCGTCTGCCGGTTCGATTCCTCCTGTGCCACCTGCCGGCTCTTGTGCGTCAGCACCAGCCACCACGCCACGATGCCGCTCACGAGCAGCAGCGCCGCGAAGGCCTTGACGAACCCGATGCGCAGCGACGGCGCGAGCGATGCGGCCTGCTCGCCCAACGCCCGCAGTTCCTGCTGGTACAACAGCCCGAACAGGCCCGCGAGCACCGGCACCACCACCGCCATCAGCAACAGGTAGTGGCCGAGGCCGGTCTCGAGGAACGGCCACGTGCGACGCGGCAGCACCGCGTGCAGCAGGCGGGTCCACTGCGCCGACAGGCGGGCGTCGGGCTTGCACAGGTCGTTGCATCGCGCGTCGAGCGAACAGCACAGCGAACAGATCTGGCCCAGGTACGCGGGGCAGTGGGCGAGGTCGTCGACCTCGTACTCGCGCTCGCACACCACACACTGGCGCAGCCCGGTGAACAGGCCCCGGGGCTGCGGGGCACGGGCGATGTAGTAACGGCCGCGCGTGGCCCACGCGATCAGCGGCGCGGTGACGAACGCGGTGACGAGCGCGATGAGCGCCGAGAACGCCTGCGCCAGCGGCCCGAAGAAACCGAGGTGGGCCGCCACCGACAGCACCGACGCCGCGCCCATCGCGCCCACGCCCACCGGGTTCACGTCGAACAGGTGGGCCCGCTTGAACTCGATGCCCTTCGGCGACAGGCCCAGCGGCTTGTTGATCACGAGGTCGGCCACCACGGCCATGATCCACGAGATGGCGACGTTGGCGTACAGGCCCAGCACGCCGCCGATGGCGCGGAACACGTCGAGTTCCATCAGCATCAGCGCGATCAGCGTGTTGAACACCACCCACACCACGCGCCCCGGGTGGCTGTGCGTGAGCCGCGCGAAGAAGTTGGACCAGGCCAGCGACCCGGCGTACGCGTTCGTCACGTTGATCTTCAGCTGCGACACCACGACGAACAGGGCGGTGGCCGCGATGGCCCAGCCCGTGTACGGGAACACGTACTCGTACGCGGCGAGGTACATCTGGTTCGGGTCGACCGCGCGGTCGGCGGGCACCATGTGGCTGATGGCGAGGTACGCGAGCAGCGCGCCGCCCAGCATCTTCAGCACGCCCAGCACCACCCAGCCCGGGCCGCCCACGAACACGCCGAGCCACCACCGCTTGCGGTTGGCCGCGGTGCGCTCCGGCATGAAGCGCAGGTAGTCGGCCTGCTCGCCCATCTGCGTGATGAGGGCGATGCCCACGGTCATCGCCGCGCCGAAGAGGTACACGTTGAACTGCGAGCCCTGTCCGCCGTCGCCGCCGTAGTTCACGAGGCCCTTGAGCACGTCCGGGTTGTTGCGGAACACGTAGACGTACGGGACCACCAGCAGCACCAGCCACAGCGGCTGGGTCCACACCTGCAGCCGGCTGATGGCGGTGACACCGTGGGTCACGAGCGGGATCACCACCAGCGCGCAGATCAGGTAGCCCCACGCGGGCGGGATGTCGAACGCGAGCTCGAGCGCGTAGGCCATGATGGCCGCCTCGAGCGCGAAGAAGATGAACGTGAACGTCGCATAGATCAGCGACGTGATGGTGGACCCGATGTAGCCGAAGCCGGCGCCGCGGGTCAGCAGGTCCATGTCGAGGCCGTAGCGGGCGGCGTACACGCTGATGGGCAGGCCGGCCAGGAAGATGATCAGGCCGGTGGCGAGGATGGCCCAGAACGCGTTGACGAAGCCGTACTCGACGAGCAGCGTGGCGCCCACGGCCTCCAGCACGAGGAACGACGCGGCGCCGAACGCGGTGTTGGCCACCCGCAGCTCCGACCACTTGCGGAAGCTGCGCGGCGTGAAGCGCAGCGCGTAGTCTTCCATGGTTTCGCGGGCGACCCACTCGTTGTAGTCGCGCCGCACCTTGACGACCCGCTGGACGGCATCTCCCGCCGCCTCGTCGGTGGACGGCAGCACGGCCGGGCCGAGCGGGGGCATGGTGGAACGCTTCATGCTCGCATTATCCCGTCCCGCCTTAAGATACCGGCCACCGAACCCAGCCCCCCATCCCCATGGAACTCACCCCGCGCGAGAAGGACAAGCTCCTGATCTTCACCGCGTCGCTGCTCGCCGAGCGCCGCAAGGCCCGCGGCCTGAAGCTCAACTACCCCGAGGCCGTGGCGCTGATCACGGCCACCATCATGGAAGGCGCCCGCGACGGCAAGACCGTGGCCGCGCTGATGAGCGAGGGCAAGACCGTGCTCACCCGCGCCGACGTGATGGACGGGGTGCCCGAAATGATCCCCGACATCCAGGTGGAAGCCACCTTCCCCGACGGCACCAAACTGGTGACCGTGCACCAGCCGATCGCCTGATCCGACCCTCTTTCCCCAGGAGCTCCCCATGACCCGCCCCTCCACCGCCCGGCTCGTGGCCCTCGCCGCCTGCGCCGCCCCGCTGCTGGCCGCCGCCCACACCGGCGGCGCCCCGCATGACCACGGCACCTCGGCCTTCGTCGCCGGCTTCACCCACCCGTTCACCGGGCTCGACCACCTCGCGGCCATGGTGGCCCTGGGCGTCTGGAGCGCGATGACCACCCGCCGCGTCTGGCTGGCACCGGCCGCGTTCGCCGGCACGCTGCTGGTCGGCGCGCTGCTGGGCCTGGCCGGCCTCCAGCTGCCGGCGGTCGAACCGATGATCGCCGCGTCGCTGCTCGTGCTGGGCCTGCTGGTCGCCACCGGCCGGCAACTGCCCGCCGCGGCCGGCGCCGCGCTGGCCGCCGTCTTCGCGCTGTTCCACGGCGCGGCCCACGGCAACGAACTCGCAGGTCCCGGTGCCGCCGCCGCGCTCGCCGGCATGGTGCTCGCCACCGCGCTGCTGCACGGCGCCGGCATCGGCCTGGGCCTCGCGCTGAAAAACGCGAACCGCTGGCTGCCCCGCGTCGCCGGTGCCGCGGTCGCCGTGTTCGGCATCGCGCTGCTCGCCCCCCTCGCCTGAGGCGCTGCCATGATCCCCGGCGAACTGCTCACCGACGGCCCGGACCACCCGATCAACACGGGCCGGCGCACGCTCACCCTCGTCATCGAGAACTCCGGCGACCGCCCCGTGCAGGTCGGTTCGCACTACCACTTCGCCGAGACCAACCCGGCGCTGGTGTTCGACCGCGACGCCGCGCGCGGCATGCGGCTGAACATCGCCTCGGGCACCGCGGTGCGCTTCGAGCCGGGCCAGCAGCGCACGGTCGAACTCGTGGACTTCGCCGGCGACCGCCGCGTGTTCGGCTTCCGCGCGGCCGTCCAAGGCCCGCTCTGATTACTGACGACCCATGGCAACCATCAACCGACGCGCGTATGCCGAGATGTTCGGCCCCACCACCGGTGACCGGCTGCGGCTGGCCGACACCGGGCTGATCGTGGAGGTCGAGAAGGACTACACCCTGCTCGCCGGCAGCTACGGCGAGGAAGTGAAGTTCGGCGGCGGCAAGACCATCCGGGACGGCATGGGCCAGAGCCAGCGGCTCGCGGCCGAGGTGGCCGACACCGTGATCACGAACGCGCTGATCATCGACCACTGGGGCATCGTGAAGGCCGACATCGGCCTGAAGAACGGCCTGATCACCGGCATCGGCAAGGCGGGCAACCCCGACGTGCAGCCGGGTGTGGACATCGTGATCGGCCCGGGCACCGAGATCATCGCGGGCGAAGGCAACATCGTCACGGCCGGCGGCATCGACTCGCACATCCACTACATCTGCCCGCAGCAGATCGAGGAGGCGCTGATGAGCGGCGTCACCACGATGCTGGGCGGCGGCACCGGGCCGGCCACCGGCACCTTCGCCACCACCTGCACGCCGGGCCCGTGGCACATCCACTCGATGCTCAAGGCCGCCGAGAGCTTCCCGATGAACCTCGGCTTCCAGGGCAAGGGCAACGCGAGCCAGACGCGCCCGCTCGAGGAGCAGATCGAGGCCGGCGCCTACGGCCTGAAGCTGCACGAGGACTGGGGCACCACGCCGTCGGCCATCGACACGTGCCTGACCGTCGCGGACAAGCACGACGTGCAGGTCACCATCCACACCGACACGCTGAACGAATCGGGCTTCCTGGAGAGCACCATCGACGCGTTCAAGGGCCGCACCATCGCCACCTTCCACACCGAAGGTGCGGGCGGCGGGCACGCGCCGGACATCATCCGCGCGGCCGGCCTGTCGAACGTGCTGCCGTCGTCCACGAACCCGACGATGCCGTACACCGTCAACACGGTGGACGAGCACCTCGACATGCTGATGGTGTGCCACCACCTCGACCCGGCCATCGCGGAAGACCTGGCCTTCGCCGAGAGCCGCATCCGCCGCGAGACCATCGCGGCCGAGGACATCCTGCACGACATGGGCGTGTTCTCGATGATGTCGTCCGACAGCCAGGCCATGGGCCGCGTGGGCGAGGTCATCATCCGCACGTGGCAGACCGCCCACAAGATGAAGGCGCAGCGCGGCAGCCTGTCGGAGGACAACGCTCGACACGACAACTTCCGCGTGAAGCGCTACGTGGCGAAGTACACGATCAACCCGGCCGTGACGCAGGGCATCGCCCACATCGTGGGGTCGGTGGAGGTGGGCAAGTTCGCCGACCTCGTGGTGTGGAAGCCCGCGCTGTTCGGCGTGAAGCCGTCGCTGATCCTCAAGGGCGGCATGATCGCGGCCGCCGCGATGGGCGATCCGAACGCGTCCATCCCCACGCCGCAGCCCGTGCACTACCGGCCCATGTTCGGCGCCTACGGCTCGGCCATGGACAACACCTGCCTCACGTTCGTGTCGCAGGCGTCGGTGGACCTGGGTGTGCCGGAAAAGCTGGGGTTGAAGCGCCGCGTGGAGCCGGTGCGCAACACGCGCAAGATCAGCAAGGCCGACATGGTCCACAACGGCTTCACCCCGAACATCGAGGTGGACCCGCAGACCTACGAGGTGCGGGCCGACGGCGTGCTGCTCACGTGCGAGCCAGCCACCGAACTGCCGATGGCGCAGCGCTACTTCCTGTTCTGACCGCGAAGGGGCCGCTCACGCGGCCCCGGCCGGAACTCAGACGCAGGTGACCTGGATGGCCGTGGCCGTGCCGGACGTGTAGGTGCCGGTGCCCTTGGTCACCGTGCAGGTCTGCCCGATCGGCTGGGCCTTGACCGTGACGTTGTAGGTGGTGCCCGACGCCACCGTGCCCGCGAACGACCAGGCGCCGTCCTTCGGCACGATCAGCTCGGTGGTGCCATTGTTCAGCAGCGTGAGGTTCAGGCCGCTGGCCAGGCCGGTCACCGTGCCGGAGATGGACGAAGTGGCCGTGCAGGTGACCACCACCGAGGTGATGCTGGTCGACGAGGACTCCGACACCGTGCCCGAACCGCTGGTGACCGTGCAGGTGGCCCCCACCGGCTGGGTCAGCACCGTGACCGAGTAGGACTCGCCGTCGCCGATGGCATCGGCGAACGTGAACGAACCGTCGGCGGTGAGCGTCAGGTTGTCGGTGCCGTTGTTCTGCAGCGTGACCGAGGACCCCGAGGGCAGGCCGCTCAGCGTGCCGCCGATGTCGACGGAACCGAGGCAGGCCGTGAGCGCGGCGGCGAGAAGCACGGCGAGCGGGCGGCGGAAGGTCATGGTGGAGTCCCCTGAATGTTGTACCGAGATTAAACCTCAAAACCCCCGCCGGCATCGGGGCCGGCGGGGCGTCGTGGCATTTGGCACGGACCGTGCGTCGGGGGCGTGTCCCGCGGGCAAAGTCCGGTGAACCCGCCGTCACGGGACGGACACACGCCGGCGATGTCACACTCACGCCTGGATCCAACCCCATCCGCTCCACCATGCTGACCGTCAACAAGCTCATCTCCCGCGGCCAGGGCCTGGCCAAGGCCCTCGTGAACCGCGCGCCCACCGTCTCCCTCGACTGGGACACGCGCCAGAAAAGCCGCTTCGACGCGACCGACTCCGACGGCCGCACGCTGGGCGTGTTCCTGCCCCGTGGCACCGTGGTGCGCGGCGGCGACGTGCTGGTGGCCGAGGACGGTACCCTCGTGAAGGTGAACGCCACGCCGCAGCCGGTGCTGGTCGTGCGCACGTGCCCCGAACACGGCGCCCCGGTGGACCTGGTGCGTGCCGCGTACCACCTGGGCAACCGCCACATCCAGCTGGAAGTGACGCCGGACCACCTGCACCTCGAACCCGACCATGTCCTCGCGGACATGCTGCGGCAGATGCACCTGATCGTCACCGAGGAGACCGCGCCGTTCGAACCGGAAGGCGGGGCGTACGCGGCCGGGGGGCACGGGTCCCACGGCCATGGACACGGGCATGGCGCCCATGACCACGGACATGATCACGGGCACGACCACGGCCATGCCCACGCCCCGGCGCCGGCCCGCAAGGCCATCTCGATCCCGGTGAACGCCGCGCCGGCACCGCACGTGCACGGCCCGGGCTGCAACCACGGACACGATCACGACCACGGCCACGGCCACGGGCATTCCCACTGATGGGAGCGCGTTCGCTGCTCCGCGGGATCGCCCGCGCGGTTCGCCGCGCCCGCTTCCGGCTGCAGGGCCGGTCGTTCGCCCACGTCCCGGGCGTGATCGGCGGCCTGCCCAACCTGGGCGGCGACGGCGCGCTGTCGTTCGGCCCCGGGGTCGTGTTCCGCAGCACCCGTTCGCCGGCCCGCCTGCGTTGTGAAACCGGTGCCGAACTGGCGATCGGCGACGACGTGTTCATCAACGACGCCGTCACCATCGTGGCCGCCCGCCGCGTCACGGTCGGGGCCCACACGAAGATCGGCGACGGGGCGATGGTCTACGACACGGACTTCCATCCGGTGAGTCCCGACCTGCCGACGCGTGTCGCCCCCGTGTCGATCGGCCGCAACGTGTGGATCGGTGCGCGCGCGATGGTGCTGGCCGGCGCCGAGGTCGGCGACCACGCGGTGATCGCCGCGGGCGCCGTCGTGCGCGGCCGCGTGCCGCCCCGTTCGGTGGTGGCCGGCTCGCCCGCCAAGGTGGTCCGCACCTTCGAGTGCGCCGACGACTGGGTGCGGCCATGAGTCCCGTCCGGCCGTCCGAAGGGGCTCGCACCGCAGTGCGAAGCACGGAGGTTACCCGGTGAGGCATCGCGACACCGCACCATTGCCCGCGCCCTCGCTGCTGAAGCTGATGTGGCTCGCCTCACCGGCCCTGCCGGTGGGCGGGTTCAGCTACTCCGAAGGGCTGGAAGCCGCCGTCGAGGCCGGGCTCGTCACCGACGACACCACGGCATCGGCCTGGCTCGTCGACCAGTTGCACCTCGCCCTGGTCCGCTGCGACCTTGCCGTGGCCGCGAAGGCGTTCGGCGCCTGGCGGCGTGGCGACCTCGACACGGTCGCTGAGCTGAACGACTGGGTGGCCCGCACGCGGGAGACCCACGAGATGCGGCTGCAGACCGAGCAGATGGGCCGGTCGCTGGCCGTGTGGCTCACCCACGAGGACGCCGACGACCACGCGGCCGCGCTGACCGCGCTGGCGCCGGCGCCCACGTGGCCGGTGGCCTTCGCGCTCGCGGCCTCGCGCACCGGCGCGCCCGTGCGCGACGCGATGGTCAGCTTCACGTTCGGCTGGGCCGAGAACATGGTCCAGGCCGCCCTGAAGGCCGTGCCGCTGGGCCAGGTCGCCGGCCAGCGGCTGCTGTCGGCCCTGGTCGACGCGATCCCCGGGGCGGTCGATGCGGCCATCGCGCTGCCTGGCAGCGAACGCCAGGCGTTCACGCCGATGCTGGCGATCCTGTCGGCACGGCACGAGGTGCAGTACTCGCGGCTGTTCCGGTCCTGACGGGGCGACCGGTAAGACGTACGGGTAAACCCAGGCCGGCGGCCGGCCGCCGCCGGGATTTCAGACCGATTTCCCCCCCGCAGAAGCCGGTAAACGGCAGGTGAACCCGCTGGCACGGTCGCTGCATTGCAGCAACGCCCTTTTGCCAGCGGACTGCCTTGTCGACCCCCACCGTGCCCCTTCCCTCCGCGTTCGCGAACGTCGCCGCCAAGGCCCGGAAGATCGGGAAGGCCTTCGCGTCGAACGCGGCCGGGACCGTGCTCGGCCAGCTGGTGCAGCTGGTCGCCATCCCGCTGCAGCTGCATCACCTCGGCGCCGCACAGTTCGGGCTGCTCGTGCTGTTCAACTCGCTGGTCGCGGCGGGCTCGCTGACCGACGGCGGCATCGGCCCCACGGTGCTGCGCTTCGTCGCCCGCGCCCACCACCTGCCCCGCGCGCTCGAGCACGTGGTCGCGTCGAGCTTCACCGTCATCCTGATGATCTCGGTGGCCGTGGCCGCCCTCGCGGTGGGCGGCACCTGGGCGTGGGTCGAATGGCACGGCACCGGCCCCGTGGCGGGCACGGTGGACCCGCTGCTGCTGTCGGCGCTGCTGGCCGCGGCGGTGGCGTCGTCGATGATCTCGTGGCTCGGCCTGAACACCCTGCGCGGTCTGCGGCACTACGGCGTGTTCGCGATGTGCGAAAGCATCCAGCGCGTGGTGCTGCCCCTCGTCTGCACGGGCATCGCCATCGTCACCCACGACGTGGGCGCGGTGCTGATCGCCCTGTGCGCATGGACGGCCGTCTCCGCCGTCGTCACCCTCGCGATCGCGGTGCGCCGCGCGCGGATCCGCCTGCACGTCACCACGAACCTGCGCTACTTCCGCCGGCACATGTTCGCCTTCAGCCGCTGGGTCTGGGCCCAGTCGATCTTCTCGTACGCCGGCACGCAGGCCGACCGCCTGATCGTCGCGGGCGCCATGAGCCTGTCGGCGCTCGGCATCTACGCCGTCGCGCTGAGCGCGGCCAACGCGCTCAGCGCCGCGCTCACCGCCGGCGCGGCCTTCCTGATGCCCGAGGCCGCGAGCCGCCTGAGCGACCGCGCCTGGCTCGCGAAGGCCTTCATGCGCTACACGCTGCTGTTCTCGGCCGTGTCCGCGGGCATCGTCGTGGCCTTCACCCCCGTCGCGCACCTGGCCCTCGACCTCTGGGTGGGCGCGCCGGTGGCCGTGCAGGTGCTGCCGATCCTGCTGCCGCTGCTGTGGACCATCAGCAACGCCGTGGCCAGCACCCCGAGCGGCCACATCCTGAACGCGATGGGCCACTCCAAGTACGTCGCCGTGACCGCCGCGGGCGCGAACACCTTCGTGCTGGCCGCGATGCTCGCGGGCGGCACCCTGTACGGCCTGTGGGGCGTGGTGGGCGCGAAGCTCTGCGCGATGCCCATCGGCTTCGCCATCCGCGCCTACACCGCGCGCCGCATCTTCGGCCTGCCGCACCCCGTGCTCGTCGCACTGAAGATGGTGTGGCCCACGCTGCTCGGCGCGCTCGTGATCCTTCCCCTCTCCTGGCAACTGCTGATCGGACACTGACACCATGGGCTACGGCATCAAGTCCCACCTCCGCGGACACCGCCTCTACAGCTACCTGCGCGGCCGCGACGACTACGCGGCGGCCCTCGACGCGAACAAGCCGCTGCTGCGCTACATCGGCTGGCTCGGGCACAACAACGTGGGCGACGAGGCGCTGTACGCCGCGTTCAAGAGCCCGCTGTTCCCGAACTGCCTCGTCACGCCCTTCTACGACCTGTCGGCACTGTCGCTGCTGTCGTCGTTCAAGCCGCACAAGCTCGTGGTGCTCGGCGGCGGCACGCTGATCAACGACGTGAGCTACCTCGAACCCCTGGAGCGCTCGCAGCGCCGCGGCAGCCGCACCTTCGTGTTCGGCACCGGCGTGGGCGACCTCGACTACTGGGCCAAGCACCCCGGCGCCTCCGAGCGTGGCCACTCCGCCCGCTGGCTGGCCGCGCTCGCGAAGGCCGACTACGTGGGCGTGCGCGGCCCGCGGTCGCTCAAGTGGCTGCACGACAACGGCATCGAGAAGGCCGAGATCCTCGGCGACCCGGCGCTGTGCCTCACGCGGCCCCGCCCCGCGGCCACCACCGACGACCGCGTGCTCGGCGTGAACCTCGGCAGCCACGACCCGCCGGAGGGTGGCATCGACCGCCCGTACGAGGCGCTCAAGACCCTCGTGCGCCACGCGCTCGACGAGGGCCAGCAGGTGCGCTTCATCTCGCTCCACGACATCGACGCCGAGATCGGCGCGAAGATGGTCGCCGAGGTGAACCACCCGCGCTTCGCGTGCGCGCCCTTCGACGGCGACGTGAACCGTGCGCTCGACCAGATCGGCGCCTGCCACCTCGCGGTGGGACAGCGCCTGCACTTCACGGTGCTCGCCTGCGCGCTCGGCGTGCCGAACCTCTCGCTGAGCTACCAGCCGAAGTGCCTCGACTTCCTCGAATCCATCGCCCGCGCCGACCTCGCCGTGGCCACCGACCAGGTGACGCCGCAGCTGCTGGTCGAGCGCTTCGAATGGCTGCGCCAGCAGGCCGTGCCGCTCGCCGCGCACATCGATGCGGCCTGCGACGAACTGCGTGCCTTCCAGCGCCGGCGAGCCACCGAGGTGGTGGCCCGCCTCACCGCCTGATCTTCCCGGAGGCCCCATGGAAAAGATCCACCAACTCGACGGACTGCGCGGCTGGATGTCGCTGTGGGTCTGGTTCGCCCATGGCCTCACGCTCGCGTCGCTCGACCTGCACAAGGACGCCGGCATCGGCCGGCTGCTCGCCAACGGCGGCACGCCGGTGGCCGTGTTCATCCTGCTCAGCGGCTTCGTCTGCGCGTTGATGCTCACGCGCGACGACAGCACCGGCTACCGCGGCTGGCTCACGCGCCGGTTCTTCCGGCTGTTCCCGGTCTACCTGCTCGCGCTGGCCCTCAGCGTGATGGCGCTCGACCTCTCCATCTCGGCGCTGACCGACAACCCGTGGCCGAGCCCGCGCACCGAGGACCGCATCGACTACCTGCTGGCCTCGCGCGAGAACTTCTGGCCCCACCTGCTGCTGCACGTCGGCCTGCTGCACGGTCTCGTTCCCGAGAGCATGCTGCCCTACACGTCGCTCGCGTTCATGGGGCAGGCCTGGAGCCTGTCCCTCGAATGGCAGTTCTACCTCGTGGTGCCCTTCCTGATCGGCTGGATCACCCGGCCGCGTTCGCTGGTGGTGGTGCCGGCCGTCACCGTCGCGGCACTGCTGCTGCTCGCGCGCCTCACCCCGCAGGACTCCTTCCTCGGATCGCACCTGTACCTCTTCGCCATCGGGGCATACACGCTGGCGCGCATGAAGGCCTGGCGCGCAGGCCAGTTCTCCACGCGGGAATGGGTCGTGGCCATGGCCATCGACACCGTGCTCGTGCTCGGTCTGGCCGGCGGCACGAAGGGCCTCGGCATGCTGATCTGGGCCGCCACCGTGTTCGCGATGCTGAACGTCGGCGGCGACCACGCCGCGTGGCGCGCCGTCAACGGATTCCTGAACCACCGGGTGTCGCAGTTCCTCGCACGGGTCTCGTACAGCGTCTACTGCCTGCACATGGTGGTGCTGCTGTCGTTCAGCTGGCTGCTGATCCACGTCGTCGGCTTCGAGGCGCGGTGGCAGTACGCCACGGCCCTGATCGTCACGGCCCTGCCGGCCACGTTGCTCGTCGCATGGGCCGTGACCTCGCGCCTCGAGGAGCCGATGATCGCCCTCGGCCGCCGCCTCGCGAGCGGCACGCGAACGGTTCGGCCGGTGGTCGCCGCCACGCGCTGACCCCGGTCCGCATGGCCCGAGTTTTGCTGCTGCATCGCAACAAAACCGACAGCACGCCCGGGTCCGCCTGAATTTGCAAACCCGGCGCGCCGCCGGGAATTTTTTACCGGCAGTCTTGCGCCGAAGCCACCGCGACCCGCGGGGGTTCGCGGCCCGTCAGACAACAACCCGATCCACGGTATGGCCCGTCCCGCGATCCTCTTCATCACCTACATCTCGCCCCTCCAGAAATGGGGATCGGCCCAGCGCTCACGGCTGCTGATCGAGGCCCTCGCCCGCCACGGTACGGTGGAGGTGCTCGCGCTGAGCTTCGGCGCGTCGGAAGCCGACCATGGCAAGGTGTCGGAGGACCGCCTCGGCCAAACGCGCGTGATCGACCTGCAGGTCCACAGCCGCGGCCTTGCCCGCGCACCGCGCTTCGACATCGTCTCGCACGAGCTCACGCGCGAAGTGCGCAAGCTCGTCGACCTCGACCGCTACGACCTCATCCTGAGCCGCTACGTGCGTCCGGCGATGAAACTCGCGCTCCCCGCCCACGTGCCGGTGATCGTCGATTTCGACGACGCGCTGTACGAGCCGCCCTGGGCCGCGCTGACCGGACCCAAGCAATGGGTCGGTGCGCTGCTGCGCCTGTTCAACGACCGCGTGATCGCCCGCGCGCGCCTGCACACCGCGCCGCACCGGCACCGCCACTACTTCTTCTGCCGCCACGTCGAACGCAAGGCCTTCCCGTCGCTGCAGGGATCGGTGCTGCCCAACCTGCCGCCGCGCCCGTCCCGCCAGGGCCTGCCCGACTACCGGCAGCCGGCCACGCCCGCGCTGATGTTCATCGGCCTGCTCGACTACATGCCCAACGAGGACGCGGTCGACTGGTTCCTCGGCCACGTGTGGGGCCGCGTGCGTGCCGCGGTGCCCGCCGCGCGCTTCCTGCTCGCCGGCACCGCATCCGACGACCGGCGCGCGCGCTGGTCGCAGGTCGAGGGGGTCGACGTGCTCGGTTTCGTCGACGACCTCGCCGCCACCTACGCCCGCGCGTCCGCCAGCGTGGTGCCCATGCGCTCGGGTGCCGGCACCAACGTCAAGGCACTCGAGCCGCTGCTGTACGGCAGGCCCGTGGTCGCCACGCCGCTCGTGCTCAGCGGCTACCAGGGCGTGGTCGAACTGGGTGACGTGATCCCCACCGCCGACGACGCCGAGACCTTCGCGGCCCATTGCATCGCGGTGCTGAAGGACCCCGCCCACGCGGAGGACCTCGCCCGCCGCGGCCACGCGCGCATCGACGCGCAGCTCGACTTCCCGATGTTCGCGTCCATCGTCGACCACGCCGTGGACCAGGCGCTCGCGCCGCGCAACGCCGGCCGCTCCACTCCGGTGGCCGACCGGGCGGCCTGAAGGAACGACACGCCATGAACCGCCTGCTGACGCTCCTCCTCGCCGCGTGCCTGGGCACCGCCGCGGTCGCCGCGCCGCCGCCCGACACGGCCGCCTCCGGCCCCACACCCTATCCCGGCGACGCGAAGGACTGGCCCGGCCAGGGCGCCATCCGTGTGTTCGGCTGGATGACCGACAACCGCAAGGCGTTCTGGACCGAACGGGAGCGCAAGCAGGGCGCCGTGGTGTTCGCCGGCGACTCGCTGATCGGCGGCTGGCGCACCATGGCGAAGGACTTCCCCGACCTGAACGTCGCCAACCGCGGCATCGGCGGCGAACCCACCCGCGGCCTGCTCTTCCGCTTCCAGGAGGACGTGCTCGACCTGCACCCGAAGGCCATCGTGCTGCTGAGCGGCAGCAACGACCTGAGCGCCCAGCAGGACCCGAAGCAGAGCCGCGCGAACCTCGCCGCGATGCTCGACCAGGCCGCCAAGGCCGCGCCGGGCGTGCCCATCGTGCTGTGCACGGTGCCGCCGCGGCAGGACCCGAAGGCGCCGGTGGACCCGGCCAGGGTGCGCGAACTCAACCGGCAGATCGCCTCGCTGGCCGAGGGCCGCAAGAACGTCGTGGTGCTCGACCTGCACGCGCTGCTCGCCGGCCCCGACGGCAACCCGGTGCCCGAACTGTTCGGCGCCGACCGCCTGCACATCTCCGCCGCCGGCTTCGAGCGCTTCCGCGACGCGCTGGCCCCGGTGCTCAAGCAACTGAACGTCGGCTGACCCACCATGGCCTTCACCTCACCGACCTTCATCGCCTTCATCCTGGCCGTCGTGCTGCTGACGAGCCTGGCGCCCTCGCCCGCGGGCCGCGCCACGGTGCTGTTCGTCGCGAACCTCGTGTTCATCGGCAGCTACGTCACCAGCCCGCTGCAGGTGGCCCCGCTCGCCGTGTTCCTCGCCCTGTGCTGGGCGCTCGTGGAGGCCGTGCGCCGCACACGCTCCGGCGCCGTGCTGGCCGGCGGCCTCGTGGCCGTGATCGCCACCTTCGTCGTGCTGAAGAAGTTCAGCTTCCTCGGCGACGGGCTCGTGCTGCCGTTCCCGTACCTGCTCGTGGGCCTGTCGTACATCCTCTTCCGCGTGCTGCACCTGATGGTGGACGCGAAGCAGGGCGAGCTGCCGGGGGCGGTGTCGCCGTTCCGCTTCTTCAACTACACCTGCAACTTCCTGTCGTTCACGGCCGGCCCGATCCAGCGCTACGCCGACCACGCCGAGCAGTCGCAACGGCCGCTCGTGCTCGACGAGGACACCGTCTACCGCGCCTTCGCCCGCACCATCGTCGGTTTCGTGAAGGTGGGCGTGGTCTCGGCCATCTTCAACTACCTGTTCGACAACCTGTCGACCCGCATCCTGGCCGACGTGGCGCCGTCGTGGCCCGTCTTCTGCGCCATCTACGTGGCCGCCGCGGTGGCCTACACCGTGTACCTGTACGCCAACTTCTCGGGCTACATGGACATCGTGATCGGCGTGGGCCGCCTGATGGGCCAGGACCTGCCCGAGAACTTCAACCAACCCTTCCTCGCGCGCAACTTCCTCGACTTCTGGGCGCGCTGGCACATGACCCTGTCCGACTGGTTCAAGACCTACGTCTTCAACCCGCTGCTCAAGGTGCTGGCCACGCGCTTCACGTCGGCGAAGGCCGGCCCGTACCTCGGTGTCGTGGCGTTCTTCGTGACCTTCCTGATCATGGGCGTGTGGCACGGCACCACGGCCATCTTCGTGGTGTACGGCCTGCTGATGGGTGCGGGCGCCAGCCTCAACAAGCTGTGGCAGGTGATGGCGGTCAAGCGCTTCGGCAAGAAGGCCTACAAGGCCTTCTGCGAACGCACGGCGGTGATCTGCTTCTCGCGCGGGCTCACCCTCGCCTACTTCGCGTTCGCGCTCACGTGCCTGTGGACGGACCTGAACCAGATGACGTCGCTGCTGCGCCACCTGGGCGCCACGGGTGTGGTGGCCAGCTACGTCGGGCTGGCCGCCGCCGCGGGCCTCGCCTTCTTCGTGTGGGACACGGTCACCGCGTGGGCCGCGCCGCTGCGCGCGGGTGCCGCCTCGGTGTCGGGCGGGGTGGTGGCCCGCAACATCGTGCTCGCGCTGCAGATCCTCCTCATCGTGACGGTCGCCTCGTTCTTCCACAAGGCGCCCGAGTTCGTCTACCGGGCCTTCTGACATGACGCTGATCCTCAAGCAGATCGCCACCCTCGCCGCCTCGCTGCTGGCGCTCTACGGCATCGCGCTCGCGGTGACCCTCGTGCTCGTGCCCGGCACCGACGTGGGCCGGCAGCTCGACGCGGGCCAGGCCCGCTCGTCGCTGTTCATGACCGAGCCGAAGTACGTCTTCCTCGCACGCTCGTCGCTCGACACGACCGACGACAAGGTCATCCTGCTCGGGGCGTCGAACATGCAGGTGGGCTTCCGCCAGGCCCAGGTGCAGGCCCTCGTGCCCGGCGCCGAGGTGCACAACCTCTCGGTGGGCGGCTCCAACATCACGCAGGTGTCCCAGATCGTCGACCTCGTGCGCGAGGTGCAGTCGCCCGAGGCGCGCCGCCACAACACGTACGTGATCGGCCTCTGGTACGGCCTGTTCGCCGACGACAGCGTGCGGTGGCACACCGACGACCGCCACGCGGGCGACACCGACATCGACATCGAGCGCTACCGCTACGGCTTCTACCGCCGCACGGAACACGGCCCCGAGCCGCTGCTGCCGCCCGACCGCCTCGACACCGGCGTGCTGCTGATCCACCCGTACCTCGTGCTGGACCGCACCGCACGGGACCTGACCCGCTCGCTGCGCGGCTTCCTCAACGCGAAGCCGAAGGACATCACCGACGACGAACGCAACGCGGTCGTGCTGAGCGAGGAACAGAAGCAGAAGTACCTCGCCTTCTGGCGCGACTACATGGGCAACACGAAGACGCTGTCCGAGAAGCCGTTCGAGACGCTGCAGCACACCATCGACGGCATCCTCGCCGAAGGCGGCCGCGTGGTGCTCGTCGACCTGCCCATCCCGCCGTGGCACGCGCAGGGCGCCGTGCTGGCGTCCGACTACACGCGCCGCACCGCGCCGCTCTTCGCGCAGCTGCAGACCCGGCCGGGCGTGACCGTGGTGGCCGCCATCGACGGCCCCGAGGCCGACTTCAGCGACGAAGTTCACCCGAAGCCCCGTGTCACCGAACGCTGGGCGCAGCGGCTGGCCACCGCGGTGACGGCCAGCACCGGTGTCGCGCTCACCACGCGTTCGGCCAGTGCGCAATGACCCCTTTCCCTTTGAACGACCCGAGGACGACGACATGAGCCAGGACACCACCTACGCCAAGCTGACCGAAATCTTCCACGACGTGTTCGACGACGACAGCATCGCCGTCACGCCCGAACTCACCGCCGACGACGTCGACGAATGGGACAGCCTGAGCCACATCCGCCTCGTGCTCGCCGTCGAGAAGAAGTTCGGCCTCAAGTTCTCGGCCGCCGAAGTGGGCCGCCTGAAGAACGTGGGGGAGTTCGTCTCGCTGATCGAGGCGAAGGCCACGACGGCGTGAGCGACGCCATGACCGTGCTGGAACACGAACCGGTCGAGGTCCTGGCCCTCGCGGACCTGCGCGAAGGTGTGTCCGCCACCGTGGACTTCACCGTCACGCCGGAACAGATGCGGGCCTTCGCCGAGTTGTCCGGCGACTTCAACCCGCTGCACGTCGACGACACGTTCGCCCGCGGCAAGAAGTTCGACGGCGCCGTCGTGTACGGCGCGCTGCTCGTCGCGAAGGTCTCGCGGCTGATCGGCATGCGGCTGCCCGGGCGCGACAGCGTGTGGGCCAGCATCGCGATGGACTTCAAGAAGCCGCTGTACGTGAACCAGCCGGCGGAGGTGGAGGGCACGGTGGCCGAGGTGTCGGAATCCACCGGGCTCGTGGTGCTGCGGCTCGCGGTGCGGGCCGGCGGCAAGGTGCTGGCCAAGGGCCGTGCGGAGGTGCTTCTTGTCGGTTGATTCCGTTCATTTCCTGGTGTCCGGCGGTTCGGGGGGCATCGGCGCGGCCGTGTGCGACGCGCTCGCCGCCCGCGGCGTCGTGCCCGTCGTGGGCTATGCCCGCAACGCCGAGGCGGCCGCGGTCGTGGCCACGCGCACCGGCGGCTTTTCGCTGCAGCTCGACCTCACCGACGAGGACGGCGTGGCCGCGGCCGTCGAACGCCTGGAGCAACTGCCCCGGCTCGGCGGCATCGTGCTGGCCGGGTCGCCCGCCCTCGCGCCGATGCCCTTCGGCAAGATCACCCCGGACGACATGGCCGCGCAATGGCTCGTCAACGTGCTGGGCCCGCAACAGCTGCTCGCCGAACTCGTGCGCCGCTGCTTCCGCCGCCACAAGCAGGGCGCGGTGGTGGGCGTGCTGACCCAGGCGATGGGCAGTGGTGCAAGCGGCATCGAGGGCGCGTCGTCCGGCATGGGCGCCTACGTGATCGCCAAGCACGGCCTGGCCGGCGTGCTCGCGATGGCCGCCGCCGACTACCCCTGGCTGCGCGTGCGCGCCGTGCGCCCCGGCTACACCGAGACCCGCATGCTCGAGGCGTTCGACGAACGGTTCCTCGACCTGCAACGCGAGAAGGCTCCGTTCTCCACTCCCGAGGACGTGGCCGCGACGATTCTTCACGAGGCATTGGAGGAGACCCCATGAGCAACGCGCTGTACGCCGGCCTGGCCTGGCTGCCCGAGCCCCCCGCCGATTTTTCCACCCGCGTGCGCGCCCTGCCCGACGCCGGCGCCGACCTCGGCCGCCAGCTGCAGCACCTCGCCACGCACCGGCTCGACGAGAACCAGCTGCACAAGCTCGCGAAGGCCGTCACGAAGGCGCAGGCCGCGAAACAGTCGTTCGCGCCGCTGACGCCGTTCCGACTCGGCATCGTCAGCAACGCCACGTCGCACTTCATCGTGCCCGCGCTCGTCGCCACCGCGGCGCGGCACGGCATCGCGCTCGAGTGCATCGAGGCCGACTACGACCAGGTGATGCAGTCCGCGCTGTCGCCCGATTCGGAGATCAACCGCGCGCAGTGCGACGCCGTGTTGATCGCGGTGGATCACCGCGGCCTGCCGCTGTCGCCCACGCCGGGCGATGCCGAGGCGGCCGAACGCACGGTCGAGACGGCCCTCGCCCACCTGAACATGATCCGCAGCGGACTGCGTTCGAACGGCAAGGCCATCGCCATCGTGCAGACGGTGCCGCGCCCGGTCGAGTCGGCCTTCGGCAGTTTCGACCTCGCGCTCGCGGGCACGCAGCGCCAGGTGATCGACGACCTGAACCGCGCCATCGGCCGCAGCATCCCCGGCAGCGAGGACCTGCTGTTCGACGTCGCGAACCTCGCCGAGACGGTGGGCCTCGCCGACTGGCACGACACCACGCTCTGGAACATGGCCAAGCTGCCGTTCGCCAGTGCCTTCCTGCCGCTGTACGCCGACCAGGTGTGCCGACTCGTCGCCGCGCTGCGGGGCAAGAGCCGCAAGTGCCTGATCCTCGACCTCGACAACACCGTGTGGGGCGGCGTGATCGGCGACGACGGCCTGGAGGGCATCGTGATCGGCCAGGGCGACGCCACCGGCGAAGCGCACCTGTCGGTACAGCGCACGGCCCTCGCGCTGCGCGACCGCGGCATCGTGCTCGCAGTGTCCAGCAAGAACACCGACGAGGTGGCCCGCAAGCCGTTCCGCGAGCACCCCGAGATGCTGCTGCGCGAGGACCACCTCGCCGTCTTCCAGGCCAACTGGAACGACAAGGCGACCAACATCAAGGCCATCGCCGAGGAGCTGTCGCTCGGCCTCGACGCCATGGTGTTCCTCGACGACAACCCGATGGAACGCGACCTCGTGCGCCGCATGCTGCCGCAAGTGGCCGTGCCCGAGCTGCCGGCCGACCCGGCGCTGTACGCCCGCACGCTGCTGGCCGCCGGCTACTTCGAGGCCATCGCCTACTCCGGCGAGGACCGCCAGCGCGCCGCGTTCTACCAGGACAACGCCCGCCGCGTGAACCTGCAGAAGCAGGCCGGGGACGTCGACGCCTACCTCGCCTCGCTCGACATGCGCATGACGCTGCAACCCTTCGACGACACCGGCCGCGCCCGCATCGCGCAGCTGATCAACAAGTCGAACCAGTTCAACCTCACCACGCGCCGCTACACCGAGGCCGACGTGGCCGACGCGCAGGCCGACGCAGACGCCTTCACGCTGCAGGTTCGCCTGGCCGACACCTTCGGCGACAACGGCATGATCAGCGTGATCCTGTGCCGCCGCACCGGCAACGACTGGGACATCGACACCTGGCTGATGAGCTGCCGCGTGCTCGGCCGCAAGGTCGAGCAGGCCGTGCTGCAGGAACTCGTGCAGCAGGCGAAGGCCCGCGGCCTGCGCCGCCTCGTGGGCACCTACCTGCCCACCGAGAAGAACAAGCTGGTCGAGGGGCACTACGAGAAGCTCGGGTTCACGAAGGTGCACGACCTGGCGGGCGGCGGGACCGTCTGGTCGCTGGACGTGGGGTCGGTGGCCGTGGTGGAACTGCCGATCGCGATCGAGCGGATCGGGTTCGGCGAAGCGATGGCCGAAGCGGCCTGACTTTCACCAACAACACTGTCACCCCGGCGCAGGCCGGGGCCCTCGGCCTCGGGCAAGCGCCCAGGGTCCCGGCCTGCGCCGGGATGACCTGTGTTTCATGTGTGGCTCAGCGGATCACGCGCAACCGCATCAACGCCGTCTTCAATGCCTTCGGCCGCGCCCCCGGCGCGAAGCGCCACAGGATCAGCGTGCGGGCCAGCGAGGCGGGCGCCAACGCCACCATCGTCGACCACACCACCAACACCAGCCGGCCCTTGGTCGACACCCCCTGCGGCCAGGAGGCTGCGGCGACCGCGTCCCGCAACACCTTGAAGCGGTTGTCGCGCGCGATGGGATGCGCCTCGGGCGCCAGCCGCAGCGACGCGAGCCGGTACGGCAGGTACGACAGGCTGCGGTCGAGCACCCGATCGGGCATCTCGAACCCCGCCCCGCGCGCGATGCGCTGCGCATAGGCGAACCGCGCCTGCGTGCGCACCACCTCGCGCGCGAACTTCGCACCGTTCACGTCCGACATCGCGCCGTCGTTGCTGCCGTGCACGCGGTACGACACCAGCGGCTTCGGCACCGTCACCACGTCGCCGAGGAACGGCGCGGCCGCGAGCGGGGCCGAGTCGGCGATGCGGAACAGGCTGTCGTCCTGCGGCAGGATCTTCGAGAGGAACGTGTGCGAGTAGGCATTGCCCGAGCCAGGCGGGGTGGGATACGCGCTGGTGGTGAGCGACCAGCGGGTGATCTCTTCCGGGGTGGGCGTCGCGGCCGGGTACTGCGGGAACGTGCCCCCCAGCGGCCGGCCCTGCGCGTCGATGCTGCGCATCTGGAACTGCACCTTGCTGACCCGGGGCGTCCACAGCGGCGCGAGCGCGCGCACGATGTCCGGGGCCAGCACGTCGTCGGAGTCGAGCAGGAACACCACCTCGCCGCGGGCCCGCGCGAAGCCGGCGTTGCAGGCCGCGGCCTGGCCCGCATTGGGCTGCAGCACGGCCTCGATGCGGTCGCCGTAGCGGGCGATGACGTCCCGCGAGGCGTCGGTGGAGCCGTCGTCGACGACGACCACCTGCACGCGCGGCCAGTCGAGCGCGAGCGCGCTGTCGATCGCGTCGCCGACGTACGCCGCGTAGTTGTAGTTCGGGATGACGACGGAGACGAGCGCGTTCGGATCGAGCATGGGATCAGGCGGGAGTCAGGGGCGCGGGAGCAGGCCGGCGTGTGCGCTTGAACAGCTCGGCCCGGTTGAAACGCAGGGTGATCAGCGCACGGGCCACCGCCTTCGGCGAGATGGCGAGCGCCGTGGCCCAGACCAGCCGCGCCACCCGCACGGTGAAGCGGAACGGGCGGCCGAACAGCAGCGCGACCGACTTGCGCCACAACGAGGCGACGGTGTCCTGGTGGTCGTCGGCGTAGCGGCCACCGAGCTTTTTCACCATCAGGCGATAGTTCAGGAACACCAATTCGCGGTCGAGCAGGTTGCCCGCCGGCAGCGTCGCGCCGGCGCGGCGCGCGTGTTCGCGCAGGGCCTCGAACTCACCGCGCCGCAGCGCGATCTGCTTCGCGAAGCGAACGTCCATGCGGTTGGCGCCGGTGCCGTGCATGCTCTGGTTCTGGCCGTGCAGGCGGTAGCGGCCCAGCACACGCGGCACCACGATCACGGGGCCGTACAGCGGGGCCACGGTGTTGAGCAGGCCGTCGGGGGCGGCCGGCACGGACAGCGGCATCATCGCCTCGAGGAAGGCACGCGCGTAGGCGTTGCCGGTGCACACGGGCCACACGTAGGTGGCATGGCGCTGGAACTCGTCGCGCACGGTGTCGGCGCCGTAGCCCTCGGGGTAGTTGCAGAAGACGCGGCCGGTCCAGTCGCCCTCCCCGTCGATCACCTTCAACTCGTACTGCAGCTTGGCCGCGCCCGGCTGCCAGTGGCCCACAATGTCGGCGATGGCATCGGGTTCCAGCAGGTCGTCGGCATCGAGGAACAGCACGATGTCGCCGCGGGACTCGGCGTAGCCGCGGTTGAACGCAGCCACGTGGCCCGCGTTGTCCTGCCGCACGTAGCGCACACCCGGGAACGACTGGATCACGCGGGCCGAGCCGTCGGTGGAGCCGTCGTCGACCACGATGACCTCGAGCGGCGCGACCCGCTGGCGCTGCACACTCTCGAGCGCAAGGCCCACGTAGCGCTCGTAGTTGTAGCAGGGGATCACGACGCTGACGGTGGGGTTCATCATTCTCGGTGCCTTTCGTCGTCGAAGGGGGTGGTCATCGGCATCGTGCTGCCGCTGAAGACGCGGCGGTCGGAGCCGGGGGCCGGCCAGATGGCCAGCAGCACGTAGATCAGCAGCACGTTCTCCGGGGTCAGCAGGTGGCCGCCCTGGATCAGCCAGCAGAAGAACAGCGTCGCACGAACCTGCACCGGCGCGTGCGAGCGGCTCATCGCGTACACCATCAGCATCAGGCAGCCCGCGAAGCCGAGCAGGCCGTACTCGTAGACGAGCTTGGCCCAGGTGGGGTCGTGGAACTCGTACGAACGCGCCGCGTGGAAGATCGTGCCGGGGCCGTGGCCGAGCAGCGCGGTCCAGGTGTCGGAGTCGATCAGCTCGAAGATGAGCCGCATCGGGGCGACGTAGCGGATGTAGCCGCTGCTGCGTTCGGCGCTGAACTCGCCGATGCGACCGAGCGTGAACGAGAGGTTCAGTGCGTCACCGAACAGCACGAACACGAGCAGCCCCACCACCGCGATGGCGCCCACACGCACCGCCGTCTTGAAGCCGAACGGGAACAGCAGGCCGAAGCCCAGCGCCAGCAGGCCGGTGCCCGAGTACGACAGCAGCAGGCCCGTGGCGAACAGCACCATGCGGCTCCAGCGCTTGAACAGCGCCATCTCGCAGATCAGCGCGAACGCCATCAGGAACGAGAACGCCGACGGCTCGCGCAGGAAGAAGCCGTTCGACTTGAAGGCCGAGCCGGTGGAGATCTCCGAGTTGAACAGGATGTCCACGCTCAGGGCCTTCGGGATCAGCGGGCTGAAGTCGAAGAGCCACGGCGGGTGCCACACGAACTGCAGGCTGAACTGCAGGATGCCGGCGACCGCGACGAACGCCGCGATGTTGCTGAACGCGCGCATGGTCCACGTCCACGCCTCGCGCGACATCGGGAACGGCTTGAGCACGAACACGAACGGCAGGTACAGCGAGGCCAGCAGGATCAGCGAGGCCGGTGAACCACCCGCGTCGAACGGCAGGTTCAGGTTCACGCCCAGGCTCAGCGCGCCGATGCTCATGAAGAACACGAACAGCAGCATGCCGGGCAGGTCGAGGTTGATGCGGTCCCTCCACAGGCCCACGAAGATCAGCAGGTAGAGGATGGGCACGCCGAAGTTCAGGCCGTAGGCGCCGGTGTTGACTCCGAAGCGGGTCAGCACGATGAGCGAGACCATCGCGGCCACCAGCCCCACCTTCAGCGCCCGCGGCATCACCTCGGGCACCTTCGGGGTCACCTCTTCGACCCACTCGACGCCGCGAGGGGTGTCCTCGCGACCGAGGAACGGGCCTTCCGGCGGACGCAGCACGGGCAGTCGCAACGTGAAACTCATTTCTGCCAGACCCGGATGTAGTCGACCTGCAGCCGCGCGGGGAACGCGGTGGCCGCGGACGGGGCGCCGGGCCAGCCGCCGCCCACCGCGAGGTTCATCAGCACGTGCGCGGGCCCGGCATCACGTCCGTCGTTGTGCTGCCACACGTAGGCGCGGTCGACCACCATCACGTCGTCGACGAAGTGCCGCACGCGGTCTTCCGTCCATTCGACCGCGAAGGTGTGGAAGCCGTCGGCGTAGTCGACACCCGGGCGGTACGAGCCCGACTTGTCGAGCTTCGATTCCATGTTGCGCGTCTTCTTCGGGCCGTAGCCGTGGACGTAGTGGAAGCTGTTGCGCGTGGTGTCACGGCCGTTGTCGACGATCTCCATGATGTCGATCTCGGGCGGCCACACCTGGTCCTCGGGGTTCAGCCAGAACGCCGGCCACAGGCCCCGGCCGGCCGGCACCTTCACGCGGGCCTCGTAGTAGCCGTACTGGCCGGTCCACTTCGAGCGCAGCATGCCGCTCTCGATGCCGCCGGGCTTCAGGCCGCCCGTGACACGCGCGACGAGCGAGAGCCCGCCGTCGTCGAACACGTGGTTCTCGTTGTCGCGGTAGCGCTGCCACTCGTCCTTCAGGCGGTCGAGCTTGCCGTTCTCGTAGATGTAGCGGGTGTGGAATTCGCGGCGCAGCGCGGCCTCGTCGCGGATGTTCTTCCCGAAGTCCCAGTCCTTCACGAGGCGGTAGCCCTGGCCGTCGATGGCCTTGGGCACCGGCACGCCGTTGGCCAGCACCACCGGCACGGGCGAGGCGAGCACCAGCACCAGCAGCAGCAGTCGGCGGGAGACGCGGTTCATCGTCGTCATGCGCGCGGCGACGGGCTCAGGCCCTTCTCCCGGGCGTGGCGCGTGCTCTCGTACAAGGCCCGCGTCTCGTGCCCGATGGCCGACCAGCTGTCGGACGCGAGCGGCGTGGCGCCGGCGGGGCGGGTCTCGATGGCATGGGCCAGCGCGTCGGTGAGCGCCGCCACGTCGCCCACCGGGATCAGGCGGCCGTCGACCTCCTCGCGCATGTCCTCCGCGAAGATGCCCACGCGGCTCGCGATCATCCACTTGGAAAACGCCTTGGTGAGGAAGTACACGCCGCTCGCGTCGATCTGGTGGTACGGGAAGACGAAGCTGTCGGCCTGCGCGAACAGCAGTGCCATCTCCTCCTCGCTCTGGCGGCGGCCGCGGATCTCGATGGTGTCGCCGAGGCCCAGCTCGGCGATGCGGGCCTCGATGGGTGCCATGTCCATGCGCGGGCGTCCGGCCACCACGAGCCGCGCCTTGCGGCGCGTGGGTTCGGGCAGCTGCGCCAGCGCCTCGACGAGCAGGTCGAGGCCCTTGTACGGCTTGATCTCGCCGAAGAGCACGAAGGTCCAGCGCGGATCGCGGTCGGCGACCTGCTCGGGCGTGGGCGGGGTCACGTGCAGCTTCAGCGGGCCGTGCGGGATCACCGCGATCTTGGCCGCCGGCACGCCGCGCTCGATCAGCGTCTGCTTGCCCGTGCGGGTGTGGACGATCAGGCGGTCGGCCAGGCGGATGGGCCAGTCGAAGCCGAGGTTCTGGAACCACGAGATGCGTTCGCCGTTGAAGGCCACCGTGTCGTGCACGGTCAGCACCACGGGACGGAACAGGCGGATGACCGCGATCGCGATGCCGTCGACCGGTGGCACCACGGTCCACTGGAAGTGCACGACGTCGGGCTTGCGCAGGATCACCCGCGCGACCAGCCCGCACAGGCCGGCGACGTGCGACAGGCCCTTCGCGACGATGCGAAGCTTGCCGGGCAGCGGCATCGCCTCGTCGACGTGGCGGTAGAAGAACGGGTCCACGCGTTCGGCGGGGATCTCCTGGCGGTCGTTCTGGCGCTGGGGCCGCGTGGCCCACTGCGGCTCGACGCCCGCGGACACAAGGCCGCTGGTGAGCGCGGCGTCGTACGGGGCGGTGAACAGCGACGGGTCGACCAGCAGCGAACGGAGGGGGCGCGCGCAGGGACCGGTCATGCGAGGCCCTCCGCGCCGGGCGTGGCCATGCCGGGGCGCCACGGGGTCTCGCGCAACGACAGCAGGCCGCCGAAGAAACCCATGGCCCAGGCCGTGTGCATCACGAAGGCGGCAGGGCCACCCAGCAGGCCGCAGGCCGATCGGTGTTTCACCGCCAGTGCCACGGACACCGCGGCCAGCGCCGCGAGGTACGCCGCGGGCCACACCAACAGCCACGGCGCCCAGGCGGCCAGCACCAGCGCCGCCGCCGAGAGGGCGAGGTGCACGGGCACCGCGAGCTGCCGCGCGCGCATCGAGCCCGGGTGGCGGCGCACGGTGCGCGAGCGGCCGCGGCCGTAGCCCCTGTACTGCTTCCACAGGCCGGTGAACGTGTCGCGCGGGTGGTATTCGAGGCGGATGTCGGCGTCGAGCCAGACCTTCGAGCCGAGGGCCCGCTGGCGGCAGTCGAGTTCGGCGTCCTCGTTGTGCGTGAAGGTCTCGTCGTAGCCGCCGGCGCGGCGGAAGGACGCCATGCGGAAAGCCGCGTGGTGGCCGTGGTCGACGAAGCCGCTGCGGCGTCCGCCGCGGTGGGCCGAACCGCCCGAGCCCACCGGCGTGTCGGACACCCACGCCGTGGCCTTCTGCAGGCACGAGTGGCCCACCGAGTCCATGGGCACCACGACGGCGTCGGCGCCGTTGCGGTCGAGGGACTCGACGAGCTGGCGGACGAAGCCCGGCGGGTACACCGCGTGGGCGTCGCAGCGGATCAGCACATCGGCATCGCCACCATGCGTGCGGGCGGCGAGGTTGACGGCGGCGCTCTGGATGCGGCGCGGATTGCGGAGCAACTGCACGCCCGGCCAGGAGCTCACCCGCTCGGCGGTGCCGTCGGTGCTGCCGCCATCGGCCACCACGAAGGTGGTGGTGCAGCCCGCGGGCAGGTCCTTGGAGAGCGCCGACAGCACGCCGTCGATCGTGCGCGCCTCGTTCAGCGTGGGGATCACCACGAGGATGGAACGGGTCATGGGCGTGTCAGTACTGGTTGAACATCACGCCGGCGAGCCTGGTCGGCGTCGTGTGGATCGCGCTGATCAGCTTCTGCGTGGGCTTGACCCGTGTCTTGCCCGGCCGCGTGAGGATGATCGCGGCACCGCACTTCGACGCGACGACCCGGGCGTCGGCCCCGTGCGTGTCGGCCGGCGTGTCCACCACCACGTGGTCGAACTTGCTCAGCAACTCCTGCATCAGCAGGCCGAAGCCGGCGCGCTGCACGAGTTCCAGCGGGTTCGGCGGCGTGGTGCCCACGGGCAGCACGTGCAGCGACGGCAGGTCGCGCACCTGGTGGATCACGTTCGCCTCGGCGCGGCCGGCGAGGATGCCGCTCAGGCCGTTCTGGTTCGGCACGTTGAACAGCTCGTGCTGGCGCGGCGTGCGCATGTCGGCGTCGACCAGCAGCGTGCGGCCGCCCAGCTGGCTGAACGTGATGGCCATGTTGCTCGCGAAGAAGCTCTTGCCGTCGCCGCTGTCGGGGCTCATCACGGCGAGCGCGCGGCGCGGCTTGTCGTTGGCCATCACGCCCATCATCAGCTGGCTGCGCACCTCGCGGAAGGCTTCCGCCTGGTCGCAGAACGGGTCGATGGCGGCCACCAGTTCCTCGTGGAAGTGGGCGTTTTCGCTCGGCGCATACGGGTAGTGGAACTGCTGGGACAGCGCCCACAGCACGTCCTCGCGCGACGCGAGTTTCAGCGCGATGGCAGCCTCGCCGAAGCGCAGGTCGTTCGCGTGCTGGTGGTCGATGATGGCCTGCACCTGCTGGTCCGACAGGTCGCACGCTTCACGGATGTAGTCGCCGATGTAGCGGTCGAGCACCTGCGGTTCGACGTCCTGGCGGGCGTCGTGCGGCGAGAAGGACGAGGTGGCGAAGGAGGGGCGGGGGATGCGGCGGTTCATGGGATCCGATCGAAGACGGGGCCTTACTTGGCCAGGCGCGGCATGCCGCCGCCGAACATCCCGGCCTTCGACAGGCCGAGGCGCAGCCGGCCGTTCGGCCGCGCGCGGTTGTCCACGGGCAGCGAGCCGAGCAGCGGCTGCCGCAGGTACGCGATGACGTCGGCCTCGGTGCGCAGGCGCTGGTCGAGCGTCTCGCGGACGATGACCACGCCCACCGCGAGCAGCGTGCCCACCACCAGCGCGATGGCGAGGTTGAGCTTCGTGCGCGGCGACGACGGGTCGAGCGGCATCGAGGCGTTCTTCAGCACCGAGACGTTGGTCTGCGTGGTCTGGCTCTCGAGCGCGGTCTGGCTCATGCGCGCCTGCACCGCGTCGTAGTTGCGCTGCGCGTTCTCGACGTCGCGCATCAGCACGGCGGCCTCGTCGCGCTGGCCCTTGAGGAACATCATCTTCGCGCGCTGCTCCTCGATGGAGGTGCGCAGCTGCGCGAGGCGCTGCTGGTTCACGCTGTTGTTGGCCGTCACCGAGCCGCTCACCCGGCGCACCTCGGTGTCGATCTTCTGCTTGATCTGGGCGATGCTGGCCTTGGCCTCGAGCACCTGCGGGTGCTGGTCGCCGAACTTCGAGCTCATCTCGTCGAGCTTCGCTTCCTGGCGCGCCAGGTCACCCTTGAGCGACGAGATCAGCGCGTTGTTGAGCACCTCGCTCATCTGGTTCGGGTTGCCGCCCATCTGGCCCTGGCGGCCCGCGGACTCGCTGGCCACGGCCTGCAGCGCGACGAGCTGCGTGGACAGTTCGGTGAGGCGGGCGTTCTCGACGTCGTACTTCTCGTCGGTGGCCATCAGCCCCTTCTGCTGCTGGTATGCGGACAGCTTGCCCTGCGCCGACTCCAGCGCGTCACGGGCGTGTTTTGCGCGTTCGTCGAAAAAATTGCTGTACTGCTTGGCAGGTTCCGTCCGCAGGTCGAGCGTGGTGCCCACGTAGGCGGAGACGAACGCGTTGGCGATGCGGGCCGCGTTGCGCGGGTCGGCCGTCGTGTAGGTGACGGCCAGCACGTTCGACTCACGCCCGGGGCGCACGTCGAGGCCGCGCAGCAGCACGTCGGCGAGCCACGAGTTGTAGTCGCCCACGCCCTGCGTGACGTCGCGCCACATGCGCTGCAGGTCGGCGTCCTTGTCCATCCCCAGTTCACGCGCAGCGCGCTGCGCGACCCGTTCGCTGCGGAACACGTCGGCCTGCGTGGCCATGTAGCCCGAGGTGTTCGCCCCGGGCAGCACCACCCCGGCGATGGGGTCGGGCGACTTCACGTCGAGCACGACCATCGCGGTGGCCGAGTAGCGCTTGGGCAGCAGCAGGTTGGCCGCCACCGCGAGGGCCGCGGCACAGGCGAGCACGACCACGAACGAGATCCAGCGAGCCCTCAGGACGATTAGTAATTGCGTCAGCGTCATGTAATTCCTACCTCTCTGATCGGCACATTCTTCTCAGCACAACCGCCTGAGAAACACACGGGCGGAAACCCTGATGCCAGGGGTTTGCGTGTGCGGGTTTCCATGGAAGCGGACACCTCCTTGCACTCCCTGTGCCAATGCTGCGGTGCCGCATTGGCACAGGAGTTGCACTTGCAGCGTCACCGAACGTCAAGGAGTACCCCGATGGTTCCGACTGCTGCACACGAACTCCTCCTAGCAATGCGCAGGCCAAAGAGCGGCCGTGGGCAGGCGCTGGTGAACCAGCTTCACCTGCGTTTGAACCAGCTCGCCGCGGCCGTGCTGCTGCTGCTGCTCGGGCCGCTGATGCTCGTCATCGCCGCGCTCATCGCGCGCAGGGACGGCGCGCCCATCCTGTTCGGCCACTACCGCGTGGGGCATCAGGGCAAGCTGTTCCGCTGCCTGAAGTTCCGCAGCATGTACCGCAACTCCGAGCAGATGCTGTCGGACCTGCTGCGCACCGACCCCGCGGCGAAGGCCGAGTGGGACCGCGACCAGAAGCTCGAGAACGACCCGCGGGTCACGCCCGTGGGCCACTTCCTGCGCAAGACCAGCCTCGACGAGCTGCCGCAGCTGATCAACGTGCTGCGCGGCGAAATGAGCCTCGTGGGGCCCCGTCCCATCACCGTCGGAGAACTGACGCGCTACGGCCGCGTGCGCTGGCACTACCTGAGCGTGCGCCCCGGCATGACGGGCCTCTGGCAGGTCAGCGGCCGCAACAACACGACGTACGCCGAACGCGTGGCGCTCGACGAGGCGTACATCGACAGCCGCACGCTGCTCGGCGACATCTCCATCCTGTTCAAGACCGTGAAGGTCGTGCTGTACCGCGACGGCGCACGCTGAGCGCGCCGTCCGGGACCGGGGCTGCCCGACGCTGCTGTCCACCCTCCGGCCATCTCGACCATGGCCAACTTTCTTTCTCGTTTTCCACCGTTCGCCCCGAAGGAGTCATGGATGGACAGGGCTCATGCGGCCATCTCGCTCACCAACGACGAGGCCGTCGTGCATGTGATCGGCAAGCTCACCGACTCGGCGTTCGCCTTCGTCGGCAGCACCAGCCAGGCGCTCGGCGACACCGGCGTGCCGCAGACGGTGATCCTGCTCCAGGATCCCCCGAACCGGTCGCTTCTGGCCAAGTTCCACCCCGCCGTGCGGCTCGAACTGCTGCCGGCCGGCATCGGTCCCGTGCGGCGTTTCCTCGCGGGGGTCAAGGTGCTGTGCCACGAGGCCAGCGCCCGGCCCGTCGCGGCGATCCACCTCCACGGCGTGGTGCCGTCGCTCACGGCGGTGTACGCCGCGTGGTTCTGCGGCCTGTCGCCCAAGCTGTTCCTGCTGCCCCACGGCTCGCGCCTGCAGTGGCTCGTGCGCAAGGCCGCCGCGGCGGTCCGCCGCCCGAGGGCCGTGTCGCCACCCCACGCCGAAACGCCGACCCACACCGCGGCCGACGACGTGGCCAAGGTGATCCGGCTCGTCGAACATCCTGTCGACGCGCAATTCTTCGGCCATGACCGCCACGAGTCGCGCCGTCCGCTGATCGTGGCGGGCAGTGCCTCCGTGGACCCGGTGGGTGCCGCGCAGTTCGCGCAGATGGCCGTGCTGCTGGGCGAGGACGCCACGGCGCTCAGCTTCAACTGGGTGGGCCGCGTCGACAACGAATCGCGCGCGCGCCTGAAGGCCGCGAACGTGGGCATCTTCGACGAGGACGATCCGGCGGCGCGTGCCGCGAGGCTCGCCGGCGCGTGGATGTACGTCGCCTACGCCGGCACCTCCGACTTCCCGCTGCGCCTGGCCGAGGCCATGGCCCTGGGCCTGCCCTGCGTGGCCTGGGACTCGCCGCAGGCGCGCTCGGTGCTGCGCCACGGCGAGACCGGGCTGCTGTGCAGCACCCCGAGCCAGCTGCTCGCCACCATCGCGCAGCTGATCGACTCGCCGGAGCTGCGGCACAACATGGGCCGGGCCGCGCAGGAAGAGGCCACGCGGCGCTTCCATCCGGCGAAGGTGCGGGACCTGCTGCAGACGGCGGCCTGAGCCCCGCGGGGATGACGGGGCCGCTCCGGCCTATCATCCCTTTCATGATTCGCGTACTGCTCGTCGACGACGACCCCGAGTTGCGGACCCTGGTCAGCGACTACCTGTCCCGCTACCGCATGCAGGTCACCACCGTGTCCGACGGCGCCGGCCTGCGGCGCGCGCTGGCGGCCGCCGGATCGCCCCCGGCGTTCGACGTGCTGCTGCTCGACCTGATGCTGCCCGATGCCAACGGCCTCGACCTCTGCCGCTTCGTGCGCCAGACCTCGGCGCTGCCCATCGTGATGCTCACCGCCCAGGGCGATCCGGCCAGCCGCGTCGTGGGCCTCGAGCTCGGCGCCGACGACTACCTCCCCAAACCCTTCGAGCCGCGCGAACTCGTCGCCCGCATCAACGCCGTGCTGCGGCGCACGGGCGGCACCGCGGCCGCCGCGCCGGCCGCCGAGGCCGCGGTGCTGCGCTTCAACGGCTGGACCTTCGACCGTGTGCGCCGGCAGCTGACCTCGCCCGACCAGGTGGTGCTCGCGCTGTCGTCGGCCGAGTTCCGCCTGCTCTCGGCCTTCGTCGACCACCCGCGCCGCGTGCTGAGCCGCGAGCGCCTGCTGGAACTCACCCGCACGCCGGGCGCCGACATCACCGACCGCGCGATCGACCTCGCCATCTCGCGCCTGCGGCAGAAGCTCGCCGACCCGTCGCTGATCCGCACGGTGCGTGGCGAAGGCTATGCGTTCGAGATCGACCCGCCCGCGGCATGACATGAAGCGCTGGTTCGGCGACACCCTGTTCAGGCGCCTCTTCGTGCTGATGTGGGTGGCGCTCGTCGCGAGCCACCTGCTCGGCTACACCGCGGCCCACCAGGGCGCACCCGCCGGCGTGCGCGGCGCGGGGATGCCGCCACCGATGCCGTCGCTGCCGCCGATGGGCGGGCCGCCGCATCCCGGGCCGGCGCCCGGCATGGACCGAGGCCCACCGCCACAAGGCCCCCACGGCCCGCGCCCGTCGCCCACGCTGTGGCTCGACTACCTCGTGCGCGCGCTCGCCATCGCCGCGTTCGCCGCCTGGGGCGCGCGCTGGCTGTCGGCGCCCATCCGAAGGCTCGGCACCGCGTCGCGGCAACTCGCCGAATCGCTGCGGCTCGGGCGCCCGCCGGCGCCGCTCGACGAGACCCGTGGCACGGTCGAGGTCCGCGAGACGGCCCACGTCTTCAACACGATGGCCTCGCAGCTCCAGGACCAGTTCGCGGCCCAGCAGTTGCTGATGGCCGCGATCTCGCACGACCTGCGCACGCCGCTCGCGCGCCTGCGGCTGCGGGTCGAGCAGATGCCGCCGGGGGACCTCGCCGACCGGTGCGTCGCCGACATCCGCGAGATGGACACGCTGGTCGACGGCGCGCTGTCGCTGCTGCGCGAGCAGCACGACCCGTCGGCCCGCACCCGCGTCGACCTCGTGTCGCTGCTGCAGGCCCTGGCCGACGACGAGGCCGAGCAGGGGCACGCCGTGACCTTCGAGGGCGGGCCCGCGGTGGTCGAGGGCCAGCCGGCCGCGCTGAAGCGGCTGTTCGGCAACCTCGTGGGCAACGCGGTCCGCCACGGCGGCTCGGCCGACGTGCAGCTCGCGGTGGCCGGACACGAGGTGCGGGTCACCGTCGACGACCACGGCCCGGGCATCCCGGCCGACCGGCTCGACGCCGTGTTCCACCCGTTCTACCGGCTCGACACGCCGGGCGCGGCCCCGGGCGCCGGGCTCGGCCTGCACATCGCACGCGATCTCGCACGCCAGCATGGCGGCACCGTCGCGCTGGCCAATCGCCCGGAGGGCGGGCTGCGGGCCACCGTGACGCTGACCCTCGCGTCCGACGCAACCTTGTCCGCGAGGACACAAACCAGCGAAACGCAGGACACAGCCGATCCGCACACTGGCGCCGTCTGAAACACGGAGGCGGCGAGATGCCCAATGAATCCCACGACCACGGCCTGTCCCATGACCTGAACACGCTGGCCGGGCCGTTCGCACGGCGCCGCGCGCTGCTGTGGCTCGCCGGCGCGACCGCACTGCCCCTCCTCGCGTGCGGCGGCGGCGGCGACGACGAGGCCGGCAGCAGCACCACGGGCTCGTCGTCCACCGGCTCCACCGGGAGCGGCTCGTCGTCCAGCGGCACCTGCTCGGTGATCCCCGAGGAGACGGCCGGCCCCTACCCTGGCGACGGCTCCAACACGAACGGCAGCGGCATCGCCAACGCCCTCGCGCTGTCGGGCATCGTGCGCAGCGACATCCGCCCGAGCTTCGCGGGCGCCACCGGCGTCGCCGCGGGCGTGCCGCTGATCGTGAACCTGCGCCTCGTCAACACGAACAACAGCTGCGCCGACCTGTCGGGCTACGCGATCTACCTGTGGCACTGCGACCGCGAGGGGCGCTACTCGATGTACTCGTCGGGCGTGACCGCCGAGAACTACCTGCGCGGCGTGCAGGCCACCGACAGCGCGGGCGAGGCCACGTTCACGACGATCTTCCCCGGCTGCTACTCGGGCCGCATGCCGCACATCCACTTCGAGGTGTTCCGCAGCACGGCGACCGCCACCAGTTCGGTCAACAAGCTGCGCACCTCGCAGCTCGCGTTCCCGGACGCGGTGTGCGACGCCGTCTACGCCACCACCGGCTACACGGCGAGCGTGTCCAACTACTCGCGCATCACCTTCGCCACCGACAACGTGTTCAGCGACGGCGTGACACTTCAGGTGGCCGAGGTGTCGGGCAGCGTGGACACGGGCTACATCGCGGCGCTGACCGTGGGCATCGCGGTCTGAGCCGTATCATCGGGGGCATGAGCCCCCTGCACACGATCCCCCGCCGCACCAAGAAACTGCCGCCGCTGCGAGTCGGCGTCGGCGGCCCCGTCGGTTCCGGCAAGACCACCCTCGTCGAGATGCTGTGCAAGACCATGCGCACGCAGTACGACCTCGTGGTGGTCACGAACGACATCTACACGAAGGAAGACCAGCGCCTGCTCACCGTGGCCGGCGCGCTGGAGGCCGAGCGCATCGTCGGCGTGGAGACGGGCGGCTGTCCGCACACCGCGATCCGCGAGGACGCCTCCATCAACCTCGAGGCGGTGGACCGCATGCTCGAGAAGTTCCCCGATGCCGACATCGTGTTCATCGAGTCCGGCGGCGACAACCTCGCGGCCACGTTCAGCCCCGAGCTGAGCGACCTGACGATCTACGTGATCGACGTGGCGGCCGGCGAGAAGATCCCGCGCAAGGGCGGGCCCGGCATCACGAAGAGCGACCTCTTCGTCATCAACAAGACCGACCTCGCGCCCTACGTGGGCGCCGACCTCGACGTGATGGCGGCGGACACCACGCGCATGCGCACCAACGCGCAGGGGCTGAAGCCGTTCGTGATGACGAACCTGAAGACACACGCCGGGCTGGCCGACGTGATCGCGTTCATCGAGAAAAAAGGCCTTCTCAAATGACGTCATCCCGGCGGAGGCCGGGACCCTGGGCGGATGCCGAAGGTCCCGGCCTTCGCCGGGATGACAGTGTTGTTGTGGCGGTTCAGTGGATGGAGCCCACGCTCCGCAGCGCCTTCACCGCCCCCGCCCCCACCGACGCCCCGAAGCGCTTGGCCAGCCGTTCGGCCACGTTCTCCTTCGGGGTGTAGTCGATGATCTCGGCGGCCTGCACCACCTCGCGGGCCACGTAGTCGAGGCTGCCCAGGTGATCGGCCAGGCCCATCGCGATGGCCTGCTCGCCGTTCCAGTACAGGCCCGAGAACGTGTCGGGGCCCACCTTCAGGCGCGGGCCGCGGCCCTGCTTCACCACGTCGATGAACTGCTGGTGGATCTGGTCGAGCATCACCTGCGTGTAGGCGCGCTGCTTCTCGGTCATGGGCGAGAACGGGTCGCCGATGCCCTTGTTCTCGCCCGCGGTCAGCATGCGCCGCTCGACGCCGAGCTTCTCCATCGTGCCGGTGAAGCCGAAGCCGTCCATCAGCACGCCGATGGAGCCGACGATGCTCGCCTTGTCGGTGTAGATCTCGTCGGCGGCCACCGCGATGTAGTACGCACCGGAGGCACAGGCCTCCTCGATCACGGCGTACACCTTCTTCTTGTGCAGGGCCTTCAGGCGCTGGATCTCGTCGTTGATCAGGCCGGCCTGCACCGGGCTGCCGCCGGGCGAGTTGAAGCGCAGCACCACGGCCTGCGCGCCCTCGTCCTCGAACGCGGCCCGCAGCGCGGCCACGACGTTCTCGGCGCTGGCCTCGCCGTCGGGCGAGATCTCGCCGCGCACCTCGACCAGGGCCGTGTGCGGGCCGCTGGGGGCCGACGTGGTGTTGCGCGCGGCGAACGAGGCCCACACGACCAGCGCGATCAGCAGCAGCCACGACAGCCGGAAGAACACGCGCCAGCGGCGTTCGCTGCGGCGGTCCTTCATGTAGTCGCGGGCGAACTGTTCCAGCGCGCCGGCCCAGGCGGGCGGCGGGGCCACGGCGGGCGCGGCGGGCGCGGCGAAGGAGGACGGCGGGGACGCCGGGGTGGTGATCTCGTCTTGCGGATTCATGGGGATCTTTCAGCTGCCCGCCGCGGAAGGTGCGCCGGGCTCGTCGAACACCACGGGACGGGTGTCCCGGGAAGGATACCAATACACGCCACCGTCCCGCTCCTCGACCTTGAGCGCGGTCAGGCTTCCGCGGCCGCACGGGCCGCCGGCGCAGCGGCCGGTGCGGGGCTCGTACTCGGCGCCGTGGATCGAGCAGACGATGAACTCGCGGTCCTGGTCGAGGAACTCGCCCTCCTGCCAGTCCATCTCGGCGGGCACGTGCACGCAGCGGTTCAGGTAGGCCACCACCTTGCCGTCGAAGCGCAGCGCGAAGGCCCGCGCGGGCTGGCGCCACTGAAGCACGTCGAACACGAAGGCCTTGCCCCGGTCGGCCAGGTCGGCCGCGGGGCACAGGTACACGGCGTCGTCGCCGGTGTCAGGCATGTTCGGCGAGCCAGGCATTCAGGTCGGCGACCGAGTGCGCCACGTGCAGCGTGGGGTAGGCATCGAAGGCGGCCGGCTCGTGGGCACCGTAGCTGACGCCGATGGCGGCGGTGCCGGCGTTCTGGGCCATCAGCAGGTCATGGGTGGTGTCGCCGATCATCAGCGTGCGCTCGGGCTCCACGCCGAAGTGGTCCATCAGCTCGAGCAGCATCTGCGGGTGCGGCTTGGACGCGGTTTCATCGGCCGTGCGGCTGCCGTCGAAGACGCCGCGCAGCTCGACGGTCTCGAGCGCCTCGTCGAGCCCCCGGCGCGACTTGCCCGTGGCCACGGTGAGCCAGTGCCCGCGCGCCTTGAGCGCCTGCAGCATGGCCACCGTGCCCTCGAACAGCACGATCTCGTGCTGGCGGGCGAAGTAGTGCTTGCGGTAGCGGTCGCCCAGCTCCGGGTAGCGCTCGCGGGGCAGGCCGGGCGCGGCGTGCTGCAGGGCCTCGACGAGGCCCATGCCGATCACGTAGCTCGCGTCGCGGTCGCTCGGCACCGGCACGCCGAGGTCGGCGCAGGCGGACTGGATGCAGCGCGCGATCAGGGCGGTGGAGTCGAACAGGGTGCCGTCCCAGTCGAAGGCGATGAGGTCGAACCGGCGGGGTCGTGTCATTTCGAGAGCGCTTCCACGAGTTTCTGGCATTCAGGGGGCAAGGGTGCCGCCAGTTCGATCGTCTCGCCCGTGGAGGGGTGATCGAAGCGGAGGCGGCGGGCGTGCAGGAACATGCGGTCGAACCGGTGGCCCGGCACGGCCTCGCCCTTGCCCAGGGCCTTGTTGATGGCGAAGTCGCCGTATTTCTCGTCACCGGCGATGGGATGGCCCTCGTGGGCCAGGTGCACGCGGATCTGGTGGGTGCGGCCGGTCTTGATGGTCACGTCGAGCAGCGCGAAGTCCGTGAACTGCGTCACGACCTTGACCAGCGTGATGGACCGGCGACCGTCGTCGTGGTCGGCGTCCACCGTGCGCACGCGGCGTTCGCCCTCGGCGGTCAGGAACTTGTGCAGCGGCACGTCGATCACCTTGCGGGACACGGGCCAGGTGCCGTTGACCAGTGCGGCGTAGGTCTTGCCGGTCTCGCGGCTGCGGAACTGCTCCTGCAGGGCGACGAGCGCCGACCGCCGCTTGGCGATCAACAGCAGGCCCGAGGTTTCCTTGTCGAGCCGGTGCACGAGTTCCAGGAACTTCGCCTGCGGGCGGGCCCGGCGCAGCTGCTCGATCACCCCGGAGCTGACCCCGCTGCCGCCGTGCACGGCCACGCCGGCCGGCTTGTTCACGGCCATCAGGTGGTCGTCCTCGAAGACGATGGGGAATTCACGGGCGGGGGCTTTCGGGGCCTCGTCGCGCTCGGCCACCCGGACCGGCGGCACCCGCACCTGGTCGCCCAGGGCGAGCCGCGTGTCGGCCGCCGCACGGCCCTTGTTCACGCGCACCTCGCCCGAACGGATCACGCGGTAGACGTGCGTCTTGGGCACGCCCTTCAGCAGCTTCAGCAGGAAATTGTCGAGGCGCTGCCCCTCGGAACCCTCGTCCACGACGACGTTCAGCACGGCCGGGCGGGCGCTTGTGGGGGGCGCCGTTTTGGCCTCTATAATGCGATGCACCACGTTCACGTCGTAAGTGTTTGATTTTCCAGAGTTTAACGTCGCACCTGCGGCGTGACGCGGCGGCCGGCAGTATTCCGGCCACAAGGTGATGCAACGTGCCCGGCGCGCGACAGGCCCTGTCCCCATGTGACAGGGCGGCGCGAGGCCCGGCATGGCAGAGAAACAAGAACGAACCCCTGCAAAAAGGTTTCCAAGGCGGTAGACGAAGAACCAGAGGGACGGCGCCGAAAACAGCGGCTGCGCCCCTCGGCAATACGGTCTCGATGTCTTCCGTCCGCGTCCAGTGAATGAAGCGGATGAAGTTCCCGGCCCCCACCCCCTCCTGCCTCGCGCGTCGCCGACGTGCTGGCGGCGCCGTGGATGGCCCAGGAGCCGCACCGATGCGGCCCGCTTCGACCTCCACCACGCATGCGCCAACGCTGCCCGAGCGGCCGATCGACTGATCGGCATCCCACGTTCAGACAGTCCAGGGCGATTCCTTCCGGTTCAGCAACGTTTCTCGTGCATCGATCCGCCGCCCCCGATTGACGTCGGAGGCGGCATGTTGATGGATGCCATGGCCCGTTCCACGGGCGTGGCGAAGGAGTGCACATGAAACGCATGCTGATCAATGCGACGCAGGCCGAGGAACGCCGCCTGGCGATCGTCGACGGCCAGAAGCTGCTCGATTTCGAAACCGAGATCGAAGGCCGCGAGCAACGCAAGGGCAACATCTACAAGGCCGTCGTCACGCGCGTCGAGCCTTCGCTGGAAGCCTGTTTCGTCGACTACGGCGAAGACCGCCACGGCTTCCTGCCGTTCAAGGAAATCTCCCGCAACTACTTCCGCGACGGCGTGGACGTGCGCAACGCACGCATCCAGGACGCCATCAAGGAAGGCGACCAGCTGCTCGTGCAGGTCGAGAAGGAAGAGCGCGGCAACAAGGGCGCCGCCCTCACCACGTTCGTCTCGCTGGCCGGCCGCTACCTCGTGCTGATGCCGAACAACCCGCGCGGCGGTGGCGTGTCGCGCCGCATCGAGGGCGAGGACCGCGAAGAGCTGAAGGAAAACCTCGACCAGCTCGAGTACCCGAAGGGCATGAGCCTGATCGCGCGCACCGCCGGCATCGGCCGCACCGCGAACGAGTTGCAGTGGGACCTGAACTACATGCTCACGCTGTGGAAGGCCATCGACGGCGCTTCCCAGGCGGGCAAGGGCGCCTTCCTGATCTACCAGGAATCGTCGCTGGTCATCCGTGCCATCCGCGACTACTTCACCGCGGACGTCGGCGAGATCCTGATCGACACCGACGACATCTACGACCAGGCCCAGCAGTTCATGAGCCACGTGATGCCCGAGGCGGCATCCAAGGTCAAGCGCTACCGCGACGACGCACCGCTGTTCAGCCGCTTCCAGATCGAGCACCAGATCGAGACCGCGTTCTCGCGCACGGTGAACCTGCCCTCGGGCGGCGCCATCGTGATCGACCACACCGAAGCCCTCGTGTCGGTCGACGTCAACAGCGCCCGCTCCACCCGCGGCAGCGACATCGAGGAAACGGCCACCCGCACGAACCTCGAAGCCGCCGATGAAATCGCCCGCCAGATGCGCCTGCGCGACCTGGGCGGCCTGATCGTCGTCGACTTCATCGACATGGAAGAGTCGAAGAACCGCCGCGACGTGGAAAACCGCCTGCGCGACGCCCTTCGCCAGGACCGCGCCCGCGTGCAGTTCAGCTCCATCAGCAAGTTCGGCCTGCTCGAACTCAGCCGCCAGCGCCTGCGCCCCGCCCTCTCCGAAGGCAGCCACATCACCTGCCCGCGCTGCAACGGCACCGGCCACATCCGCGACACCGAATCCAGCGCGCTGCAGATCCTGCGCATGGTGCAGGAAGAGTCGATGAAGGAAAACACCGCTGCCGTGCACGTGCAGGTGCCGGTGGAGGTGACCTCGTTCCTGCTGAACGAGAAGCGCACCGAGATCGCCAAGATCGAGCTGAAGCAGCGCATCACCGTGCTGCTCGTGCCGAACAAGCACCTCGACACCCCGAACTACCGCCTCGAGCGCCTGCGCCACGACGACCCGCGCCTCGAGAACCTGCAGGTCAGCTACTCGATGATCGAGGAGCCGGACGACGAAGTCGGCATCACCCGCCGCGAGAAGTTCAAGGCCAAGCAGGAACCCGTGATCAAGGGCATCCTGCCCGACACGCCGGCCCCCGTGGCCGAGCCGAAGCCCGAACCCGCCCCGGCCCCGGTGGCCACACCGGCGCCCGCCCCCGTGGCCGCGCCGGCTGCATCCGGCGGCTTCTTCGGCTTCCTGAAGAAGCTGTTCGGCGGCGGTGAAACGCCCGCCCCCGTGGTGGCCGCGCCCGTCGAGGCGCCGGCGACCGAAACGAAGGAAAACCGCGGCGACCGCAAGGGCCGTGGCGAGCGCAACGGCCGTGGCGGCCGCGATGGCGGCAAGCGCGACGGCGAACGCGGTGAGCGCGGCGCCCGCGGTGAACGTGGCGAGCGCGGCGAAGGCCGTGGCGACCGCGCGGAACGCGGTGAGCGTGGTGACCGGGGCGAAGGCCGCGGCCGCCGTGGCGAACGCAGCGAGACGCCGGTGGAAGCCGGCGCCGAGACCGCCCGTCCGCCGCGCGAGCGTGGTGAACGCGGTGAACGTGGCGAACGTGGCCGTGGCCAGGAAGCCCGCGCCGAAGGCGCCCAGGGCGGCCGCGACGAAGCCCGCGCCGAACGTGGCGAGCGGGGTGAACGCGGCGAGCGTGGCGAAGGCCGCCGCAACCGCCCGGAACGCGAAGCCCGTCCCAACGCCGTGACCGAAGGCGCCGCCGACGAGGCCGTGCAGGCCCGCGCGTTCGTGGACACCGTGCCGGGTGGCGACACGCCGGAAGCCGGTGCCGAGACCGGTGAACGCACCGGCCGCCGCCGCAACCGCCGTGGCCGTGGTGGCCGCGACCGCGACGAGACCCGCGCCGCCGAAGGTGGTGAAGACACCGCGGTGGACAGCACCACCGCCGTCGCCGGCCTCGTGCCGGTGGCCGCCGGCAGCGATGCCGAGCTGGCCCCCACCGATGCCGTGGACGCGGCGCCGGTCGACGCCGAAGGCAACCCCACGGGCGAGCCGCAGGAACGCGAAGGCCGCCGCCGCAACCGCGGCCGTGGCCGTGACCGCCAGCGCCGCGAGGACGCCGGCGCCGATGGCCAGCAGGCCCTGCTGGAAGCCACCGGTGACGTCGCCGCCGACCTGACCCGTGCCGTCGAACCGGTGGAAGCCGCACCGGCTGCCCCGGTCGTCGCCGCCGCGCCGGTCGAGGCCCCGGCGCCTGCCGTGGAACCCGTCGTCGCCGAAGCCGCTCCGGTGGCCGAGGCCGTGGCGCCTGCACCGGCTCCGGTGCAGGCACCGGCCCCCGCGCCGGTCGCTGCCCCGGTGGTGGCTGCCGCGGCACCGGCTCCGGCCGCGTACCAGCTGCCCATCGGCGAACTGCAGGCCGTGGCCGAGCAGCATGGCCTGCAGTGGGTGAACTCGGACGCCGAGAAGATCCGCGCCGCGCAGATCGCCATCGCGAACGAGCCGAAGCCGGTCCACGTGCCGCGCGAGATCAAGCCGGTGGTGCTGCTGGACGAAGGCCCGCTGGTGCTCGTCGAGACGCGCAAGGACCTGTCGCAGGTCCGCCTGCCGTTCGAGACGAACTGATCGCCTGAACGGATCCGCAACGGCGCGCTTCGGCGCGCCGTTGTCGTTTCCGGGGGCAACTCCACGGGGCCCCTCGGACCCCGCCATCCCGGCGAACGCCCATTGCTGTCCGGGGAAAAAACGGAAGATCGGTGACAGGCCCGACCCCGAGCGGGATGCAACGGATCTGCCGATGTCGTGACTCGATCGCATCGCGAAAACACGCTGTCATCCCGGCGCAGGCCGAGACCCTGAGCGTTGTGCCCCGCTCAGGCGCCAGAAAGTCCTCCGCGATGGCTCGCTGCCCTCGTGCCGAGGTGCAGTGTCTGGAGGTTCAACGCCGCGCTTCCGGCAAGGCCCAGGGTCCTGGCCTGCGCCGGGATGACGAGTGTTTTGAGTTCGTCTCGTTTTCCCCGGACAGCAATGGGCGGACGCCGGGGCCCACGGTCTGCTGACGCACCTCGGGCGGAGTGGATCCCGGCGTTCGCCGGAGCGACGAGGGGTGGCGGGACGGGCCCGCTGAAACTCAGGGCAGGCGTTCCAGCGCCCGCTGGTAGGCCGGATGGTGCATCAGCGCATCCCACGTCAGCGGCGCCGCCTGCGGCAGCAGCGCCACGCGGCGCGCTTCGCTGTCAGGGTCGGGCGTCCAGCCACCCTGGGTGAGCGATTCCGCCAGACCATCGAGCAGGTCGTCCACCGGGCGGCCGTCGCCCGTGGACTGGTTGCACAGCAACACCAGGTCGCAACCCGCATTCAGCGCCACCTTGGCCGCATCCGCGTACGACACGAGCGTGCCGTCGATGCGGCGTGCACCCTCCATGCTGAGGTCGTCGCTGAAGACCGCGCCGGTGAAACCGAGCTGCAGGCGCAGGATGTCCTTCAGCCAACGGTCGGAGAAGCCCGCCGGGCGTTCGTCCACCTTCGGGTAGATCACGTGGGCCGGCATCACGCTCGTGAGGCTCGTGCTGAGCCATTCGTACGGGCGCGCGTCGTCGGCCAGGATGGCCTTCAGCGAGCGCTTGTCGACGGGCACCTCGGTGTGGCTGTCGGCCTTCACGAAGCCGTGGCCGGGGAAGTGCTTGCCGCAGTTGGCCATGCCGGACAGCAGCAGGCCGTGCATCAGGCTCTTGGCCAGCACGGTGGCCACGCGCGGGTCGCGGTGGAAGGCGCGGTCGCCGATGACCCCGGACGAGCCGTGGTCGAGGTCGAGCACCGGCGTGAAGCTCAGGTCCACGCCGCAGGCGCGCAGTTCGGCGCCCAGCACGTAGCCGGCGGCCGTGGCGGCGTCGGTGGCGGTCAGCGCGCCCGAGCCCGGGCCGCCGTTGCCGTCGGTGTGCCACAGCTCGCCCAGCACGCGCATGGGCGGCAGGTGCGTGAAGCCGTCGGTGCGGAAGCGTTGCACGCGGCCGCCTTCGTGGTCCACGCAGATGAGCACGTCGGGCCGGATCGACTTGATCTCGTGTGTCAGTTCGACGAGCTGGCGGCGGTCCGTCCAGTTGCGTGCGAAGAGGATCAGGCCACCGGTGAGCGGGTGCGCGAGGCGGCGGCGGTCGTCGGCGTTGAGCGTGGTGCCGGCGATGTCGAGGACGACGGGGGCGTGCGGGGTCATGGACGGAGTTCCTTGGAGGGGTCGAGGGCTTCCACCACGACGAAGCTGGAAGCGTAGTCTTGTTCGTCGGTCACCGTGACGTGGGCCTTCAGGCCGCGTTCGGTGAACCAGTCGGCGAGCGCGCCGTGCAACCGGATCTCGGGCTTGCCGCTGGGCGCGTTGAGGATCTCGCAGGCGCGCCAGGTCATCGGCATGTGCATGCCGAGGCCGATGGCCTTCGAGAAGGCCTCCTTCGCCGAGAAGCGGGTGGCGAGGTAGCTGAGGCCCCGGGCCTCGACCCGCGCGCGGCGGGCGCGGAACACGAGGATCTCGTTGGGACCCAGCACCTTCTCGGCGAAGCGGTCGCCACGGCGGGCCATCGACGCGGCGATGCGCCGGATGTCGCAGAGGTCGGTGCCGATGCCGTAGATCATGTGTTGCCCTCGCGCGTGCACTGCAGGTAGCGGCGCACGGTCTCGGCCATGCCGAACTCGAGGGCATCACCCACCAGCGCGTGGCCGATCGACACCTCCTGCACGCCGGGCACGGCCTTCAGGAAGTCCGTCAGGTTGTCGAGGTTGAGGTCATGGCCGGCGTTCACGCCCAGGCCTTCGCGCAGCGCCGCGCGGGCGGTGTCCGCGAACGCCGGCGTCACCTCGGCCAGACGGCCTTCCGCGTGGGCGCGGGCATAGGTCTCGGTGTAGAGCTCGACGCGGTCGGCGCCCACCGCGCGCACGGCGGGCATGGCCTCGGGTGTCGGGTCCATGAACAGGCTCACGCGCACGCCCAGCGCCTTCACGTCGGCGATCAGCGGGGCCAGCCGCGCGGCGTCCTCGGGGAAGCGCCAGCCATGGTCGGACGTGGACTGCTCGACGCTGTCGGGCACGAAGGTGCACTGGTGCAGCGGCAGGCCGCGCGCGACCACCTCGCGGGCCAGGTCCACCAGGTTGTGGAACGGGTTGCCCTCGATGTTGAACTCCGCGCCGGGCCAGGCCTTCAGCAGCTCGGCGAGGTCGAAGACGTCGTGGGCGCGGATGTGGCGCTCGTCGGGCCGCGGGTGCACCGTGATGCCGTCGGCCCCGGCTTCGAGGCACAGCGTGGCCGCGCGCACGACGCTCGGGATGCCGAGCGAGCGCGTGTTGCGCAGCAGGGCCACCTTGTTGACGTTGACCGACAGCGCGGTGCCGGCGCGTTGCGAATGGGAACCGGAGCCGCGGGACGTCAAGGGATTCATGGTTGGAGGGTTTCAGCCGAGGGATTGCACACCGATCATCACCTGCCGCGTGCGCAGCACGTTCGAGCCGAGATGATAGTGAAGCAGGGCCCGGAGTTGCGAACGCAGCGCAGGCAAGACCCTGCCGCAGGCCTGCTGGAGCGCGGGGATGCTGCCGTGCTCCAGCGCCGCCTGCACCCCCACGAGGTCGGTGCCGCTGATCGGGGTGTCCGACGGCCGGGCCGACACAAGCCCCACTTCGGGCAGCAGCGCGTAGCCGCCATCCAGCGCCACGGACTGCTGCGTGGCGGTGACCACGGTCAGGTCGGGCAGCAGGCCCAGGCGCAGCAGCAGGGTCAGCTCGAACGCCCGCAGCGCGGCCTGCGTCACGGCGTCGTCGGCCGAGGCAAGCGAGGGGAGCGTGGCCGCGTAGGCGTCGAACAGTTCGGGATGGGGGTCCTGGCGGGCGAGCAGCTTCATCAGCAACTCGTTCAGGTAGAAGCCGCTGAAGAGGGCCGCACCGGTCAGCATGGCCGACCCGCCGGCCCACTCGGCACCGCGCAGCAGGCGCACTTCGCCGCCCGCCTCCACCGCGTCGCCGGCCTCACCCGCCTTCGGAGGCTTGCCGAGCGTGACGAACAGGCGCTGGAACGGCAGCAGCACCGGGCGCAGCTGCGAATACGGCCGCTTGGCGCCCTTGGCGATGACGGGCAGGCGCCCCGACTCTCGAGTGAAGACGTCGAGCACGAGGCTCGACTCGCTCCAGTCGTAGCGGTGGAGCACGTAGGCGGCGAGGACGGAGGGGGCGCGCGCCTGGCGCACCGGGCGAGGGGCGGCCACGCTCAGCGGAGGCTCATTCGTAGCCGTAGCTGCGGAGGTGTTCCTCGTTGTCGGCCCAGCCCGAACGGACCTTGACCCACAGCTCCAGGAAGACCTTGCAGTCCATCAGGCGCTCGAGCTCCTGGCGCGTCTCGGAGCCGATGCGCTTGAGGCGTTCGCCATCGTGGCCGATCACCATGCCCTTGTGGGCATCGCGTTCGACGATGATGGTGGCGGCGATGCGCCGCAGGTTGCCCTCTTCCTCGAACTTGTCGATCACGACGGTGGAGGTGTAGGGAAGTTCGTCGCCGGTCAGGCGGAAGAGCTTCTCGCGGATGAGTTCGCTCGCGAGGAAACGGTCGGTGCGGTCGGTGAGCGCGTCTTCCTCGTAGAACCAGGGCTGCTGCGGCAGGTAGGGCTTCACGATGCCCAGCAGGCGCTCGACGTCGGCCGCCTTCTTGGCCGACAGCGGCACGAACTCGGCGAACGCGTGGCGGTCCTGCATGCCCTTGAGCCAGGGCATCAGGTCGGCGCGGCGCTGCACGGCGTCGAGCTTGTTGGCGATCAGGAACACCGGGCGGTCCTTCGGCATCAGCGCGAGCACCTTGGCGTCGTCCAGGCCGAAGCGGCCGGCTTCCACCAGGAACAGCACCACGTCGACGTCGTTCAGTACCCCGGTGACCGTGCGGTTCAGGTTGCGGTTGAGCGCGGCCGTGTGCTTGGTCTGGAAGCCGGGGGTGTCGACGAACACGAACTGGGTGTCGTCGACCGTGCGGATGCCGGTGATGCGGTGGCGCGTGGTCTGCGCCTTGTCGGAGGTGATGCTGACCTTCTGGCCGACCAGCGCGTTCAGCAGCGTGGACTTGCCGACGTTGGGCCGGCCCACGATGGCGACGAGGCCGCAGCGGGTGTCGCCGCCCCCGTCTTCGTCGTCGTGATCGGACGACAGCGGTTCGGAGTCCTGCGCCTCGGCGTTCTGCTCGGGCACATCGGGGTCTTGCTCGGGGTGGTTCATGCTCAGGAGCGCAAGGCGCTGCCGGGTTTGTCGCTCGCCTTCAGGGCGCGCAACATGCGGTTGGCGGCTTCCTGTTCGGCGTTTCGGCGGGACCGGCCTTCGCCGGCTTCGGTGAGGCCGAGCGCCGGGACGGCGCATTCGACCTCGAAGGTCTGGGCATGGGCCTGGCCACGGGTGCCCAGGATGCGGTAGGTGGGAACCGGCAGGCGGCGGGCCTGCAGCCATTCCTGGAGTTCGGTCTTCGCGTCCTTCGCCCAGCCGTCGATCTCGGTGGTGGCGATCACCTCGCCGAACAGCAGCTTGACGAGGCTGCGGGCGGCGTCGAAGCCGCCGTCGACGAAGGTGGCGCCGATGATGGCTTCCAGCGCGTCGGCCAGGATGGAGGGGCGCTGGGCGCCGCCGCCGCGGGCTTCGCCGTCGCTCAGGCGCAGCACGTCGGGCAGCCCGATCACGAGGGCCACGCGGTGCAGGCTGTCCTCGCGGACGAGGTGGGCCCGCACCCGGGTCAGGTCGCCCTCGTCGGAGCCGCTGAACCGCTCGTACAGCAGGCCGCTGATGGCCAGGCTGAGCACCGCGTCGCCCAGGAACTCGAGGCGCTCGTTGTGGTCGGCGCCGAAGCTGCGGTGCGTGATGGCACGGCTCAGCAACTCCGGCCGGGCGAACGTGTGTCCCAGACGTTGTTGGAGGGCGGTGAGGCGGTGGTCCACGGGTCGAAAGAGGCGCGATTCAGCCGACAGCTTACTTCGACTTGCCTTCGTATTTCAGCAACAGGTATACCGGGCCCATCAGCTCGATTTCCTTGTCGTAGGCGAACGAGATCACGAGCTTGTCGTTGACCTTGGTGACCGCGAGGTCGTTGCCGGTGACGGACTGGATCGAGTACTCGATCTCTTTCTGCCGCTCGAACGCCGCGCGGACCTCCGGCACGGTGGCCGGACTCGACGAGGCGATCTTGTCGATGGCGCGCTGGATCGTCAGGTATTCGTTGACCGTGGGCAGCACCTTCAGTGCGACCAGCGTGACGATGCCGATCAGGATGGCCCAGAACATCAGCCCGAACAAGGTCACACCGCGTTGACCGCGGGGCGAACGAAACGGGAGGGTCATGGTCGATGGCTCCTTGGGTGATGCTGACGAGAGCAAGGTCTGTGGATCGAACTCAGTTGAAAGAACCGAAGCGCTTGAAGTTGCCGAAGTTCATCCAGATGAAGAAGGCCTTGCCGACGATGTTCTCGTCGGGCACGAAGCCCCAGAACCGCGAGTCTTCCGAGTAGTCGCGGTTGTCACCCATCATGAAGTAATGACCCGCCGGCACCTTGCAGGTGATTCCCTCGGCACTGTAGCGGCAGTTTTCCTTGTAAGGGAAAGTGGCATGTGGCACGACGTAACTGGGGCGCTTCGGGTCGACGAGGATGCGGTGGTCCTTCTCGCCGAGCTTCTCGGAGAACTGCGCCCGGTAGCGCATGCCGTCACCCGCCTGCGTGCCATCCTCGTCGTAGAACTCGGGCAGCGTCTGGGTGGGCACGGGCTTGCCGTTCAGGTACAGCTTCTGGTTCAGATACGCCACCTCGTCGCCCGGCACGCCCACCACCCGCTTGATGTAGTCGATGGTGGGGTTGGCCGGGTAGCGGAACACCATCACGTCGCCGCGCTGCGGTTCGTTCAGCGGGATGATCTTCTTGTTGATCACCGGCAGGCGGATGCCGTAGTGGTACTTGTTGACGAGGATGAGGTCGCCGATCAGCAGCGTGGGCACCATCGACGCGGACGGGATCTTGAAGGGTTCGAACAGGAACGAGCGCAGCAGGAACACCACCAGGATCACCGGGAACAGCCCGGCCGTCCAGTCGAGCCACCAGGGCTGGGCGAGCAGCGCCTCGCGGGCCGACGAGATGTCGCCGTCGACCTTCGCGATGCCCTTGTCGGCCAGCTGCTGCCGGCGGGCCGCGTCCTGGGCTTCGAGGTTTCGCGCCGCGGCCTGGCGGGCGGGTGCGAAACGGAAGCGTTCGGCCAGCCAGTACACCAGCGTGACGACCGTCAGGATGAACAGGAGGAAGGAGAAGTTGCCGGGCCACTTCCCGAGGTACCAGCCCCCCAGGAACACCACGAGGCAGCCATACAGAACACCAGTCAGAGCACCCATCAATCTTCCACTTGGAGGATGGCCAGGAACGCTTCCTGCGGCACCTCGACGGAGCCGATCTGCTTCATGCGTTTCTTGCCGGCCTTTTGTTTTTCGAGGAGCTTGCGCTTGCGGGTGATGTCGCCCCCGTAGCACTTCGCGATCACGTTCTTTCTCAGGGCCTTGATTGTCTCACGGGCAATGATGTTGGCCCCGATGGCCGCCTGGATGGCGACGTCGAACTGCTGGCGCGAGATCAGTTCGCGCATCTTGGCGACGACGGCCCGAGAGCGGAACTGGCTCTGGCTGCGGTGCACGATGATCGACAGCGCGTCGACCCGATCGCCGTTCAGCATGATGTCGACCTTCACGACGTCGGCGGCGCGGTACTCCTTGAACTCGTAGTCCATGGACGCGTAGCCCCGCGACACGCTCTTCAGCTTGTCGAAGAAGTCGAGCACGATCTCGGCGAGCGGCATCTCGTAGGTGAGCATCACCTGGCGGCCGTGGTACGCCATGTTCATCTGCACGCCGCGCTTCTGGTTCGCGAGCGTCATGACCGGCCCCACGTAGTCCTGGGGCATGTACAGGTGCACCGTGACGATGGGCTCGCGGATCTCGGCGATGCGGCCCAGGTCGGGCATCTTCGACGGGTTCTCGACCTGGATGACTTCCTTGTTGCCCAGCTCCACCTCGTACACGACGGACGGCGCCGTGGTGATCAGGTCCTGGTCGAACTCGCGCTCCAGGCGCTCCTGCACGATCTCCATGTGCAGCAGGCCGAGGAAGCCGCAACGGAAGCCGAAGCCGAGCGCCTGCGACACCTCGGGCTCGTAGCGCAGCGACGAGTCGTTGAGCTTGAGCTTCTCGAGCGCGTCGCGGAGCTGGTCGTACTCGCTGGCCTCGGTGGGGTACAGGCCGGCGAACACCTGCGGCTGGATCTCCTTGAAGCCCGGCAGCGCCTCGGCCGCAGGGCCCAGGTTGTTCGGCAGCTTCTTTTCCATCGTGAGCGTGTCGCCCACCTTGGCCGCCTGCAGTTCCTTGATGCCGGCGATCACGAAGCCCACCTCGCCCGCCTTGAGCGCGTCGCGGGAGACCGACTTCGGCGTGAACACACCCAGCTGCTCGGCCGCGTAGGCCGCGCCGGACGCCATCATCTTGAAGCGTTCACCGCGCTTGAGCTGTCCGTCGACCACACGCACCAGCATCACGACGCCGACGTAGTTGTCGAACCAGGAGTCGATGATCATGGCGCGCAGCGGCGCGTCGGGCACGCCCTTCGGGGGCGGCATGCGGGTGATCACGGCCTCGAGGATGTCGTCGATGCCCATGCCCGTCTTGGCGCTGCACGGGATGGCGTTCTCGGCGTCGATGCCGATCACGTCCTCGATCTCTTCCTTCGCGCGCTCGGGATCGGCCTGCGGCAGGTCCATCTTGTTCAGGACCGGGATCACCTCGACGCCGAGGTCGAGCGCCGTGTAGCAGTTCGCCACGGTCTGCGCCTCGACGCCCTGGCTCGCGTCGACCACCAGCAGCGCGCCCTCGCAAGCCGACAGCGAGCGGCTCACTTCGTACGAGAAGTCGACGTGCCCGGGGGTGTCGATCAGGTTGAGCTGGTAGGTCTTGCCGTCACGCGCCACGTATTCGAGTGCGGCGGTCTGCGCCTTGATGGTGATGCCGCGCTCGCGCTCGATGTCCATCGAGTCGAGGACCTGCGCTTCCATCTCGCGATCGCTCAGCCCCCCGCAGCGGTGGATGAGGCGGTCGGCCAGCGTCGACTTGCCGTGGTCGATGTGGGCAATGATGGAGAAATTTCGGATGTGATCCATGAGGAGCGGCGACCGGTTCGAGGCGGGTGATGTCGCATCAGCGGGGAGCTGCGCGAAGGCACGCGATCACGGTGCGAAGAGAGGGCAGATGCCCGTGCGTTGAACAAAAAAAAGGCACGTCGAAGCTTTGACGCGCCTTCCAACAAAACGTATGGCAACTGCTTGTTGGGGTTTCATTGTAGCCAAAAGCACCCCGCTGAAAACCGCGCCATTGCTTGATTGTGCGTCGTTGCAAGTCACCAACAGCAAAATCCGTCCACAGTTTATCCACAAATGCTTGTGGGTAGCCTGGGGATAGTTGACGGGTCTGCGACTCCTTGCATCGGCCAGCAGTAAATGCCTGGCCGGGCGCTTCAATTGTATCGGATTGGCGGCTGAATTCCGGGCCGTTCAGTTCGGGTTAGTCACCGCAAACTTTCATGATGCGGGAATCGACGACCGATGGCCCGCCGACTTTTTTTTGTGACGACCCTGACCCCATTTCGTCTCGTGGCAAATCCGGGTAAAGCAGTCGGGTGCATGCCCTCACGGGTTCGGAGGGCATGCGCCACGACATGCCGGTGTCACTTCGAGGGCGGGATGCGCACGTACTGCGCCCACTCGTTGCGCAGCAGGGTCACCGACAGCGGCTTCGCCTTGTCCGACTTCCCGACCACGGCCTCGAACTGCTTCAGGTCGCCGAGTTCGGTGTCGCCGACCGCGAGGATCACGTCGCCCGCGCGCACGCCCACGGCCTCGGCGCCTCCGCTGACCGACACCACCTTCACGCCGCCGGACACACGCGCGGACTGCCGCTCGGTATCGCTCAGGCCCGAGACCACGAGGCCCCACGCACGCGCGGCCTGCGAGCCCTTCGACTCCGGCGGCTCGGCACGTTCGGCCGGCGCGGCGGCCTGCTGCGCGGGCATCTCGGCGAGCGTCGCCTTGATCTCGAGCGGCTTCCCGCGGCGGTTGATCTGCAGCACGATGGGCGTGCCCGGCTTGATGACGCCCAGCGCGCGGCGCAGCTCGACCGGGCCGTCGATGGGCTTGCCGTTGAGCGCGAGCACGATGTCGCCCAGGCGCAACCCCGCCTTCTCGGCCGGGCCGCCCTTGACCACCTGGCTCACGAACGCGCCGCGGTTCTTGGTCTTGCTCAGGCCGTACTCCTCGGCGGCCTCACGGGGCACCTCGGTGGGCAGGATGCCCAGGTAGCCGCGCACCACGCGGCCGCCGGACTTGAGCTGGTCGGCGATGCGCATGGCCTCGTCGATCGGGATGGCGAACGAGATGCCCACGTAGCTGCCCACGGGGCTGTAGATCTGCGAGTTCACGCCCACGGCCTCGCCGCGGATGTTGATCAGCGGGCCGCCCGAGTTGCCGGGGTTCACGGCCACGTCGGTCTGGATCAGCGCGACCTCGGAGCCGGTCTCGCGCGACTTGGCGCTGACGATGCCGGCGGTCACGGTGTTGTCGAAGCCGAACGGCGAGCCGATGGCGACGACCCATTCGCCCACCCGCAGGCGGCTCACGTCACCGATGCGCAGCACCGGCAGGCCGGTGGCGTCGATCTTGACGAGGGCGACGTCGGTGCGTTCGTCGGCGCCCACGATCTTCGCCTTGAACTCACGCTTGTCGGTCATGGTCACGTAGACCTCCGACGCACCGGCGATCACGTGCGCGTTGGTCATCACGTAGCCGTCGGCGCTCAGGATGAAGCCGGAGCCTTCGCCACGAGGCACCTCGTCGCTCTGCTGCAGCGACGGCGCGCGGCGGCGGAACGGCAGGCGCGCCCCGTCGGCGCTTCGTTCGGTGGTGCGGATGTTCACGACGGCCGGGCCGACCTTGTCGACCAGGTCCGCGAAATCGGGCAGTTCGCGCGCCTGCGCCTGGGCGCCGGATGGCAGCACCAGGGCCGACAGGCCGAGCACGGCCCCGCTGGCCAGCAGCAGGAGGCCGCGGCGCATCGACGCGAGGCCGGTCGACACCGAACCGGGGAAGGGGCTGGATGGCATGGATGAATCCTCGTGGCTCATGAAAACGAAACAACGGATCGAACGGACACGGCCGGGCGGTCACCCGCCCCTCGCCCTTGCCATTCCGCCGCGATGTTGCCCGAATTCCAGCGCCCGCCCGCGACCGGCGGATTACTTGCGGCGCTCGAGGGCTTCGGAGAACAGGCGCAGCGTCGGGGCCGGCACGTCGCCCATCAGCGTGACCCACCAGTCGGACTGGCGGTGCATCAGGGTCTGGGTGGCGCCGATGGCGGTGTTCATGGGGCGCGGATGGCGCTCGGGGTTGTACGGCTCGATGAAGATCGACACGGAGGTCAGTCCGTCGGTGAAGACGGCCTGCACGAGCTGGGGCTCATGCCCCGCGGCGGGCGACTGCGCCCGCAACGGTCCGTCCACGGGCCGCTTCACGCAGCTGACCAGGCGGAAGCCCGGCACCTTCGTCTCGAGGTGCCATCCCTCGGCCTCGAGGGTGGTGGATGCCGCGCCGGGCTGGAGCACCTTGTAGCCGTCGAGCTTGCGGATGGGCTGCATCATCGCGTCGACGGACGGGTGCACGCCGATGGCCACGTCGGAGAACGCGGAGGACTCGAGCACGCCGCCGCGCTCGCCGAGCACCTCGGTGCGCAGCAGCAGGCCCGTGGCCGCGTCGGACCACAGGCGGTAGCCATAACGGTGACCATCCTTCGGGCGCAGCGAGAGCACGTTCGCCTCGCGGCCGGCGACCCGCTCCTGCCCGACGGCGCGCAGGTCGTAGTACTCGGCCACGCGGTCACCACCGGCCTGCAGCAGGCCGGGGAAGGAGCTGAGCTGGTCACGCTGCTCGACCATCGCGATGCGGCGCTGGGGCCACACGGTGTGCACCTGTTCGTTGTGACGCACGATGTGGCGGGCCTGGCCATCGAGGGCATCGATGCGCTCGAACTGGTCGCGCCCTTCGCAGTAGTGCGTGATGCGCGAGCTGGCGACGGCGCCGCCGCTGCTGACGATCACGGTGCCCTGGTAGCTCCGCTTGTTCGCGGCTTCCTGGATGCGGTACAGCCAGGCCTTGGCCTCGCGCTTTTCCACGAGGGCATCGCCGCTGTTGAGCGCGCTCTGCGCGTGCACGAGGTGGGCGGGGAGCGCCGCCACCCAGAACAGGGTCAGCCAGGACAGTCGGAACCGCGCGGAAGGCGTCAGCATGAATCAGCGGCCCGCCGTCGCGGTGTTGTTGGTGATGGCAGCTGCATTGCGCAGGAAACCCGACGGCGCACCGGGGCCGGAGCTGCCACCGAACTTCTTGTGGGCGGCGAGGTATTCGTCGAGGCGCGCGTCCCGGATCAGCTTGCCGTCGAGCACGATCTGCGGGCTGTCGGACGGGAGATCGAAGCCCGGCACGTTGCTCGCGCCAGGCGACGCGGCCAGCGTGATGGACGACGGGGTGGAGCGGACGCCAGCCATCACGGTGCCGCCGGCATCGGCGCCACCGGGCAGGCGGGTGACGACGAGCACGCTCGCCACCACGGCGAAGCCCGCCATCACGGCCGCGGGCGTGCGCCAGTTGCGCCAGACGGCGTGGCCACCGGCCTGGGCATTGGCCACCGCCGGCAGCGGATGGGGTTCGGCCACCTCGGCAGCGGGCCGGGGCGCGAGCACCACCGGCTCCTCGGCCAGCTTCGTGCGCAGCGCGGCCAGGAAGTCGAGGTCGCGGGCCGCCGGCGCGGCGAGGTCGTCGGAGCGCAGCACGTCGCCGATCAACTGGTAGGTGTGCCACGTCTCTCGCGCGTCGGCATCGTCGCGCCAGCGCGCGCACGCGCGGGCCACCTCGGAGGCACCGAGTTCACCATCCATGAGCGCCGACAGATCGTCCATCGGCGGCAGATTGCCTTCAGAGCGTTGCGACATCACCATCTCCAACCATCAAACCACACCCAGCGGCCACCCGGAGGCGGCCCCCTTCATCTTTCGAGCCCATGACGGCCCCGGAGGGCGCCGTCACCAGCGCTCCCCTTCCCGCGTGTCGAGCAGCGGCCGCAACCGCTGCGCGATGGCCTCCCGTGCCCGGAAGATGCGCGAACGGACGGTGCCGATCGGGCAATCCATCAGTTCGGCGATCTCCTCGTAGCTCAGGCCCTCGATCTCGCGGAGCGTGATCGCCTGCCGGAGGTCGTCGGACAGCGCCTCGATCGCCGCGTTCACCGCGGCGGCGATCTCCTTGCTGGCCATGACTGCTTCGGGCGTCTCGCCGTCGGTTAGTTCATTCTCCACGCGGGAAGTTTCATCGTCGTCTTCCCGGGATGCGCGCGCGGATTCCGTCACGATCGGATCCCGCTTGAGGCCCACGAGGGCCTTTTTCGCGGTGTTGACCGCGATGCGGTAGAGCCAGGTGTAGAACTGGCTCTCACCGCGGAACTGCGGAATGGCCCGGTAGGCGCGGATGAAGGTCTCCTGGGCGATGTCCGGCACCAGGTCGACGTCGCGCACCATGCGGCCGATCAGGCGCTCGATGCGGCGCTGGTACTTCACGACCAGCATCTCGAACGCCTTCACGTCGCCGCGCTTGACTCGCTCGATGAGGGGGGCGTCTGCGTCAGGGGTGCTCATACAGGCGCAATCAGAAGTCGGCGGCCAGCCGCGGGGCGGACGGGCGGGCGGAATGGAGCGAGCAGCGCAGCGCGTGCCACACCGACTCGTGCCCGGCGCGCTGCACCGGCAGCCACCGGGCGAACCGGGCGCCCTCGGGAAGGAAACGCAGCAGCAGGCCGCTGCCCGCGTCGAGCGCGACCGTCACCGAACCGGGCTGGCCGTCGAGGAACCAGGCCTGCGAATCCCAGCGGAGGTGGAACGGCGCAGGCGAGCGGCAGGCCCACGCCGCAGCGGCCAGCGCCAGCATGACCCAGGCGAATCCGAAAGGTTCCATCGAAAAGCGGGCCCACGCCCAGGCGGCAGCCGCCCCGACGGCGGCCACGGCCGCCATCAGGCACAGGCCGCGCCAGACGCCGAAGCGGGACACGGAGAGGGAGACGGCCGGAGGCGCCTGCATGGGCCGCGCGCGGCGCCGCGCTCAGGCGCGCTTGAAGACCAGGGTGCCGTTCGTGCCGCCGAAACCGAAGTTGTTCTTCACGGCGTACTCGATCTTCATCTCCCGTGCGGTGTTCGCGCAGTAGTCCAGGTCGCACTCGGGGTCCTGGTTGAAGATGTTGATCGTGGGCGGGGCCACCTGGTGATGGAGGGCCAGCACGGTGAAGACCGATTCGATGCCACCGGCACCGCCGAGCAGGTGCCCGGTCATCGATTTCGTGGAACTCAGCACCATGTTCTTCGCATGGTCGCCGAAGGCGAGCTTCACCGCGTTCGTTTCGTTGACGTCGCCGAGCGGCGTGGAGGTGCCGTGGGCGTTCAGGTACTGGACCTGGTCGGCGTTGATGCCGGCGTTGCGCAGGGCAGCCTTCATCGACCGCTTGGGGCCGTCGACGTTCGGGGCGGTCATGTGGAACGCGTCACCGCCCATGCCGAAGCCCGAGAGCTCGGCGTAGATCTTGGCGCCACGCTTCTTCGCGTGTTCGTACTCTTCGAGCACCAGCACGCCGGCGCCCTCGCCCAGCACGAAGCCGTCGCGGTCCTTGTCCCACGGGCGCGACGCCGTCTTGGGATCGTCGTTGCGGGTGGACAGCGCCCGGGCCGCGGCGAAACCGCCCACGCCCAGCGGCGACACCGTGGATTCGGCGCCACCGGCGATCATCACGTCGGCATCGCCGTACTCGATGAGGCGGCCGGCCTCACCGATGGAGTGCAGCCCGGTGGTGCACGCCGTCACGATGGCGAGGTTCGGGCCCTGGAACCCGAACTTGATGGAGACGTGCCCGGAGATCATGTTGATGATCGAGGCGGGCACGAAGAAGGGGGACACGCGGCGCGGGCCGCGTGCCGTCAATTCGGCGTGGGTTTCCTCGATCATCGGCAGGCCGCCGATGCCCGAACCCACGATGCAGCCGATGCGCTCGGCTGCTTCCTCACTCAGCGCGTCGCCCGTGGGCAGACCCGCGTCCTGCACCGCCTGGATGGATGCCGCCAATCCGTAATGGATGAAGGTGTCCATGTGGCGGGCTTCCTTGGCCGGGAAGTAGTCCTCGACATTGAACCCCTTCACTTCGCCCGCGAAACGGCAGGCCAGGTTCGACGCATCGAACTTGGTGATGGAGTCAATGCCGGAACGCCCGGCCAGGATGTTGGCCCAGCCTTCGGCCACCGTGTTGCCCACGGGGCTGATGAGGCCGAGGCCAGTGACGACGACGCGACGACGGGTCATACGCTTGATGCAGTGATTGGAGGACGAGGCCCTCAGGCCTTCTGGTTCTTCAGCGCGTAGTCGATCGCGAGCTGGACGGTCGTGATCTTCTCCGCTTCTTCGTCGGGGATCTCGATGCCGAACTCGTCTTCCAGCGCCATCACCAGTTCCACGGTGTCGAGAGAGTCGGCGCCCAGATCGGCCACGAAGGCCTTCTCGTTGGACACATCGGCCTCAGGCACGCCGAGTTGCTCGGCAATGATTTTCTTCACACGTGCTTCGATATCGCTCATGACTCCTCCAGGAGGGTTTGCTTGGACAGCCCGAGATTCTACGGCTTGTGAGGTGTCTGCTTCGAGACACCCCCAGGACGTGCCGGTCGGGCTTGAAAACCGGATGAAACGGACGCCATTCCGGCGCCCGGGTTCAATTCATGTACATGCCACCGTTGACATGCAGTTCGCTGCCGGTGATGTAGCCGGCCTGCGGGGAAGCGAGGAACGCCACCGCATGGGCGATGTCCTGGGCCGAACCGAGCCGGCCGAGGGGGATCTGCCCGAGCAGGGAGGCGGTCTGCGCTTCCGACAATTCCTTGGTCATGTCCGTCTCGATGAACCCGGGGGCCACGCAGTTGACGGTGATGCCGCGGCTGCCCAGCTCGCGAGCGAGCGAACGGGTCATGCCGGCGACACCCGCCTTGGCGGCGGCGTAGTTCGCCTGGCCGGCGTTGCCGCTGGCCCCGACGACGGACGTGATGTTGACGATGCGGCCGTAGCGCTGCTTCATCATCGGCTTGATGGCGGCGCGGCTGGCGCGGAAGACGGCCTTCAGGTTGGTGTCGAGCACCGCGTCCCAGTCGTCGTCCTTCATGCGCATGGACAGCGTGTCGCGCGTGATGCCTGCGTTGTTCACCAGCACGTGCAGCGCGCCGAATTCCTTGACGATGCCGTCCACCGCGGCGTCGAGGCCGGCGGCGTCGTTGACGTTCAGCACGATGCCGCGCGAGCCTTCGTGGCCCGCGAGGCCCTGCGTGATGGCCTGCGCGCCGGCTTCGGTCGTGGCCGTGCCGATCACCTTCAGGCCCGCCTTGGCCAGCGCGACCGCGATGGCGCGGCCGATGCCGCGCGATGCGCCCGTGACCAGGGCCACCTGCCCCACCACCGAAACTTCACTCATGACAGCATCCCCTTTGCTTCGGCCAGCGAGGCCGGATCGAACAGCGGCGCTCCGGTGGCGTCCGCCTCGATGCGCTTGACCATGCCGGCGAGCACCTTGCCCGGACCGCACTCGATGACGTGGAGGATGCCACGGGCGCGGATCGCCTGGACCGTCTCCACCCACCGCACCGGGCCGAAGGCCTGGCGGTAGAGGGCGTCGCGGATGGCGGCCGGGTCGGTCTGCACCGCCACGTCGATGTTGTTGATCACGGGAATCACGGGCGTTGTGATCGCGGTGGCGGCCAGACGTTCCTTCAACCGGTCGGCCGCGGGCTTCATCAGGCTCGAATGGAACGGGGCGGACACCGACAGCAGCAGCGCGCGCTTGGCGCCCTTGGCCTTCAGCACCTCGCAGGCCTTCTCGACCGCGGCCTTGGTGCCGGCGATCACGATCTGCTTCGGGTCGTTGAAGTTCACGGCCTCGACCACTTCGCCCGCGGCGGCGGCCGCCTCGGCGCAGCCGTCGCGCACGGCCTGGGCGTCGAGCCCGAGGATGGCGGCCATGCCGCCCGCGCCCACCGGCACGGCTTCCTGCATCGCCTGGGCGCGGAAGCGCACGAGCGGCAGCGCGTCGGCCAGCGTCAGCGCGCCGGCGGCGACCAGCGCCGAGTACTCGCCGAGCGAGTGGCCGGCCACCACGGCGGGCTTCAGGCCGGTCTCGGCGAGCCACGCACGCAGGTTCGCCACCGCGGCCGTCAGCATGACGGGCTGCGTGTTGGTGGTGAGATCGAGGGTTTCCTTCGGGCCCTGGGCGATCAGGGCGCCGATGTCCTCGCCGAGGGCCGACGAGGCTTCGGCAAGGGTCTCACGGACGGCCGGGTGGTCGCCCCACGCGTCGAGCATGCCGACGGTCTGGGAGCCCTGGCCGGGAAAAACGAATGCAAACGGAGTCATGCCAACACTTCCTGTTGTGTGTTCTGGGTCACGCACGCGGCGGGACGGGTTCAGCAGTGAGTGGACGCTACAGGTCCAGCAGCACCGCACCCCAGGTGAAACCGCCACCCACACCTTCGAGCATCACGGTGTCGCCCGGCTTGATGGTGCCGGCCCGCACCGCCACGTCGAGGGCGAGCGGAATGGAGGCGGCCGACGTGTTGCCGTGTTCGTCGACGGTGACCACCACCTTCTCGAGCGGCAGCTTCAGCTTCTTGGCCGTGCCGTGCATGATCCGGATGTTGGCCTGGTGCGGCACCAGCCAGTCGATGTCTTCCTGGGCGCGGCCGGCCTTGGCCAGCACCGAGCGGGCCACGTCCTCCAGCACGCCCACGGCGAGCTTGAACACGGCCTGGCCGTCCATCTTGAGGAACGGATCGCCCAGCACCTGCCCGCCCGAGACGGTGCCCGGCGTGCAGAGGATGTCGGAGTGGCGGCCGTCGGCATGCAGCTCGGTGGCGAGGATGCCGGGGGTGTCGCTCGCCGACAGCACCACGGCGCCGGCGCCGTCGCCGAACAGCACGCAGGTGGTGCGGTCCTTGAAGTCGAGGATGCGCGAGAAGACTTCGGCGCCGATCACGAGCGCATGGCGCGCGGCGCCCGTGCGGATCATGGAATCGGCCACCGTCATCGCGTAGACGAAGCCCGAGCACACGGCCTGCACGTCGAACGCGGCGCAGCCCACGATGCCCAGCTTGCGCTGGACGATGCAGGCGGTGGACGGGAACACCATGTCCGGCGTGGACGTGGCGACGATGATCAGGTCGATGTCGGTGGCGGCGAGGCCAGCGGACTCGATGGCATGGCGCGCGGCTTCGACGGCGAGGTCGCTGCAGGCCACGTCGGCTTCGGCGAAGTGCCGCGCCTTGATGCCGGTGCGGGCGATGATCCACTCGTCGGACGTCTCGACACCGTCGGCGGCCAGTTGCTCGGCGAGCTGGGCGTTGCTCAGGCGCTTCGGCGGCAGGTAGCTGCCGGTGCCGGAAACGCGCGAATAGCGGGCAGAAGAAGATGAGGTCATGCAGCGAGGGCGTCGCCCGCGTCCGCGGGAGGCTCGGAGGAAGCGGCCGCGGCGGGCTGGCTCCGGAGCGTCTCGTGGATCTGGTCGTGCACCCGATCAAGCAAACGATTGCGGGCCGCATCATAAGCCCGATTCAAGGCCTGCTCGAACGAGAAGGCGTCGGCCGACCCGTGGCTCTTGAAGACGAGGCCCCTCAGGCCCAGCAGCGCGGCCCCGTTGTAGCGGCGGTGGTCGGCCCGGGCCTTGAACGCCTTGAGCACCGGCATCGCGATGACGGCGAGGGCCTTCGTGAACAGGCTGCGGCTGAATTCCTGCTTGATGAGGCTGACGATCAGGCTCGCCATGCCTTCGGCGGACTTCAGCGTCACGTTGCCCACGAAGCCGTCGCAGACGACCACGTCGGTGGTGCCCTTGAAGATGTCGTTGCCCTCCACGTTGCCGTGGAAGTTGATGTCGCCCCGCTCGCCGGCCGCGCGCAGCAGCTGGGCGGCGCGCTTGATGACCTCGCTGCCCTTGATGGCCTCCTCGCCGATGTTCAGCAGGCCCACTGTGGGATCGGACTTGCCTTCGACGGCGGAGACGAGCGCGCTGCCCATCACCGCGAACTGCAGCAGGTGCTCGGGCGTGGAGTCGACGTTGGCGCCCAGGTCGAGCACCGTGGTGAACCCGTCGCGGATGTTGGGCATCACCGTGGCGATGGCCGGGCGGTCGATGCCGTCCACCGTCTTGAGCAGGTAGCGGGCGACGGCCATCAGCGCGCCGGTGTTGCCGGCGGAGACGCAGACGTCGGCCGCGGCACGCAGGCCTTCCGCACCCGGCTTGACCTGGCTCAGGGCCACGCGCAGCGACGAATCCTTCTTGCGGCGCAGCGCCACCTCGACCGGGTCGTCCATCTCGACCACCTCGGTGGCGGGCACGACGCGGCAGCGCGGCCACGACGCAGCCTCGGCCAGCGCATCGGCGCGTCCGACGAGGATCAGTTCCGCATGGGGATGCGCGGCCAGGAAGGCGCGGCAGGCCGGGAGGGTGACGGATGGGCCGTGGTCGCCGCCCATGCAGTCGATGGACAGGCGGACGGTGTCGAGGGCTGTCAGCGCAGGCGAAGTCATCGGGGTGCGAGCGAAGGCGAGCGGCGAATCATCGTCACGGAAACACACAAGCCCGGCAAGGCGGTTCAGCGCAGGCCGGGCAAGTGGTGGGAATCAATCAGTTTGCCCGATCGCAAGCGCCGTGGCTTGCGGCCGGACAAGGGCGACTGCCTTCAGGCGTCCGCCTTGGTCTTGAGGACCTTGCGCCCACGGTAGAAACCGTTCGGGCTGATGTGGTGACGCAGGTGCGTCTCGCCCGTGGTGGGCTCGATCGCGGTGCCCGGGGTGACCAGGGCATTGTGCGAACGGTGCATACCGCGCTTGGAAGGCGACTTCTTGTTTTGCTGAACGGCCATGAAAAGCTCCTTTGGTCTCCTGATCTCTTTCGCAGGAGCCAGGGGGTTTGTTGCACACCGCGGCAATCATGTCGGCCCGGAACACTCCGGAGATCCGCTGCGCGCGTGTTGGAAAGCCCGAGATTCTAGCATGCCCGATCGGACCTGCGCGAATCCCGGATGCCAATGATTGATCAGTTGGGCAGGCCGCCGCGCTTGAGGGCGGCCAGCTTGGCGAACGGGTTCGGGGCCGCTTCCTCGGGGAGGTCGTCGGCGACCACCGGGATCGGGTCGGGGCAGACGTCGTGCCGCGGCACGATGGGCAGCTCGAGCAGCAGCTCGTCCTCCACCAGCTCCCGCGCATCGAGCGCGCGAGTGAGCGCCAACACGTCGTCCTCGCTGTCCGCGTCCAGGTCGGCCGCGGCGTCCTCGCCGTGGACGAACTGGAACGACCGCTCGGCAGCCAGCGCCTCGGTCATGGGTTTCAGGCAGCGCTGGCATTCCAGCTGCACGGTGGCGTGGGCGACGGCATGCAGCCACACCTGCGATTCGCCGCCCTGGGCGGCACGCAGTTCACCGGTGAGGCGCCAGGTGACGGCCGGCGCGGAGGCCACGGTGCCGGGCAGCACGGACTCGGCGAGGCGCTCCAGCTCGGCGAGGGGCCACTCGCCCTCGAGGGCGCCACCGTCCTTGGCGAAGGCCGCGACGTCGAGGCGCAGCGGGTCGAACTCTCGGGATTTCATGTCCGGCATTTTAGATCCCGCCCTCGCGACGGGGTCGCCCCGACCGGCGGTGGGACAATCCCCCGATGCAATCCCCTCACCGCCTGATCCTCGCGTCCACGTCGCGCTACCGCCGTGAACTGCTCGAGCGGTTGCGCCTCCCGTTCGACGTGGAGCCCCCGGACGTCGACGAGACCCCCCTCCCCGGCGAACAGCCCTCCACCCTCGCCCGCCGCCTGGCCCGCGCCAAGGCCGCCGAGGTGGCCGCGCGCTTCCCCGGCGCCATCGTGATCGGCTCCGACCAGGTCGCCGACCTCGACGGCCTGCCGCTCGGAAAACCCGGCACCCGCGAACGCGCCATCGAGCAGCTCTCGGCCATGCGCGGCCGCACGGTGCGCTTCCACACGGCCGTGGCCGTGCGCTGCGTGGCGAAGGCGGTCGACACGAACGAACTCGCCACCGTCACGGTGCGGTTCCGCGACCTGGGCGACGCCGAGATCGGCCGCTACCTCGACCTCGAACAGCCCTACGACTGTGCCGGCAGCGCCAAGGCCGAGGCCCTGGGCATCACGCTGCTGTCGGCCATCGAGTCCGACGACCCCACGGCCCTGATCGGACTGCCGCTGATCCGCACCTGCGCGCTGCTGCGCGAAGCCGGCCTCGACCCCCTGAACCCCTGATGTTTCCCACATGCCCACCGGCCGCCTGATCCTCGTCCCCAACACCCTCGACTTCGGCGTCTCCACCGACGGCGACGTGCAGGACGTGCTGCCCCTCGGCGCACTGCGCACGGCCGCGCGGCTCACCCACTGGGTCGCCGAAAACGCCAAGACCACGCGGGCCTTCCTGAAGCGGGTCGACGCCATCGTGCCGCTCGGGCAGCCGCTTCAGTCGCTGTCGATCGTCGAACTGCCCCGCCCGCAGAAGGGGGGCCGCGCGCCCGCAGCCGGCACCGACCTGAAGCCGCTGCTGCAACCCGCCCTCGACGGGCACGACGTGGGACTCATCTCCGAGGCGGGCCTGCCGGCCATCGCCGACCCCGGGGCCGCGCTCGTGCAGGCGGCCCATGCGCTGGGCATCGCGGTGCTGCCACTGTCGGGCCCCAGCTCGCTGCTGCTGGCCCTGGGCGCGAGCGGCCTCAACGGGCAGAGCTTCGCGTTCGTGGGCTACCTGCCGGTGGACGCGGGCGAACGCGCGGCACGCATCCGCGACCTGGAGGCCCTGTCGAAGCGGGCCGGGCAGACCCAGCTGATGATCGAGACGCCGTACCGCAACGAGGCGCTGCTGGCCGCGCTGGTGAACGGGCTGAAGGGGGACACCTGGCTGTCGGTCAGCAGCGGGCTGACGCTGGCGTCCGGATGGACCTGGTCTGCCCCTGTATCGCAATGGCGGGCCATGCCCCGGCCGGTGCCGAACGACGTGCCGGCGGTGTTCTCGTTGCTGGCCTCCGCCGCACCGCAGGTCACACCCGGCGGCGGGCCGAAACGCTGATCACCACCGTCTTACAATTCGCAAGTCAGCGCCAGGCTGCACCGCATCACATCTTTTCCGTGGCAGGTCCTTGCATCCCGCGAGGTCCGACAAGGATGCTCCATGACGTCACCCATCAACTTCATCGCGAACGACCAGAACCTCGACCAGCTCGCTCGGCGCCTCGACAGTGAGGGCATCGTGTGCGTCGAGGGCGCCGTACCGCCCGAAAGTCTCCAGCGTTGGCGCGACCAGCTCGATCGCCTCATCGAGAAGCAGGGGTTCCGCTACTTTTCGATCATCCAACCCTGGAAGGAACGAGGCTCGGCCTACGAGGAACTGGCAGCCGACGCCAACTTCCGAGCCCTGCTCACCGGGCTCACTTCCCGGGGCTGTCGCGGCCACGAGGCCGAGGGCGACATCTACAACGTGCTGCGAGTCATCGCAGGGCCGAACGGCAAGCAGAAGTCGTTCATGTTCCACTACGATGCCTCCGTCGTGACTGTGCTGATACCGCTCCAGATCCCGGAAGGCAAACCCGAGGATGCCGGCGACCTGATTGCCTGGCCCAACCGGCGGCCGGTTCGGGGCTCGTCGGTGATCAACGCCATCGAAAAGAGCCTGATCCAGAACCCCCTGTCGCGCTGGTGGTGGTCTCGCCGTGTGGTCAGGCGCCCGGACGACCGCAACATCTACCGCCTCAAGCCCGGGAACATGTATCTGTTCTGGGGATACCGCACCCTGCACGCCAACCTCGGCTGCAAGTCGAACAGCCTTCGTGCCACGCTGCTGTTCCACCACGGGGACCCGCACCAGGGGTCGCTGGTGACACGCGCCATCCGCTGGACCCGCCGCGTCCGGGAAGCGCGCAACGTCACCAAGATGCCGGCATGATCTCGCCACAACCGTTCCACCGCCCCCTTCCAGACGGCAGACTCATCAGCGCCGCATCGTTCGGGTGCTCGTCCATGTGGGCGAAACCCGAATTCCCCGAACCCCTCGCCATGGCGCTGCTGGAAGCCGCCGTGGGCGACGGACTGAACTACCTCGACACCGGTCCGAGCTATGCCAACGGCGAGGGCGAACGCCGCCTCGGCACATTCCTCCACCGGCAGTCGCTGCCCGACGTCATCGTCTCCACGAAGGTGGGCACGAATTTCGACGGGAGCGGGCGGCGCACCCGCTCGTTCGAGGTGCGCGACATGGAGCGAAGCTTCACGGACAGCCTCGCCCGGCTGGGCCGGGAGCAAGTCGACATCCTGTACCTGCACGGCCCGTCGCTGAAGGACCTTCGGGACGAGGTGTTCCGCTTCCTCGAAGCGGAGAAGTCCCGGGGGCGCATCGTGTGGTCCGGCGTGAACTCGTTCGAGATGGACGTGCTCGACGCCTGCGTCGACAGCCCGATCGACGCCCTGATGATCCAGTACAACGTCGCGGACTTGCGGGCCGAGCGGCTGCTGCCGCAGTTCCGCGCACGGGGGAAGATCGTGGTGTCGGGCACCGCGCTGGCGCGGGCGATCTACGACCCTCGAACCTTCCTGCCACGCGACCGGGCCGGGCTGTGGTATCTGCTGAGAGCACTGAAGGGTGACCCCCTGTTCATCGCCAGGGGCCGCCGCCTGAAGCGGGTCATCGAGCAGACGGGCGACACTGGCGCCCGGGCCGCGATGCGATTCGTCGCGGGACACCCACTGATCCATAGCGCCACGTTCGGCACCACCAAGCTGGATCACATGCGCAGCAACATCGAGGCCGCGCGCGCGCCGATGGAAGAGCGCCACCGGCGGCTGTTCTTCCCGGCCTGACACGTGGTGGCGCCTGGCGCCGCAGCCTCTGTGGGCCGGTCAGTCGGCCTTCTTGGCGCTGAACAGCGCCGCCACCTTGCGCTTGGGCTTGATGTTCGGCGACACGCGCCCGGCGGGCACCGCGGCCTTCTGCTCCCAGGCCGGTTCGGCGGCGCTGGACGGCTCGTAGGGCTTGTCGAAGAACGGGTCGCGCGGCGGGGCCTTCGGCGGCGAGTAGGCGCGGGCGGGTGCCGGGCCGTCGTCCCAGCCGCGGCGCGAGCCGCGTTCGCTGCGGTCCGGTCGGCCTTCGCGCGGCTCGAAGCGCGGGCGGCTCGTGTCGAGCTCCAGCGGCTCGAGCTCGAGCTTCTTCTTGATCAGCTTCTCGATGTCGCCCACGAGGCGGCTGTCGTCCTTCGTCACGAGCGTGATGGCCACGCCCGAGGCGCCGGCACGGCCCGTGCGGCCGATGCGGTGCACGTAGTCTTCCGCGTTGAACGGCACGTCGAAGTTGATCACGCACGGCAGGTCGGCGATGTCGAGGCCGCGGGCGGCCACGTCGGTGCAGACCAGCACGTCGGTCTCGCCGGCCTTGAACGAGGCGAGTGCCTTGAGGCGCTCATCCTGCGACTTGTCACCGTGCAGTGCGTTGGTCTTGAGGCCGTCGCGCTCCAGCGAGCGGGCGAGACGAGCGCAACCGAGCTTCGAGTTGACGAAGACGATGGCCTGCTTGATGCCGCGGTCGGCCAGCACCTTGACGACGGCCTGGCGCTTGTCGTCGGTGGAGACGCTGTAGAAGCGCTGCTCGACGGTGGAGGCCGTGGCGTTCGGGCGGGCCACCTCGACCAGCACCGGGTTCTGCAGGTAGCTTTCGGCGAGCTTCTTGATCTCACCGGAGAACGTGGCGGAGAACAGCAGCGTCTGGCGCGCCTTCGGCAGGTAGCTCAGGATGCGCTGCAGGTCGGGCAGGAAGCCGATGTCGAGCATGCGGTCGGCCTCGTCGAGCACCACGTACTCCACCTGGTTCAGCACGCAGTTCTTGGCCTCGATGTGGTCGAGCAGCCGGCCCGGCGTGGCGATCAGCACCTCGACGCCCTGCTTCAGCTCGAGCGTCTGGGGTTTCATGTCGACGCCGCCGAAGACCACGGCGACCCGCAGCTTGCTGTGCTTGGCGTACGCCTTGATGTTGTTGGCGACCTGGTCGGCCAGCTCCCGCGTGGGCGCGAGCACCAGCGCGCGCACCGGGTGGCGGGCCGGGGAGACGCTGCTCGTCTCGTGCTTGAGCATCTTCTGCAGCAGCGGCAGCGAAAACGCCGCCGTCTTGCCCGTGCCGGTCTGGGCGGCGCCCATCACGTCGCGGCCTTCGAGCACCAGCGGGATGGCCTTCGCCTGGATGGGCGTGGCCATCGTGTACCCGGAGTCGGCGATGGCCTTCTGGAGCATGGGCGCCAGGGGCAGGGAGGAGAATTCCACCGCGGGCGGCGGGGCGGCCGCGTCAGTGCGGGAGGGATCCTGGGTTGTATCGGTCATCCCCGGATTATCCTCCCTCCGGCGAAACCCGCATGACCGTCACATCCCGGCCCCTAGAATCAGAGGATTCGCACTCCGTTCCCAGCCATGATTCTCGTTACAGGCGGCGCCGGCTTCATCGGCGCGAACTTCGTCCTCGACTGGGTGGCCTCCACCGACGAACCCGTCGTCAACCTCGACGCGCTCACCTACGCCGGCAACCTCGAAAGCCTGACCTCGCTGCAGGGCAACCCGCGCCATGTCTTCGTGAAGGGCGACATCACCGACCGCGCGCTGCTCGACCGCCTGCTCGCCGAACACCGCCCCCGCGCCATCGTGCACTTCGCCGCGGAAAGCCACGTGGACCGCAGCATCCACGGCCCGGGCGACTTCATCCGCACCAACGTCAACGGCACGTTCACCCTGCTGGAGGCCGCGCGCGCCCACTGGCTGTCGCTCGACGCCGACGCGAAAGCCGCGTTCCGCTTCCATCACGTGAGCACCGACGAGGTCTATGGCTCGCTGTCGCCCACGGCCCCCGCGTTCACCGAAACCCATCCGTACGAGCCCAACAGCCCGTACTCGGCCAGCAAGGCCGCCAGCGACCACCTCGTGCGCGCGTGGTTCCACACCTACGGCATGCCGGTCGTCACCACGAACTGCAGCAACAACTACGGTCCGTACCACTTCCCCGAGAAGCTGATCCCGCTGATGATCGTCAACGCGCTGGCCGGCAAGCCGCTGCCCGTGTACGGCGACGGCCAGCAGGTGCGCGACTGGCTCTACGTGAAGGACCACTGCTCGGCCATCCGCGAGGTGCTCGCGCGCGGCACGCCCGGCGAGACCTACAACGTGGGCGGCTGGAACGAGAAGCCCAACCTCGAGATCGTGCACACCGTCTGCGCGCTGCTCGACGAGCTGAAGCCCGACCCGGCCGGCAGCTACAAGCGCCTGATCACCTTCGTCACCGACCGCCCGGGACACGACCGCCGCTACGCCATCGACGCCCGCAAGCTGGAACGCGAGCTCGGCTGGAAACCCGCCGAAACCTTCGAGACCGGCATCCGCAAGACGGTGCAGTGGTACCTCGAGAACGCGGCCTGGGTCGCCAACGTCCAGAGCGGCTCGTACCGCGACTGGGTGTCGAAGCAGTACGGCGCATGAAGATCCTCCTGCTCGGCAAGAACGGCCAGGTCGGCTGGGAACTGCAGCGCGCGCTGGCCCCGCTCGGCGACGTGATCGCGCTCGACCGCCGCACCACGCCGGCCGCCGACCTGTCCGACCCCGAATCGCTCGCCGCCCTCGTGCGCGACGTGCGACCCGACGCCATCGTCAACGCCGCGGCCCACACCGCGGTCGACAAGGCCGAAAGCGAGGCCGCGCTCGCCCGCGCCGTCAACACCACCGCCCCGGCCGTGCTCGCTCGCGAGGCGGCGGCGCTGGGCGCCTGGCTCGTGCACTACAGCACCGACTACGTCTTCGACGGCAGCGGCACCGCGCCGTGGACCGAGTCGGCGCCCGTGGCCCCGCTGAGCGTGTACGGCCAGACCAAGGCCGACGGCGAGGCCGCCATCCGCCTGAGCGGCTGCCGCCACCTCGTCTTCCGGACGAGCTGGGTGTACGCGGCGCGCGGCGGCAACTTCGCGAAGACGATGCTGCGCCTGGCACGCGAACGCGACCGCCTGACCGTGGTCGCCGACCAGTTCGGCGCGCCCACCGGGGCCGACCTGATCGCCGACGTCACGGCCCACGCGCTGCGCACCGCCGTGTCGCGCCCCGAGGTGTCCGGCACGTACCACCTGGTGGCCGCCGGCGAGACCAGCTGGCACGGCTACGCGCGGCACGTGATCGAACACGCCCGCGCGGCCGGCCAGGAGATCCGCGTGCCGGCCGACGCCATCGAGCCCGTGCCCACGAGCGCGTTCCCCACGCCGGCCCGCCGGCCCGCGAACTCGCGCCTCGACACCACGCGGCTGCGCAACACGTTCGGCCTGACCCTGCCCTCCTGGCAGTCGGGCGTCGACCGCCTCCTGGCCGAAGTCCTGGCCCCCTGAACCGAAGAGCACCATGAGCAATCGCAAAGGCATCATCCTCGCCGGCGGGTCGGGCACCCGCCTGCACCCGGCCACCCTCGCCATCAGCAAGCAGCTGCTGCCGGTGTACGACAAGCCCATGGTGTACTACCCGCTCAGCACGCTGATGCTGGCGGGCATCCGCGACATCCTGCTGATCAGCACCCCGCAGGACACCCCGCGCTTCGAGGCGCTGCTGGGCGACGGCACCAAGTGGGGCATCAACCTGAGCTACTGCGTGCAGCCGAGCCCGGACGGCCTCGCGCAGGCCTTCATCCTCGGCAAGGACTTCATCGGCGGCCACCCGAGCGCCCTCGTGCTCGGCGACAACATCTTCTACGGCCACGACCTGCAGCGGCAGCTGGAGTCGGCCACCGGCCGCGAGAAGGGTGCGTCGGTGTTCGCCTACCACGTGCACGACCCCGAGCGCTATGGCGTCGTCGAGTTCGACCGCGACCGCCGGGCCCTGAGCATCGAGGAAAAGCCGAAAGCCCCGAAAAGCAACTACGCCGTCACCGGCCTCTACTTCTACGACGAACAGGTCTGCGACATCGCCGCCAGCATCAAGCCCTCGCCGCGCGGCGAACTCGAGATCACCGACGTCAACGCCCGCTACCTCGCGCAGCAGCAGCTCAACGTCGAGATCATGGGCCGAGGCTACGCCTGGCTCGACACCGGCACCCACGACAGCCTGATGGAAGCCGGCCAGTTCATCGCGACGCTCGAGAAGCGGCAGGGCCTGAAGGTGGCCTGCCCCGAGGAGATCGCCTACCGCTCCGGCTGGATCACCGCCACGCAGCTCGAGCAGCTCGCCCAGCCGATGATCAAGAACGGGTACGGACAGTACCTGCTCAAGCTCCTCAAGGAACAGGTCTTCTGATGTTGATCACCCCCACCGCCCTTCCCGAGGTGCTGCTGATCGAGCCGAAGGTGTTCGGCGACGAGCGCGGCTTCTTCCTGGAAAGCTTCAGCCAGAAGACCTTCGACGCCGCCGTGGGCCGGCACGTCGACTTCGTGCAGGACAACCACTCCCGCTCGACGAAGGGCGTGCTGCGGGGCCTGCACTACCAGCTGCCGCCCCACGCGCAGGGCAAGCTCGTGCGGGCCGTCACCGGCGCGGTGTTCGACGTCGCCGTCGACCTGCGCCGCAGCAGCCCGAACTTCGGCAAGTGGGTGGGGTACGAGCTGAGCGCCGAGAACAAGCGCATGCTGTGGATTCCGCCGGGCTTCGCGCACGGGTTCCTCGTGCTCAGCGACACGGCCGACTTCCTCTACAAGACGACCGACTACTATGCGCCGCAGGCCGAGGGCGCGGTCCGTTTCGATGACCCCGCCGTGGGTGTCGCCTGGCCCGCCTCCACCGCGGACCTGCAGCTGTCCGGCAAGGACCGCGACGCCCCGCCGCTGGCCGGCGCACGCACCTTCGACTGACCACCTGTCGGGGAAATCCCGAAGGGTCCGCTCGGCTACACTTGAAAGCTTGCCGCCGGGGATCTGCGCCCGGGGGCAGGCAGGCAATCGCCGCGGCGTCCAATTTCCCTGCAGTGGTCAGTCCTGCACAGCTCTCCGTCACTGAAGCCCGCAAGCGGTTCACCCAAGCACATGACGTCCCAGTCCATCCAACCCGTGATCATGGCCGGCGGCAGCGGCACGCGCCTCTGGCCCCTGTCCCGCGCGGGTTTCCCGAAGCAGTTCCTCGTCCTTCAAGGCGACAGCAGCCTCTTCCAGGACGCGGTGCAACGTGTGGCGAAAGTCCGGCCCGCGGGGTTCGACACCCGCGCCCCGCTCGTCGTCGTGCACGAGGACCATCGCTTCCTCGCCACCGACCAGTTGCGTGAACTCCAGCTCGCGCCGCAGGCCCTGATCCTCGAACCGGTCGCCCGCAACACCGCGCCGGCCGTCTCGCTGGCCGCGCTGGCCGCGCTCGAGGGCGGCGCCGACCCCATCCTCGTCGTCACCCCGGCCGACCAGACCGCCACCGCCCCCGACGCCTTCACGGCCGCGCTCGGCAAGGCCGTCGAACTCGCGGACGGCGGCCTCATCGCGCTGATGGGCGTGCCGCCCACCCGCCCGGAAACGGGCTACGGCTACGTCCGCAGCCACACGGTCGGCGACGCCCACGCCGTGGTGCAGCAGTTCGTCGAGAAACCCGACCTCGCCACCGCCGAGCGGTACCTCGCCGAAGGCGGCTACCACTGGAACTCCGGCCTTTTCGTGATGCGGGCCTCGGTGTGGATGGCCGCGCTGGAACGCTTCCGCCCCGACATCGCCACCGCCTGCCGCGCAGCCTGGGCGGCGCGAAAGACCGACGCGAACTTCATCCGTCCCGGCAAGGCCGAGTTCGCCGCCGTGCCGGCCGAGTCGGTCGACTACGCGGTGCTCGAACGCTGCCCCGGCACGGAGTTCGGCATCGGCATGGTGCCCCTCGCCGCCGGCTGGAACGACCTCGGCGCGTGGGACAGCGTCTGGCAGGTGGCCGACAAGGACGCCGGCGGCAACGCCACCCGCGGCGACGTGCTGCTGCAGGACGCCGCCAACTGCCTCGTGCACGCCTCCGGCCGGCTCGTCAGCGTCGTCGGCCTGAACGACGTCGTGGTCGTCGAGACCCCCGACGCCGTGATGGTCAGCCACCGCGACCGCAGCCAGGACGTCAAGAAGATCGTCGGCGCGCTCGACTCCGGCGGCCGCGTGGAACACACGGCCCACCGCAAGGTCCACCGCCCCTGGGGCTGGTACGACAGCATCGATGCCGGCGCGCGCTTCCAGGTCAAACGCATCATGGTGAAGCCGGGCGCCTCGCTGAGCCTGCAGATGCACCACCACCGCGCCGAGCACTGGATCGTGGTGTCCGGCACCGCCGAAGTCACCTGCGGCGACAAGACGCTCGTGCTGACCGAGAACCAGAGCACCTACATCCCCCTCGGCGAAACCCATCGCCTCGCGAACCCGGGCAAGCTGCCGCTCGAGATCATCGAGGTCCAGTCGGGCTCCTACCTGGGCGAGGACGACATCGTCCGTTTCGAAGACACCTACGGCCGCAAGTAGGCCCGCAAGATGCAAAAGCAATCGAAGATCTTCGTCACCGGCCACCGCGGCATGGTCGGCAGCGCCATCGTGCGCCGGCTCGAGGCCGGGGGCTACACCAACGTCCTGACGCGCACGCACGCCGAACTCGACCTGCTCGACCAGGCCGCGGTCCACGCCTTCCTCGCGGCCGAGAAGCCCGACTACCTCTTCCTGGCCGCGGCCAAGGTGGGTGGCATCCAGGCCAACAACCTGTACCGCGCGGACTTCCTGTACCAGAACCTGCAGATGCAGGCGAACCTGATCCACGGCGCCCACCTCGCGGGCGTGCAGCGTCTCATGTTCCTCGGCTCGAGCTGCATCTATCCGCGCGACTGCCGCCAGCCCATCCGCGAGGACTACCTCCTCACCGGTCCGCTCGAGCCCACGAACGAGCCCTACGCCATCGCCAAGATCGCCGGCATCAAGATGTGCGAGAGCTACAACCAGCAATACGGGCGCGAGTACGTGAGCGTGATGCCCACGAACCTCTACGGCCCGAACGACAACTACGACCTGGCCAACAGCCACGTGCTGCCGGCCCTGATCCGCAAGGCGCACGAGGCGCGCCTGCGCGGCGACACCGAGTACGTCGTGTGGGGCACGGGCACGCCGAGACGCGAGTTCCTGTACGTGGACGACCTGGCAGACGCTTGCGTCTTCCTCTCGGAGCAAAGCTACAATGGCGCCCTCGTCAACATCGGCACGGGCGAGGATGTCACCATTCGCGAACTGGCTGAAACCGTCATGCGCGTGGTCGGCTTCGAAGGGCGCGTGGTCTACGACCAGACCAAGCCCGATGGCACACCCCGCAAGCTCCTCGACGTCGGCCGCCTGGCCAGCCTGGGCTGGCGCGCCAAGACGCCCCTGATCGAGGGCATCAGGAAGGCCTACGAGGCCGCTCCCTTCCGCCGCTAGCCCCCTCCCGAATCCCGATCCGAGAATTCACATGAGCCAAAACAAAGTCGCGTTGATCACCGGGGTGACCGGTCAGGACGGCGCCTACCTGTCGGAACTGCTGCTCGACAAGGGCTACGAAGTGCACGGCATCAAGCGCCGCGCGTCGCTGTTCAACACGGACCGCATCGACCACCTGTACCAGGATCCGCACGTCGATCATCAGCGCTTCAAGTTGCACTACGGTGACCTGACCGACTCGACCAACCTGATCCGCATCATCCAGCAGGTGCAGCCCGACGAAATCTACAACCTCGCCGCGATGAGCCACGTGGCGGTCAGCTTCGAGACCCCCGAATACACGGCCAACGCAGACGGCATCGGCACCCTGCGCATCCTCGAGGCCATCCGCATCCTCGGCCTGGAAAAGAAGACCCGCTTCTACCAGGCCAGCACGTCCGAGCTGTACGGCCTCGTGCAGGAAATCCCCCAGAAGGAAACCACGCCCTTCTACCCGCGCAGCCCGTACGCGGTCGCCAAGCTCTATGCCTACTGGATCACGGTCAACTACCGCGAGGCCTACGGCATGTACGCCTGCAACGGCGTGCTGTTCAACCACGAGAGCCCGCTGCGCGGCGAAACCTTCGTCACGCGCAAGATCACGCGCGCCATCGCCCGCATCGCGCTCGGCCTCCAGGACTGCCTGCACCTCGGCAACATGAGCGCCCTGCGCGACTGGGGCCATGCGAAGGACTACGTCGAGATGCAGTGGCTGATGCTGCAGCAGGACAAGCCGGAAGACTTCGTCATCGCCACCGGCGTGCAATACAGCGTGCGCCAGTTCGTCGAGTTCTCCGCGCGCGAACTTGGCATCACGCTCGCGTTCAGCGGCGAAGGTGAACGCGAAGTCGGTACCGTCGTGCAGGTCGAAGGCAACAAGGCCCGCTGCAAGGTCGGCGACGTCATCGTGCGCGTCGACCCGCGCTACTACCGCCCCACGGAAGTCGAGACCCTGCTCGGCGACCCCACAAAGGCCAAGCAGAAGCTCGGCTGGACGCCGAAGATCACGCTGCAGGAACTGGTCCGCGAGATGGTCGAAAGCGACTACGACTCCGCACGCCGCGACCACCTGGTCAAGGAAGCCGGCTTCCAGGCCTACGACTACAACGAATAGCAGCAGATGAAGGTCTCAGTCATTGGAACGGGCTACGTCGGGCTGGTCACCGGCGCCTGCCTCGCGGACATGGGCAACGACGTCGTCTGCCTCGACATCGACGCGCGCAAGATCGCGATCCTCCGCGAGGGCGGCATCCCCATCCACGAGCCCGGGCTCGACACGCTCGTCCAGCACAACGCGCAGGCGGGCCGCCTCCACTTCACGACGGACGCGCGTGAAGCAGCGCTGCATGCCGACATCCACTTCATCGCGGTGGGCACCCCGCCTGACGAGGACGGTTCCGCCGACATGAAGTACGTGCTGGCCGCCGCCCGCGAGGTCGGCCGTCACATGAACCGCTACTGCGTGATCGTCAACAAGAGCACCGTGCCCGTCGGCACCGCGCAGAAGGTCCGAGCCGCCGTCGCCGAAGAACTCGCGGCCCGGGGCGCCGACATCCGCTTCAGCGTGGTCTCGAACCCCGAGTTCCTGAAGGAAGGCGCGGCCATCGAGGACTTCATGCGGCCCGATCGCATCGTCGTAGGCTCGGACGACGAGCAGGCCACCCGCATCATGCGCGAGCTCTACGCGCCCTTCGAGCGCAACACGCCGAAGGTGCTCGTGATGGACATCGCGTCGGCCGAACTCACCAAGTACGCGGCCAACGCGATGCTCGCCACCCGCATCAGCTTCATGAACGAGATGGCGCTGCTGGCCGAAGTGCTCGGTGCCGACATCGACGCCGTCCGCCGCGGCGTCGGCAGCGACCCCCGCATCGGCAGCCATTTCCTCTATGCCGGCTGCGGCTACGGCGGCTCCTGCTTCCCGAAGGACGTGGCCGCGCTGTCGCGTGCCGCAGGGGATGCGGGCATCTCGATGGGCGTGCTCGATGCCGTCGAGGCTGCCAACGAGCGCCAGAAGGAACTGCTGATCGCCCGCATCGAGGCCCGCTTCGGCCATGACCTCGGCGGCCGGGTGTTCGCCCTGTGGGGCCTCGCCTTCAAACCTGGCACCGACGACATGCGCGAGGCGCCGAGCCAGGTGGTGGTGCGCGCACTCGTCAAACGGGGTGCCACCGTCCGAGCCTACGACCCGGTCGCCACGGACGAGGCACGCCGCGTGCTCGCCGACGTCGCGGGGTCGGTGGAGTACCAGTCGCACGCCATGGATGCGCTCAAGGGCGCCGACGCCCTCGTGGTCGTGACGGAGTGGAAGGAATTCCGCAGCCCGGACTTCGACCACATCAAGTCGCTCCTCCGCAAGCCCATCATCTTCGACGGCCGCAACATCTTCTCGCCCGAAGCCGCTCGCCAGGCGGGCTTCGAATACACGGGGATCGGCCGAGCGTGAGCGCCACCCGGAGCCCCTCGGCCACCACGCCGCGCCGCGCGCTCATCTGCGGCGTGGGCGGGCAGGATGGTGCCTACCTGACCCGTCTGCTGTTGGACAAGGGCTACGAGGTTTTCGGCACGTCGCGCGACGTCACCGGCATGCGGGGCGCCGGTCTGTCAGCCGTGGGCGCCCGGTCGCGAGTGCAACTCGTGTCGATGGCATCGAACGATTTCCGCAGCGTGCTGCAGACGATCACACGCACCGCCCCCGACGAGGTCTACAACCTGGCTGGCCAGAGTTCCGTCGGCCTGTCGTTCGAACAACCCGTCGAGACCATCGAGAGCATCGCGCTCGGCACGCTGAACCTCCTCGAAGCCATCCGCTTCGTCGACAAGCCGATCCGCTTCTACAACGCAGGGTCCAGCGAATGTTTCGGCGACACGGCGGACGCGGCCGCCTCCGAGGAGACCCCGTTCCGCCCTCGCAGTCCCTATGCGGTCGCCAAGGCCTGCGCGCACAACCTCGTCGCGAACTACCGGGATGCCTATGGCATGCACGCCTCCACCGGCATCCTGTTCAACCATGAATCGCCACTCCGTCCCGACCGGTTCGTCACGCAGAAGATCGTGCGCGCCGCCTGCCGCATCGCGGCAGGTGGCAACGAGGCGCTGACCCTCGGCAACCTCGACATCCACCGCGACTGGGGCTGGGCACCGGAGTACGTGGATGCCATGTGGCGCATGCTGCAGCAGGACCGGGCCGCCGACTTCGTCATCGCCACGGGACGCTCCGTCTCGCTCGAGCATTTCGTCGCCACGTCGTTCGCCCACTTCGGCCTGGACTGGCGGCAGCACGTCCGACATGATCCGTCGCTGCTGCGCCCGTCGGACATCCGCTTCGGCGCCGCCGATCCTTCCCTGGCGGAACGGCAACTCGGCTGGAAGGCCAGAGTCAGTGTCGAACAAGTGGTCGCCGAGATGTGCCGGGCCGCGCAGGCAGCCACGTCCTCGGGTGGCTGATGGCTGTTCCGTCCAAACCCACGCCGGAGCCCTTGCGGCAGCTGTTCGCCCTGATCGACAAGCTGCGGCACGCGACCACGGGATCGGCCGGGCGGCGCGCCGTCACCGCCAACTCGGGCTGGCTGCTCTTCGACAAGCTGACCCGCTCGCTACTGGGTCTCCTGGTCGGCGCGTGGGTGGCACGGCACCTGGGACCCACGCAGTTCGGCCTGCTCGCCTACGTGCTAGCGTTCATCGCACTGTTCCAGGCCATCGCCAACCTGGGCGCGGACGCCATCATCGTCCGTGACATTGCACAGCACCCTGACTCCGCCCCGGAGATCCTCGGCACGGCGCTGGGACTCCGCGCCGGTTTCGGCGTCTTGTGCTGGGCAGTCGCCGTCGGCTGTGTCGCGGCACTCAACGCGGACGCCCCACGCACGATCCTGATGGCGGCCATCGTCGGCAGCGTGCTGGTGTTTCAGGCATCCGACACGGTCGACCTCTGGTTCCAGAGCCAGAGCCGAAGCCGCCTCACCGTATTCGCAAAGCTGAGCGCGTACCTGCTGTCAAACGGCATCAAGGTGGGGCTGATCCTCTGCGACGCCCCCCTCGAAGCTTTCGCGGCCGTCACCGCGTTCGATGCCCTCGCCTGCACGGCTGGTCTGTTCATGGCGTACCGCCGGATGCGCACCCCGCAGCGCTGGCGGTTCGTACTGCCCCGCGCCACGCGACTCGCCGGGGAAGCGTGGCCGTTCATGCTGAGTGGGGTGTCGATCATGGTGTACGCCCGCATCGACCAGATCATGATCAAGGAGATCCTCGGCGATCACTCGCTGGGGATCTATGCAGCAGCGCTGCCGCTGTCGCAATTCTGGCAAGTCATTCCACTCACCCTTGCCACGAGCCTCGCACCCTTCATCGCCCGGCGAAAGATTGCAGACGAGCGCGACTACCAGCGTTCGCTCGTACTCGTGTTCCGCGCCTTCTTCTACATGGGTGTGGGCTGCGCGGCGTTCACCTGGCTCGTCTCGGGGATCCTGGTGATCCACCTGTTCGGCCCGGCATTCGCCGAAGCGACCCACACGCTGAACGTGCACGCGATCTCGAACGTGTTCTGCTTTCTCGGCGTGGCCCACGGGTTGTGGCTCGTCAACGAGCGCCGCTTCGCGGTACGCCTCTACGGTACCCTGCTCGCTGGATTGACCACCATCGCGATGAACATGCTGCTCCTCCCCCGCTTGGGCACGGTGGGTGCGGCCTACGCGGCCATCGCGGCCCAGTTCGTGGCGGCCGTCCTCATCAACCTCTTCCTCGACCCGCGAAGCTTCCGGATGCAATGCGACGCAATCTTCTTCAGAAAGGTGTGACAACGTGGTGAGACAAGTCGGAGACATGTACGCCTTGCTCCTCGGCTGGCCCGCCCTCGCCAGCCTGCACAAGGGACTGTTCTATCTGTCCGGCCGCGCGCTCGGGCTGTTCAACTACATCTCGCCTCGCATCTCGGGAGAGTCCCATGTGATCCGAACTTGCCTGGCGGACAAGAAGTCCCCCGTGGTATTCGACGTGGGCGCCAACGAGGGCCAGTGGACTGCGGATGTCATGGCCCTCGAGCCGACCGCACGTGTACACGCCTTCGAGCCGCAGTCGCGCTTGGCCAACCGCATCGCCGCGGAACAGCCGGGCGTGAAGGTGAACAACATGGCGCTCGGCGACGCGCCGGGCACCCTGGAGCTCGGTGACTACGCCGAGCATGCGGGCTCGCAGCACGCCAGCCTGCTCAAGGGCGTGATCGACGGCATCCACCACGGCGCGGTGACCTACACCTCCGTGGCTGTGGGCACGCTCGACGACTACTGTACCGAACACGGCATCGACCACATCGACCTGCTCAAGATCGATGTCGAAGGGTTCGAACTCAAGGTGTTGCAGGGCGCGAAACGCATGCTCGCGGAACGCCGCCTGGATGTGATCCAGTTCGAATTCAACGAGATGAACGTGATCGGCGGCACGTTCCTGAACGACTTCTTCGTGAGCCTGAACGACACGCACCTGCTGTTCCGCCTGCTGCCGCACGGCCTGCTGCCCTTGAAAGCCGGCAACCATTGGCTCAACGAACAATTCGTCTTCCAGAACATCATCGCCTTCCGGCGTTGAAAGGAGCTCCCTGATGACACGACACTTGATCACCGGCGGCGCCGGCTTCCTGGGCTCCCATCTCTGCGACCGGCTGATCGACCGCGGAGACGACGTCCTCTGCGTCGACAACTTCTTCACCGGCGCCAAACAGAACGTCAGCCACCTGCTCGACCATCCGCGCTTCGAGCTGATGCGCCACGACGTCACGTTCCCGCTGCACGTGGAGATCGACCGCATTTTCAACCTGGCCTGCCCTGCATCGCCCGTGCACTACCAGCACGACCCGGTGCAAACCATGAAAACCAGCGTGTTCGGTGCGCTGAACATGCTGGGCCTCGCCAAGCGCACAGGTGCACGGGTGCTGCAGGCCTCCACCAGCGAGGTGTACGGTGATCCGGACGTCCATCCCCAGCCAGAAGGCTACTGGGGCAAGGTGAACCCGATCGGCATCCGCAGTTGCTACGACGAAGGCAAGCGCGCCGCCGAGACCCTCTTCTTCGACTACCACCGCCAGCACCAGGTCCCGGTGAAGGTCGTGCGCATCTTCAACACCTACGGCCCGCGCATGAACCCGGAGGACGGCCGCGTCGTCAGCAACTTCATCGTGCAGGCCCTGCGGGGCGAGGACATCACGATCTACGGCACCGGACAGCAGACGCGCAGCTTCTGCTACGTCGACGACCTGGTCGAGGCCATGCTCCGCATGATGGACACGCCCGCCGACTTCACCGGCCCGATGAACATCGGCAACCCAGGTGAGTTCACGATGCTCGAACTGGCCGAGAAGGTGCTCCAGCTGACGGGTGGAAGTTCGAAGCTCGTGTTCAAGCCGCTGCCATCGGACGATCCGCGGCAGCGCCGGCCGGACATCGGCCTGGCCAAGCAGCGAATCGACTGGGAGCCGAAGGTCGCGCTGGACGACGGACTCAAGGAAACCATCGCGTACTTCCGCAAGGTGCTCGCCGCATGAGCATCCGCAGCCCCATTCTCTTCCTGGTGTTCAACCGGCCGGACACCACGGCGCGTGTCTTCGAGGCGATCCGTGCCGCGCGGCCGCCGCGTCTGTACGTCGCCTCCGATGGCCCGCGTGCCGGCCGGCCCGACGAAGCCGCGCGATGCGACGAAGTGCGGCGCATCGCAACGGCTGTCGACTGGCCCTGTGAAGTCAAGACCCTCCTGCGTCCCGAGAACCTCGGCTGCAAGCGAGCCGTGAGCTCCGGCATCAGCTGGTTCTTCGAGCAGGAACCGGAAGGCATCGTCATTGAGGACGACTGCGTTCCCGACCCGTCGTTCTTCACGTACTGCGACGAGTTGCTCGAGCGGTACCGCGACGACCCCCGCGTCATGTGCATCAGCGGCGACAACTTCATCTCGAGCGACTGGAAGCCCGACAGCAGCTACTACTTCTCCAAGTACATCCACGTCTGGGGCTGGGCCAGCTGGCGTCGGGCCTGGAATCTCTACGACGTGGAGATGCGAGACTGGTCCGCGCAGGACAAGGCCGGTCTGCTGGAGCGACGTTTCCCGAACGCACCGCGGGCGCAGGCCCATTGGCGGGAACTCTTCGATCGCGTGTCGACCGGCCGCATCGACACGTGGGACTACCAGTGGAACTACGCGTGCCTGAAACACGACGGCGTGAGCTGCATGCCCGAAGTCAACCTGATCTCGAACATCGGATTCGGCCAGGGCGCAACGCACACGGTCAGCCCCGAGAGCAAACTGGCCAACCTCCCGGTCTCGAGTCTCTCGCTGCCACTGCGCCACCCGGACAAGGTCGCCGCAGACGTGCGGGCCGACCAGTGGACGAGCGACCACGTGTTCGACATCGACGAACGCAACGTCAGCCTGAAGCGCCTGCGGCGCGCTGTGACGGGCCGGCTGCGCCGGGTGTGGTCGCTGGTGGCGAGCTGACATGACTGGCAGAGACCACGACACCTGCCGCGTGTGCGGCGGCCGGAGCCTCTTCACCTACAGCCAACGGGTACTCGACGACGACGTCCGCTATTTCGACTGCGCCGCCTGCGGCTACTTCCAGACCGAAAAGCCTTACTGGCTCGAGAAGGCCTACGCCTCGGCGATCAACGACGTGGACACCGGCATCCTCTGGCGCAACCAGCTGAACGTGCGCCGTGTGCTGATGACGCTCTCGGCGTTCGGGAAGTTGTCGGGCGTGGTCGTGGACCACGCGGGGGGTTACGGCATCCTCGTGAGGCTGCTCCGGGACGTCGGCGTCGACGCCCGATGGCGCGACAAGTATTGCGCCAATCTCCTTGCCCGAGGCTTCGAGGCTGATGGCACCCGTTGCGACCTGCTGACGGCCTTCGAGGTCTTCGAGCACCTGGAATACCCGCTCGCCGAACTCGAGTCACTGCTCGCGCAGGCGCCGGTGGTGCTCCTGTCCACCGACCTGATCCGCCAGACGGCGCCGCCCGCCCCGGACTGGTGGTACCTCGGCCAGGAACACGGCCAGCACATCGGCTTCTTTCGCGAGCGCACCCTCGCCGGGATGGCCAAGAAACTCGGCTGCCACCACGCGAGCGACGGCCGTTCCCTGCACGTCTTCTCGCACGAGCCCATACCGCGCCGCTGGTTGCCCATGCAGCGCCTCAACCGACTGGCGCCGCTCGTCACGGCGGGCGCGTTGCGGTCCCGCGTGCAAAGCGACTTCGAAGCGCTGCGGCGCTCGGGCGCTCCCCTCCCCCCACCATGAATCCAGTTGTCTACGACTATCAGACGTTCAGTCTCCAGCAGTATGGCGGCATCTCGCGGTACTTCTGTGAGCTGGCCCTGCGGGTCCATCGCACGGACGGCTTCCGGGTCAAAGTAGTGGCCCCGGTGCACTTCAACGAGTACCTGCCGGAGTGCGGCGTGCCCCAGGTGGCCGCGTACCTCCCCATGCGGATCCCGAGAACGGGACGGCTCTACCGTGGCGCGAACCGCCTGCTGGGGCCCCTGTTGACGCGGGCCGCCTCGCCGTCCCTCATCCACCGCACCTACTACACCCCCATGGGCAGCCCCTCGGGTGTTCCCGTAGTGGTGACGGTGTTCGACATGATCCATGAGCTGTTCGCGGACCGGTTCCCGGCCGGCGACACCACGAGCCGCGACAAGCGAGCGAGCCTCGAGCGTGCGGACCACATCCTGTGCATCTCCGAGTCGACGGCCAATGACCTGGTGCGCCTGTTCGACATCCCGCGCGAGAAGATGTCGGTCACGCACCTCGGCTACTCGAACATCTTCGCCACGCCGAGGACCGCGCAGGAAACCGCCCCGCATGCGCGACCCTACCTGCTGTATGTGGGACACCGCGTCGGGTACAAGAACTTCGACATGGCGCTCAAGGCATACGCCAGTTCGGCGCGCCTGCGCGGAGAGTTCGACTTCGTCACGTTCGGCGGGCCGCCGCTCAGCGCCTCGGAACGATCACTCATCGAGGAACTGGGGCTCGCGCCATCGCAGGTCGTGCGCATCGGTGGCTCCGACGCGGACCTCGCGCGGGCCTATCGCCACGCGCGGGCGTTCGTCTACCCCTCCCAGTACGAAGGATTCGGCATTCCGCCCCTGGAGGCCATGAGTTCGGGCTGCCCCGTTGCGTGCTCGGACGTGAGTTCGGTGCCGGAAGTGGTCGGGCAGGCTGCAGCACTCTTCGATCCCATGGACGTCGAGTCCATCCGGGCTGCCCTGGAAAGCCTGTGCCTGAACGACGTTCGCCGGCAGTCCATGATCGACGCTGGCAACGAACGTGTCAGGCAGTTCTCGTGGGATCGCTGCGCCGCCGACACCGTGGCGGCCTACCGAAAGGTGCTGGGCACCTGAGCACCCGAACGCACATGCCGCACAGGCGACTCAGCGACTCACCTCGAAGAGGCCGTACAGGCAGTACTGGCGCAGCTTGCGGTCGAGCAGGCTCGACTTGCCGATCGGAGTGTGGAGCACCTCGACGGAACGGAAGCCCGCCCGTTCGACCGTGGTGCGCAGCGAACCCTCGTCGTACATGACCTTGTGGTCCGGATCGCTCTGCCAGCCCCGCTGGCCGGGCACGCCGACGAGGAAACGTCCGCCGGGCACGAGCACGCGCCGCACTTCGGCGAGCAACGGTGCGGGCACCTCGATGTGCTCGAGCACGTTGTCGAGCAACACGGAGTCGAACGACATGTCAGCGAACGGCAGCACGTCCGGCACCATCAGGTGGGCCTCGAGGCCCCGCTCCCGGCAGAAGCGGAGCGTGTGCTCGTTGACGTCGACACCGGTCGTCTGCGGACGGAACGCGAGCATGTCACCAATTCCGCAGCCGATGTCGAGCGTCTTGCCGCGCAAGCGGCGCACGAGGCGCGGATAGAGCCAGTAAGTGCGGTACAGGTGTCCGAGCTTGCTGCGCTTGAGCAGGTACCGGAAGTATTGATCGTGGTCGGTCATACGGGCCTTCGTCGATGCGTTTCGTTCAAGGGGACGAGCGGCGCAGGTCAGGCGGAGGGGCCCGAGAGCGACACCAGCGCATCCACGTAACGGGTTCCGAAATAGGCGCACGGCTCGATCGCGGCCCCTTCCGACCATTCGTTCCAGGCGTTGATCAGCGGCGGAATGTCGTCGCGCATGCCCTGCGCCTGCCGGATCAGGCGCCCGAAGTCGGCGGGGTCGAGCGCTTCGAGCGCCGTGAAGCGCTCCCCGTAACGCGGCGTGTTGTTCCAGCCCGGGGACAAGACTTCCTGCAGCGGGCCGTCGATCGAATCGAGGAAGGCCTTGCGCTCGGGCGAGCCCATGTACTTCACGAAATCCGTGGCGTGGTAAACCTTGCCCTTCTGTTGCCACTTGTCGAGCAGGATCAGCAGCTGCGTGGAGGCCCGGTTGCCGAGCACCGATCGCAGGTGGTCGAACATGCGTTTGGCGCCAGAACCGCGTGCCGCGCGCTGGCTTCCGAAGTACAGCCGAGGCTCGAACACGTAGGTGAGGTCCACGAGCCGGGAGTGCGGCACCTCGAAGGGGTTCTTCACGAAGTGGCCGAACGACACGTCGACGCCCAGCTTGCGGAAACCTGAGCGGTACATGTCGACCACCTCGGCGGGGCGGTGGAAATGCCCGAGGTTGTACCAGACGAACAAGGGCTTGCCGTTCCACTGGAAGTAGTCCGGACGCTCGAAACACCGCACGAGGTGGCGGCAATGTGCATCCACCTCGGCCACCGCGGGCTCATGCGTCAGGTCCACGATGGGCGAGGGATCGCCGAGCCACCGCCGCGACCAGCTTTCGGTGGCCCAGATCAGGAACCACGGCAAAGGCGACGGCGACGAGAGCAGCGTCGACTCGACTGCGGGCAGTTCCTGGTGGCTGTAGAACCAGTAGTGGTAGAGAGCGACTCCACCAAGCCCGGACGCCTTCATCTCCGCCATCTGGGAAAGCTGCACTGCAGGGTCGCTGCCGTCGTAGAAACCGCGGCTGGGCGCGCGCCGCGCCCAGCGGTCATGCAGGTTGGCCGTGGCCACGAGCGACCAGTCAGTGAACCCACTGCCCCATGCTCGGTCGTTCGTGGGAGTGGGGTAGAACTGGGGGAAATAGATCGAGAAAGGTTTCATAAAGTTCAGCGCCCCCGCACCTTGCGGGACGCAATCAGCAGCCAGGAGGCGAACGCGCCGACGTACCGTCGCATCACGACGGGATACAAGCGCCAGAACACCGGATCCCGGGCGACCGATGAGAAGCCGTCGCCCGAATACCAGACGCGCGCGCCCGGCACATAGCGGGGGCCGGCGCCGAGAGACCGGTCCCACAGCACCTTGATGTTCACGAAATGATCGGCCTGCACACGCATCTTGCGCAGGTAGGGACCGTGTTTCTCCAGAGCCTCGCGCGAGTACACGATGCCCTGATGGCAGAAGTTCTTCAGCAGCACGCGCCAGCGGGATGGCCTGCCGGTGAAAATCCCGGTGCTGCCCCAGTAGACGTCGCAGAACACCGACGACGGTGCATCCTCGCGCAACACCTTCAGCACCTCGGCGAACGGGGGCAGGACGATGTCGTCCTTGCCGATGAAGTACAGGTAGCGGCCCCGGGCCGCGGCCAGGCCGTCATTCATCGCGGCATAGATCCCCCGCCTGCGCTCGGCAACGAACGACACGCCCTGAAGGAGCTTGCGGGCGTGTTCGATGCGGGCCGGCGGCATCACGATCAGGACCTCGCACTCGGGCCCGTTCCCGCAGGCCAGGTGGATGGAGTCGACGCATCGCCGGAGCTCCACGTCGGCGTCGATCGCGGGAATGATCACGCTAAGCAGCGGGCTGGACGTGTTTGGAGTGAATTCGGCTTGAGCGGTCATGTCGTTGATCAAGCATCGCCATCACGGCGATGGTGACGATGGCGAGGGGCATCACCACCTGGAAGGCGAGAAAATCCTGGGAGAACATCACCACGGCGATGAGACCCAGGGTGAGGACTGCACCTTGGTTGGCGCGATGACGCATGGCCCGGGCGCAGTGGAAGAAGAGCCATGCCAGCCCCCCAACCGCAAGCGAGCCGAACAGCGCGGGAATTGTGGCGTAGCCCGGCGTCGAATAGAACGTGACCAGGGCCATCAGGCTCGCGTTGGCGCCACTGCCGTTCGTCACGCCCAGCCGTTGGGCATAGAGCAGCACGCCGAGCGGATCATTGCGTGGTGGCGACCCGAACAGGTTGCCGAGCGAACGGAAGCTCTCCGAGAGCAGACCGGTCTCGGCGGTCACCTGGCTGCGCAGATCGAAGGCCAGCGAACGCGCGTCGTTGTTCAGAAAGAAGCGTGACAACGCGAGGTCGGTGAACTGTTCCGTGGTGATGCCGATGAAGTCGGCGATGATGATCGACGACACGACGAGGGCGCCGGCCCCGCCCACCGCCACCAGCAACTGCAGCGTCTTCGGGATGCGCGCACGCCGGTAGTCCACCAGTGCCGCGACAGAAAACATCCAGAGAAACGCGCCCCCCTTGGACCCCGCCGCGACGGACAGGCCGAGGTTCATCAGCAGCGCGAGCGCGCCGGGCCAGCCGATACCGCCGGTGTGCGTGATGCGGGAGGCGAGCAACGCCGCCTGGGTCGTGGCCACCATCAGGCCGGCGTACGTAAAGTATTTCGGCAGCGACCCGGCGTAGATGTACTCGATGCGCGCGCCTTCGGAGAAGATGCCGAAACCGCCGCTGGCCACGATGGGCACTGCGAACACGATCTGGAGCACGACGGAGATCTTGAGGCTGCGATTCACCTCGTCAACCGGGATCTCCCGTACGCATGCCAGCAGGCGCCGCAGCAGCATGAGGTACATGACGAAGACCACCAGCTCGAACGTGATCACGGAGAGCAAGTCAACGAGGTTGGGCGGCGAGTCGGCGAACAGCAGAGCGACGTAGAACGCGAGCGCGAGCATGGGGCCGAACCCGTAGGCCATCGACCTCAGCCCCAGTCCTCGCCCGCCCAGGGCAGCGCCCACGGTCACTGACAACAGCAAGCCGATCAGTCCGGTCAGCAGTTTGTGGGTCAGGAGGAATTCGTACACGGGGCAGGGTTCGGGTCAACACAATGGCGGGACTGCACGCTCGCGCACCTGTCCAGTGGGCAGCACCGGATTATCGTTCATTCGCACACGCTTGCCGGCGACCGCTCCCGCCCCTGCACCGAAGCTGCGCTATCGTGTGCACGCCTTCAGCGCCGGATCGGCCGGCGGGGCGCCCTCCCTTCGTTCCGGACCCTGTGCCTTGAGAAACCTGACCCTCTCGATCATCAGCCACGGCCACACCGCCCTGCTTCCCGCCCTGCTGGGTGACCTGGCGGCCCTGCCCGAAGCCAGCTCGCTCCGCGTGATCGTCACCCTGAACGTTCCGGACGCACGTTTCGACCCGCAGGCCTACCCTCCCCTGTCCATCGACGTCATCCACAACGCCGAGCCCAAGGGGTTCGGCGCCAACCACAACGCGGCCTTCCAGCAATGCCGCGACGACACGGCCTGGTTCGGGATCCTGAATCCCGACCTGCGCCTCCCTCGGAACCCGTTCCCGGCCTTGGAGGCGGCCACATCGGCCGACCCCCGGCTCGCGCTGGTCGCGCCAACCATCGTCGGTTCGTCCGGCCGGCCCGAGGACGCCGTGCGCGGAAACCTGACCCTCCCCTCGCTGCTGCGGCGAAGCCGCGGACACCGCTTGGCACTGCAGGTCGACCAGCCTGCGGTGGCCGGCCAGCCGTTCTACTGGCTCGCCGGCATGTTCCTGTTGGCGCGGGCGGACGCTTTCCGGGCCGTGGGAGGCTTCGACGAACGCTTCTTCCTCTACTGCGAGGACTACGACCTGTGCGCCAGGGTCTATGCCGCAGGTTACGCGCTGGCGCCGGTGGCCGCCGCCAGTGCCATCCACGATGCGCAACGGGACAGCCATCGCGCCTTCAAGTACCTGCGCTGGCACGTCGAAAGCCTGCTGAAGGTCTGGACATCCCGGGCGTTCTGGCGGGTCACCCTGGATCGCCGCGCCCGGCATCCGAATTCCTGATCGATTTGCCCTCGTTCGCCCTTGCTCGGCCGGGCACTGGCGTCACAATGCGAGCTTCGATTCGTACCGGTTGTTCCAGGACGGCCGAATCAGGCTGTATCAACTGCCCGCGTCCATGATCTATTTCACCAGCTGTTTTCTAGCCGGCCTGTTTGCCACCTTGATAACGATGCGATCATCGGTACGTTTCGCGAACTTGTTCGCCGACCATGACCTGCGCGGCGTCCAGAAATTCCATGCGCGTCCCGTCCCCCGCGTGGGTGGCATCGGCGTCATGCTCGGCCTGGTGGCCGGCGCGATCGTCGCCGAGATGAACCACGCGCCCTTCGCTCCCTCCATCTGGTTGCTGATGGCCTGCGCGCTACCGGCGTTCGGCGCCGGCATCGCGGAAGACCTGACCAAGAAAGTCACGCCCCGTTGGCGACTCCTGGCCACGGCCGTCTCAGCCGGCCTCGCAGCCTGGCTGCTCAACGGGCTCATCCTGCGGACGCACATCCCCGGACTCGACCTGCTGCTGCCCTGGACCCCGTTCGCCGTCGCGCTCACGCTGTTCACGGTGGCCGGCGTCGCCAACGCCATCAACATCATCGACGGCTTCAACGGCCTCGCGTCGATGTGCGTGTTCATGATGATCCTGGCCATGGCGTACGTGGCGTTCCAGGTGGGCGACACCTTCGTCTTCACGGCCTGCCTCATCACGGCGGGCGCCGTGCTGGGCTTCTTCGTCTGGAACTTCCCCGCGGGCCTGATCTTCCTGGGTGACGGCGGCGCCTACCTGCTCGGGTTCCTGCTGGCCGAGCTGGGCATCCTGCTCGTGCACCGCAACGCCAACGTCTCGCCCATCTTCCCGCTGCTGCTCTGCGCCTACCCCATCTTCGAGACCATCTTCACGATGTACCGGCGCAAGTTCGTGCGGGGCGTGGCCACGGCGGCGCCCGACGGCATCCACCTGCACACGCTGATCCACCGCCGCCTGATCCGCTGGACGCTGCAGAACAACCTCGAGCGCCGGCGCCTCACGCGCCGCAACTCGATGACGTCGCCGTACCTGTGGCTGCTGTGCCTGACCTCGGTGATCCCGAGCGTGCTGTGGTGGAACAGCACGGCGATCCTGTCGTGGTTCCTGCTGGCCTTCGTGATCGCGTACGTGTGGCTCTACGCCCGCATCGTGCGTTTCAAGACGCCCCGCTGGATGGTGTTCCGCCGCCACCGCTGAGCGGATTCAGCGCGCGTCGTACTCCGGCACGAACCGCTTGAGCGCCCGCCGGCACGCCGCCGGCTCGGTGGCCCCATCCACGCTGTCGAGCCAGGCCAGCAGCGCCTGCATCCAGTCGTCCCCCGCCCGCTCCTGCAGCCGCGCGATGCGCAGCCGCGGGTGTTTCGACGCCAGCGTGTCGTCCGCATCCGCCAGCAGCTCCTCGTAGAGCTTCTCGCCCGGGCGCAGGCCGCTGAACACGATGGGGATCTCCCCGTCGCGGTGGCCGGACAGGCGGATCAGGTCGCGCGCGAGGTCGACGATCTTGACGGGCTCGCCCATGTCGAGCACGTACACCTCGCCGCTGCCGGCCAGCGCCGCCGCCTGCAGCACGAGGCGCGCGGCCTCGGGGATGGTCATGAAGTAGCGGGTGATCTCCGGGTGGGTGACCGTGATCGGGCCGCCCTTGGCGATCTGTTCCTTGAACTTCGGGATGACGCTGCCGCTCGAACCCAGCACGTTGCCGAAACGCACCGCGACGAACGAGGTGGCGTGGTCCTGCGTGGCCATGTGGGACAGCACCATCTCGGCCGCGCGTTTGCTCGCGCCCATCACGTTGGTGGGGTTCACCGCCTTGTCGGTCGAGATCAGCACGAAACGTTCGGCGCCGCAGCGCGCGGCGGCCGTCGCGGCGTGCCACGTGCCGAGCGTGTTGTTCCTCACGGCGAGCCAGGCGTTCTCGTCCTCCATCAGCGGCACGTGCTTGTAGGCCGCGGCATGCACCACGAGTTGCGGGCGGTGCGCGAGGCAGGCGTGTTCGATCTGCGGGAGCTGCTTCACGTCGCCGATCAGGCGCACGAGCGGCAGGTGCGGATGGAGTTCGGCCAGTTGCTGCTCGACCTGGTACAGCGCGAACTCGCTCTGCTCGAACAGCACGAGGCGCGACGGGCCGTAGCGCGCGATCTGGCGGCACAACTCCGAGCCGATGGAGCCGCCGGCGCCGGTCACGAGCACCGTCTTGCCCGAGATCAGGCCCGAGACGCCGGGTTCGTCGAGCACCACCGGCTCGCGGCCGAGCAGGTCTTCCGGTTCGATGGTGCGGACGCGTTCGATGCGCGCGCTGCCGTCCTGGAGTTCGCTCATCGACGGCACGGTCAGCACCGGCAGGCCGGCCGACGCCGCGAGGTCCACCGCACGCCGGCGCCGGGCCGCGGACGACCCGGGCAGCGCGACGATCACGTGGGTCGCCCCGGCGATCACGTCGGGCCGGCCCACGTCGGCCAGCGGCCCCAGCACCTCGACGCCGCCGATGCGGGCGCCCTGCTTCGCCGGGTCGTCGTCGAGCAGCCCGAGCACGATCCAGCCCTGCTGGTGGATGGTGGCCAGCAGCCGCTTGGCGGCCTCGCCCGCGCCCATCACGATGGCGCGGCGCACCTCGGTGTCGCTGCCCGTGATGCGCGAGCGCGCCTGCTCGTACAGCATGCGGTACGCGATGCGCACGCCGAACACGGCCATCAGCGCGATGAAGGGGTGCAGCGCCAGCACCGCGCGGGGCACCTGGTGCAGCTGCGCCATCGACACCGCGATGGCGCAGACCGCGCCGGCCACGAGGCACGCGATGGTGAGCCGCTTGACCTCGCCGAAGCCCGCGAAGCGCCACATGCCGCGGGGAATGCCCGCGAGCGCGAACACCGAGAGGTACACCACGATCACGCCGGCCATCACCCACCCGTCGTAGCCGGGCCGCGCGGACAGCCAGCGCTCGAAGCCGAGGCGGAACAGGTAGGTGACGTTCCAGCTGAACGCGACCATCAGGCCGTCCACGGCGAGCGACAGCGGCTGGCGGTGCGGCCGCACCCGGGCGAGGAAGCCGTCGAGGCGGTGCCAGATCGTGAGGGAGGAGGTCATGGAAGGAACACGAGGCGCAGGGTGCGGCCGATCAGCCGCAGGTCGGTGGCGAGCGAGGCCTGCTCGACGTACCGGACGGCGAGCGCGAGTTTCGCCGGCATCACCACGTTGACGTACTCGGCCTCGGGGTCGGCCGCGGCGGCGAGGACGGCCGCCTCGTCGCGGTACTCGAGCGATGCGGGGTCGGTGATGCCCGGACGCACGCTGAGCACCCGGTCGCGCACGTCGGCCGGGTACAACGCGACGTAGCGGGGCACCTCCGGACGCGGGCCCACGAGGCTCATGTCGCCCTTGAGCACGTCGATCAGCTGCACGAGTTCATCGAGCTTGTAGTGCCGCAGCACGCGGCCGGCCCGCGTGATCCGGCGGTCGGCGCCCACCGTGATCTCCGGTCCGGCGCCCGCGGGCGCATCGGCCATCGTGCGCAGCTTGTGGATGCGGAACGGGCGGCCGCCGCGTCCCACGCGCACCTGGCGGTAGAACACGGGGCCGGGCGAGTCGAACTTGATCCAGGCGGCGAGCGCGAGCAGCAGCGGCGAAAGCACGAGGAGCCCGAGCCCCGCGAGCAGCACGTCGAAGCACCGCTTGGCCATGGTCACGCGATGGCGGCGCGCAGCGCGGCGGCGACGCGGGCCACGTCGCCGTCGGCCATGCGGGTGTAGAGCGGCAGCGTCAGGCTGCGCTCATAGGCGTGCTGCGAATGCGGGAACTGCTCCGCCCGCAGCCCGCCGCGTTCGCGCCAGTAGGGCTGCAGGTGCAGCGGGATGTAGTGCACGCTGCACCCGATGCCGGCGGCGAAGAGGCGTTCGATCACGGTCTCGCGTGGCACGGCCACCGCGTCGCCGAGGCGGATGGGGTACAGGTGCCACGAGTGCACGTCGCCCGCCGGCGCCTTCGGCGGCAGCACGATGGGCAGGCCCGCCAGCGCCTCGTCGTAGAGGGCCGCCAGGGCCGCGCGGCGCTGCTGGAAGCGCTGCGCCTTGCGCAGCTGGTGGAGGCCGAGCGCCGAGGCGATGTCGGTCAGGTTGTACTTGAAGCCCGGGGCGATGACCTCGTAATACCAGCTGGGCGCCTTCGACTGGAAGCGGTCGAACGCGTCGCGGCTGATGCCGTGCAGGCGCATCACCTGGATGCGCTTGGCGATGGCCGGGTCGCGCGTGACGACCATGCCGCCCTCGCCCGTCGTGATGGTCTTGTTCGCGTAGAAGCTGAACACCGTGACGTCGGAGTCGAGCGTGCCCACGAGGCGGCCGCCCACGGTGGTGGGCAGCGCGTGCGCGGCGTCTTCCACCACCTTGAGGCCATGGCGCTTCGCGAGCGCGAGCAGGCGCGGCATGTCGACGGCCAGGCCGCCGAAGTGCACCGGGATCACGGCCTTCGTGCGCGGCGTGATGGCGGCTTCCACCGCGTCGACGTCGAGGTTCAGCGTGGCGGGGTCGATGTCGACCAGCACCACGTCGGCACCGAGGTAGCGCACCACCTCGGCCGTGGCGGTGAACGTGTGCGTGGTGGTGATGACCTCGTCGCCGGGGCCGATGCCCAGCGCCTCCAGCGCGAGGTGCAGGCCGGCCGTGGCCGAGTTCACCGCCATCGACTGCAGCGACGGGTCGCCGAGGAACGCGGTGAAGTCGGCCTCGAACCGGCGGGTTTTCGGGCCGGTGGTGATCCAGCCCGACTTCAGCGTGTCGACCACCTCGGCGATGTCCTCGTCGTCGATGTCGGGGAGCGCGAAGGGCAGGAAGGGAAGTTCGGAGGAAGACATGGCGATCAGGGCTTGGCGATCCAGCACAGCGCGTGCGTGCGCAGCACCGGCAGGGTGTTGAAGAGAGTGTAGAGCGCGGGGTGCAGGCGGGTCACCGTGCGGGCGATGGGCGGGGCGAGCGTGACGCGCCGCGTGGCGATGCGGCCGTGCGGGAACAGCGCGCGCACGCGCGACAGCGGCACGCCGCGCACGTCGCGGTTGCGCGGGTTGTTCACCGTGAAGTCGTACCAGAGCACCGCACCGCCGGGCCGCACCCAGCGCCACATCGTGTCGGCCAGGCGCTGCTGGAAGCCGTCGTCGAGCAGCGACGAGAACACGGTGGAGACGAAGACGATGTCGAGCGACGCGGCCGGCACCTCCAGCTGCAGCGCGTCGCCGGCGTGCAGCGCCAGCGACGGCGGCAGCACGGCCCGGGCCGCGGCGAACCGGTCGGCCAGCAGCTCGACCCCGCTCAGGTGTTCGGGGCGGAACCCGGCGCGCAGCAACTCGAGCAGGTTGCCGCCGGCGCCGCAGCCCACCTCCATCAGACGCACGGCCGACAGGTCGCCGAGGCCCTCGCGCGCGAAGAAGCCGAGCATGGCCCGCTGCCGCTCGTGCACGGTCTGCCAGACGTCGGGGCGCACGAGGCTGTAGCGGTCGCCCGCCGTGCGCCGCGCGTACCGTTCGGCGACCGCTTCGGGTTCGTTCATGGCCGCTCTGCTTTCATGTCACCGCCTTCAGGAACCGGTCCGCGAGCACCGGGTAGGTGTGGTGGGCCTGGACGAACGCCCGGCCGCGTTCGCCCATCGCCGCGCGCTCGGCCGGACTCGCCGCCAGCAGGCGGCGCAGCCCGTCGGCCACGGCCGGCGCGGATTCGGGGGGCACCGTCAGGCCGCAGCCGGCCTCGGCGACCGGGTCGTTGCCGGCCTCCACCGAATGCAGCACGGCCCGGCCCGCCATCATGTAGTCCATCAGCTTGTTCGGCGCGATGCCGAAGCGGTACAGCGGCACCCGTTGCCAGCCGATGTACGCGATGTCGAACTCGGCCAGCAGCGCCGGGATCTGCGCCTTCGGCACCGGCGGCAGCATCACCACACGGTCGAGGCCCTCGGCCGCCACGCGTGCGGCGAGCCGCTGCTTCTCGTGGCCGTCGCCCACCAGCACGAAGGACACCGGCTCGTCGCGCATCGTGGCGGCGGCGTCGAGCAGCACGTCGAGCGCGTTCGGTTCGCCATGCGAACCCGCGTAGCCCACGATGGCACGGCCGGCCGCACGTTCGCGGGCGATGCGTTCGCGCACGGCGGCGTCGAGCGGCGGCGCGTCGCCCGCCCACTCCTCGGGCGAGATGCCGTTGGGCACGATGTGCAGCTTCGCCAGGTCGAGCCCGTGCGCGGCCATGTGGCCGGCCACCTTCGGCAGCATCGACACGACGGCATCGGCGTCGCGGTACGCGTCGTTCTCGGCCTTCTGGCACATCACGATGAACGGGTGCCGCGGCGACATGCCCGACAGCTCCACCGGCGAGGCCGGCCACAGGTCGTGCACCTCGTACACGAGCTTCGCCTTCGCGAGCCGCGCGAGGCGGCGGGCGACCCAGATGTCCATCGGGTACGTGCTCGACGCGATCACCACGTCGGGCCGGAAGGCCTCGACCTGGCGCCGCGCGTCGCGCCACACCTGCCAGAGGAACGTGGCGATGTTGCGCACGCGGCCCACGCCGTTGCCCACGTAGGCCGGCACGGGCCACCAGCGGTAGGCGATGCCGTCGATGACCTCGTCCACCGGGGCGCCGACCACCTCGGGCTGGCGTGCGCGCACGTGCGAGTACGACGCGGCGACGATCTGCACCCGGTGCCCGGCGCGCACCCATTCGCGGGCCAGGTAGTACGGCCGGAACTCCATGCCGTGGCGCGGCGAACCGGCGTAATGGTTGAGCAGCAGGATGTTCATGCCGGGGGGAATTCTTTCAGGCGGTCGAGCAGGCGCGCCACGGCGGGTGGGAACAGGGCGTGCTGCGCCACCCAGTCGCGGTTGGCGGCGGCGATGGCGGCGGCACGTTCGCGCAGCGGTTCGAGGGCGGGTGGCGCGGCCGGGTCCGTGACGATCAGGCCGTTGTCGCCGTCGCGCACCAGCTCGCGGTTGGCCGGCAGGTCGCTCAGCAGCGGCACGCAGCCGTGGGCCATCGCCTCGAGCACGGACACGGCGACCGAATCGCTCCCGGGCAGGCTCACGTACCACTGCGCGCGGCCATAGCACCGCGCCTGCGACTCGGCGTCGAGCCGGCCGGTGAAGGTGACGGCCTCGTCGATGCCGAGGTCGCGCGTCTTGCGTTCCAGCGACTCGCGCAGCGAGCCGTCGTTCGCCACCACGAGGCGGGCCTCCGGGCGGTGCCGCAGCACCTGGGCGAACAGCGCCAGCACGCGCTCGGGACGGTAGATCGGCTCCAGGCCGCGGTTCGCGTAGAACAGCCACGGGTCCTTCGCCGGCGGGGCCGGCGGCAGCGTGTCGAGACCGAACGGGAAGGTCATCACGTCCCGCGCGCCGAGGGCCTGCATGCGCGAGGTCATGTGCAGCGAGTCGCTGGTGCACACGGCGCAGGCCCGCAGCACGCGGCGGGTCAGCACGCGGTAGGGCGTCGAGCGTGCAGGGGTCACGAGGATGTCGCTGCCCCACGCCGAGCCCACGAGCCGCGCGCGCAGGCGCCACAGGCGCTTGGCCAGCCAGGCGAGCGTGCCGTGCGAGGTCAGGTAGTGGGCGTTGATCCAGTCCGCATCCACGTCGCGCAGCCACCAGCCGAGGCGGGGCAGCGACCGGAGCAGGCCCACATTGCCGCCGCCGTGGGCCGGGT